>JAJYFB010000005.1 GCA_021785495.1 Acidobacteriota bacterium | reverse complement strand
CGCTTCTTCCCGTCGTTTTTTCCCTTCACCGAGCCGAGCGCCGATGTGCAGATCAGTTGCATCTTCTGCGGCGGCAAGGGCTGCCGCAAGTGCAAGCAGTCGGGATGGATCGAACTGCTGGGCTGCGGCATGGTCGATCCGGCGGTCTTCGCCTTCGCCGCGGAGAAACAGCCGGCCTACGATCCGAAGAACGTCTCCGGCTTCGCCTTCGGCATGGGCGTCGAGCGCATCGCCATGATGAAATACGGCATCGGCGAAATCGGCAGCTTTTTCGCGGGTGATATGCGGTTTCTCGGACAGTTTGTTTAGCAAGTTCGCGCACTGCGCGCCAACCAGCGAAGTGAGAAACACAAGCGATGAATATACTGACCCAATGGCTGCGCAGTTATCTGCCCGGTCTTCCCGTTGACGATGCGCAACTGGCTGAGGATTTGACGCTGCGCGGCATCGCCGTGGACGGCATTTATCCGCTCGGCGAGGGCTCAGGCTCGCTCTTCGAGATGGACATCACGACCAACCGCGTGGACGCGATGAATCATTACGGCGTGGCGCGCGAGGCGGCTGCGATCTACGGGCTGGCGCTTCCCGCGCTGGCGTTCGCGCTTGCGAATCCCCGCCCATGCGGCCATCCTTTTTCGGTGAAGATCGAAGCCGAGGACGCTTGCGGCCGCTTCACGGCTCGTGTTTTGCGCGAGGTCGTCCTCGGCGAGTCGCGCGACTGGTTCGCGGGCGCCGAAGTCTCGACCTACTTCGATCTTCTGGAGCAAAAAAAGATCTCAAACGCGGTCGACGCCACGAACTTCGCCTGGCTGGCGATGGGCCAGCCCACGCACGCCTTCGATCTCGACAAGATCGAGGGCGGCATCGTGGTGCGCCGGGCGCGGAAGGGCGAGCGGCTGAAGACCCTCGACGGCGTGGAGCGCACGCTCGATGCGAACGATCTGGTCGTCGCCGACCACAAGAAGGCGCTGGCGCTGGCCGGCGTGATGGGCGGATGGGATTCGATGATTACGCCGGAGACGAAGAACGTGCTCGTCGAGGCGGCGTGGTTCGATCCCGTGGCGGTGCGGCAGACGGCGCGGCGTCACGGCCTGCATACGGACGCGAGCCATCGCTTCGAGCGCGGCGCGGATTTCAACGCCGCACCCAAAGCCTCGGCGATGGTCAGCGCGATTCTGCTGGCCAACGGCGGATGGATCGAAGGCGAACTGGTGGACGTGCGCGTGGCGGCGATCGAAGCCCGCACCGCGAATCGCAAACCTGTCGCGCTGGCGTTGAGCGAGGTGCATCGCATTCTCGGCAAGACGGTGGACGAGGAAGGCATTACGGCGGCGACCGTCGAATCCGTGCTGGCTGCGCTGGGATGCGGAGTACAAGCGGCGTCACCTGCGGTGGGGCATTCCTTTGGCCAAGGCTCGTGGAAGATCACGCTGCCCAGTTGGCGGCTCGACGTGGAGCGCGAGATCGACCTCATCGAAGAGATTGCGCGCGTTTACGGCTACAACCGCTTTGCGAATACGCTGCCGGCCTTCGCCGGAGGCGTGCGCGCGCTGCCGTGGGCGGAAAAAGAGGCCGCCGTGCGCGGCGCGATGCTCGCCGCGGGCTTTCATGAGTCGATCGGCAGCACCTTCTGCTCGGCGGCTGAGGCCGCGCTGGCCGCGCCGCAGCCCGCGCAGGCGGTGCCGCTCGGCAACCCGCTCAGCGAAGAGGCCGGGATGCTGCGCCCGTCGCTGGCGCCGGGAATGCTGGCGATGATCGCCGGCAACCTCAATCGCGATGTGGCCGATGTGCGCCTCTTCGAGATGGGAACGGTCTTCAGCGGCACGACGGAGAAGGTCGAAGAGCGCCCGGCGCTGGCCTTGGGCGCGGTGGGCGCGTGGCCCGAAGAGAGCGCCATGCACGCCGGCCGCAGCATGGACTTCTTCGACGCGAAGGGCGTGGTTGAGCAGGTGCTGGCGCGTTTCGAAATGCGCAGTGTGTACTTCGACCGCTTTCCCCCCGACGCCGGGCTGACGCCGGAGTGGCTGCATCCCTATCGTGCGGCGCGCGTGGTGGCCGAGGGCGTGACGGTGGGCTGGTTCGGCCAACTGCATCCGCGCGAGGCTGCGGCCCGCAAGATTCACAAGAGCAAAGACGCTGTGCTCGTCGGCGAGATTTTTCTCGACCGACTCTACAAATTGGCGCTTCGGCGGCCTCTGGCGCGAGAACTTTCGCGTTACCAGCCGGTGCGGCGCGATTTTTCGCTGGTTCTGGACGAGAGCATCGACTGGGAGCGCATCGATCGCGCCATGGCCGCGCTTCCAATCCCCGAATTGGCGGAGTGGCGCGTGCGCGAGGTCTTCTGCGATCCGCGGCTCGGCAAGGGCGAGTATGCCTTGCTGCTTGGAGCAACCTTCCAGGCGCCGGATCGAACCTTGCGCGACGAGGAGTTGCAGCGGTTTCATGCGCAGGTGATTGAAGCGGTTGGAACGGTGGGGGCGAGATTGCGCGCTTGAAAATTAGCGCAACTGCCCCGTCAGCGGCGCCCGTTCGCAATGGGAAGACGTTCCGTTGCGCAAGGCGGGCCGGAAACCCATCCAGCGGCGCAACGAAATTGCAGCGACTTTGGCGCTATACTCAGACGAAAACAGTCCTCAAAGGGGACGGAGGTTGAGAAGGAATGTCCGAATCTTTATGGGAGCCGTTGGCTCCAGCGCCGGCTGTCAGCCTGACGGAGGGCGAGGAACAGGCGATGGGGCAGACGGCAATGGTGGAGCAGGCGAGCAGCCAGACGAACCATCTGGAGGAGCCCCGGAGCGCTACCGCCGAACCAGCCGCTTTGGCGGTGAGCGAGGACGATTTTGCCGCGCTCGAAGAACGTATCTATCGCGCCGTCGAGATGGTGAAACAGGGCCGGCAGGTGGGCGCGTCGGCCGAGGCCCGGATTGCGGAATGGGAGGCGCGCGCTGTGCAGGCCGAGGCGCAGTTGCAGGCGCATTCGCTCGTCGTCGAGCGGCTTGAAGGCGAGATCCAGAGCCTGCGCACCGAACGGGATACGCTGCGGGCCGAGCGCGACGAGGTTCGTCAGCGCGTCGACCGGCTGCTCAAGCAACTCGACGCCCTGGGGCTGTGAGGCACGGATGACCACTTCCCCGCGCAACAATCCGGACGAATACGTGACGGTCGAGATCTACGACCAGATCTATCATCTCTCCGGGCCCAAGCCGGAGCATTTGCGCCAACTGGCCGCGATGGTCGACGCCAAGATGCGCGCCGTGGCCGAGCACGGAAAGACTGCGGACTCGCTGCGCGTGGCCGTGCTGGCCGCGTTGAATCTGGCCGACGAGCTTACGCAGGCGCGCGAGGCTGATCCCCGCGCCGGACGCGCGCGAGCGGTGAGCCTGCGCCTGTTGCTCGACGAAGTGCTGGAGGACGACAATCGGGAGAGCGAATCGTGAGATATGAAGGCTTTTACGATGGTTGCGGACGGCCAATGTCTGGAACTGCGAGCCCACGGCAAATCTTTCGCGCCAGCACATCCGCAACTTCCACGTGGCGCGGCACGGCTTCGGTCTTTCCCGTTTGCGGATTGGCCTACAAAGAATGCGCTGCGCCTTCCCGCTTGAGATAGCAGCCGTGCAGGCGCAGATGACGCAGTAAGAGATCGCGCTTCACTGGATCGTAACCGTTTCGCGGAGCGCGTCGAACGGTACTCCTCGAAGACCGTCTTCGCGACGGTCTTCGAGGATCAATTGAATCGCAGCGCCCAGGTTTGCGCGGCATTCTTCAATGGTGCGGCCTTGGCCGTTGGCGCCGGGAATCTCCGGTGACCAGGCGACAAACCAGTCGCCGTCGCGCTCGATGACAGCCGTGAATTCATTCCGCATGAGGAAAGTATAGCGCGGAATCTGGCTGCGGAGACTTCGATCCAAACGCTATTTCCCGGCCAACTGCCGCAGCACGTACTGCAAGATGCCGCCGTGCTCGTAATACTCGATCTCCTGCGGCGTGTCGATGCGGATCAGGGCGTTGAATGTTTTGCCGCCGCGAGACGAACTCGCAGTTACGGCAATCGTGCGTCCGTTCACAAACTTCTCCTTCAGCAACCCCGGGAGTCCGGGCAAAGAAAAAATTTCTTCGCCGGTGAGGCCGAGCGATTCGATATTTTCGCCGGGCAGGAATTCGAGCGGCAGAATGCCCATGCCCACGAGATTCGAGCGATGGATGCGCTCGAAGCTCTCGGCGAGGACGGCGCGTACGCCCAAGAGCTTCGGCCCTTTGGCCGCCCAGTCGCGCGAGGAGCCGGAGCCGTACTCCTTGCCGGCCAGGATGATCAGCGGCGTGCCGCGCTCGGCGTATTTCACGCTGGCGTCGTAGATGCTCATGGTCTCGCCTTCGGGCAAGAGGCGCGTGACGCCGCCTTCGGTGCCCGGAGCGAGCTTGTTGCGCAGGCGCACGTTGGCGAAGGTGCCGCGCGCCATGACTTCATGATTGCCGCGGCGCGAGCCGTAGCTATTGAAATCCTGCGGCCTGACGCCATGCGCGGCGAGATACTTTCCGGCCGGGCCGTTGGCTTTGATCGATCCGGCCGGCGAGATGTGATCGGTGGTCACCGAGTCGCCCAGAACGGCCAGCACGCGCGCGTCCATGATCTCCGCGACCGGGGCGGGCGTCCTCGTCATGCCGTCGAAGTAGGGCGCTCTGCGAATATACGTGGAATCAGCCTCCCACTCGTAGACGCTGCCGGTGGGAAAATGCAGCCCCTGCCAGTTGGCGTCACCCTCGGAGACCGTGGCGTATTCCTTGCGGAAGCCCTCGCTGCGAACCGCCTGTTCGATGGCGCTCGCGACCTCGGCCTGCGTGGGCCAGATCTCGCGCAGGAAAACCGGCCTTCCGTCCTTGTCGCTGCCGAGCGGCTCGGTGTCGAAGTTGTGGCCAATCCGGCCGGCGAGCGCATAGGCGACAACCAGCGGCGGGCTCATCAGATAGTTGGCGCGTACGTCCACATTCACGCGGCCCTCGAAGTTGCGATTGCCGCTGAGCACGCTGACCGCAACCAGCCCGTGCTCTTCGATGGACTTCGAGACGTCGGCCGGAAGCGGCCCGGAGTTGCCGATGCAGGTGGTGCAGCCGTAACCCACCACGTTGAAGCGCAGCTTTTCAAGATACGGCAGCAGGCCGGCCCGACGGTAATAATCGGTGACGACGCGCGAGCCGGGCGCAAGCGAGGTCTTCACCCACGGCGGCACGCTGAGCCCTTTTTCGACGGCCTTCTTGGCGAGTAATCCGGCTGCGATCATCACCGAGGGGTTCGAGGTGTTCGTGCAACTGGTGATGGCCGCGATCACCACCGAGCCATGATCGAGGTAGGGATCGGGATCGACGCCGAAGCGCTCTTTTACCGTCGTCGTCACCTGCAACTCGTCCTTTTGCGCAAGCAGAGCGCTCGCGGCGGCGTCGGCCAGGGGCTTGCGCTCCCACGGCGCGGCCACGCGCGATCCGAGGGGCTTGGCCGTGGGCGCAAGCAGCGAGGGAAGCTGCTCGGCGAAGCTGGCGGCCGCGTTCTTCAGCAGCACGCGATCCTGCGGGCGCCTGGGGCCGGCCAGGCTCGGCTCCACGTCGCCCAGATCGAGCGCAAGGGTTTGCGAGTAGTCGGCATCGGGCGCTCCGGCGACGTGGAAGAGCCCCTGCTCCTTGTAATACGCCTCGACGAGCGCGATCTGCTCCTCGCTGCGGCCGGAAAGGCGCAGATAGCGCAGAGTCTCGATATCGACCGGAAAGATGCCGCAGGTGGCGCCGTACTCGGGAGCCATGTTGGCGATGGTGGCCCGGTCGGCGAGCGATAACTGCGTCAAGCCGTCGCCATAAAATTCAACGAACTTGCCGACCACGCCGAGTTTGCGCAGCGCCTGCGTGACCGTGAGCACAAGGTCGGTGGCCGTTGCGCCCTCGCGCAGCTTTCCGGTGAGTTTGTAGCCGACGACCTGCGGAATCAGCATGGAGACGGGCTGGCCGAGCATGGCCGCCTCGGCCTCGATGCCGCCCACACCCCAGCCGAGCACGCCCAGGCCGTTGATCATCGTGGTGTGCGAATCGGTGCCGACCAGCGTGTCGGGATAAGCCACGGTTTCGCCGTTCGCCTGCGCGCTGAAGACCACGCGGGCCAGGTACTCCAGATTCACCTGGTGGCAGATGCCCATGCCGGGCGGTACGGCGGAGAAATTCCGAAAAGCCGACTGGCCCCACTTCAAAAAGGCGTACCGCTCGCGGTTGCGCTGAAATTCAAGCAGAGAGTTGGCCTGGTAGGCGGCCGGCGTTCCGTACTCGTCCACCTGCACCGAGTGGTCGATGACGAGCTCGGCCGGGGCGAGCGGATTGACACGCTCCGGATCGCCGCCCAGGGCCTGGATGGCGTCGCGCATCGCGGCCAGATCGACGACGGCCGGTACGCCGGTGAAATCCTGCATCAGCACGCGGGCCGGCATGTAGGCGATCTCGCGGCTGGGCGCGGCCTGGGCGTCCCAGTTGGCCAGAAACTCGACGTCGGCGGCCGTCACGTTCACGCCGTCCTCGCGGCGCAGCAGGTTTTCCAGCAGAATCTTCAGGCTGAAGGGCAGGCGCGCCAGGTTGAAGCCGCGCGCGGTGAGAGCCGGCAGACGGTAAATGACGTACGAACGATTGCCGGAGGTGAGTACGGACTTGCTCGCAAAACTGTTCATCGGAAAATCCTCTTGAGCGGAACTAGCGGCCTTCGCGAGGCCAGCGAAGTTAGAGCCATGACGCCCAACGGCTTGCAGGGAGTTGTGCAAGCGGGGAATCAAGGCCAATCCTCATTGAGACGGGAGATGCAGCGCAAACCGGTAGCGCCCACGGTCGCGATGGCCGCGGCGAAACCGCTTGAGGCGTGGCGAGCGGGGGATGGAGAACCAGCGGCGCATGGCTACGAAAGCATTGTCGAAGGAGCGGCGCAGCGCCGTCAAGAACGCCCGGCGCGCCGGGCGCTAATCGAAGACCACCGTCTTGTTGCCATAGCAAAGAATCCGCCGGTCGAGATGCCAGCGCACGGCGCGCGAAAGCACCATCCGCTCCAGGTCGCGGCCGCGCGCGACGAGGTCTTCCACCTGGTCGCGGTGGGAGATGCGCGCCACGTCCTGCTCGATGATCGGACCGTCGTCGAGAACCTCGGTGACGTAGTGGCTGGTGGCTCCGATCAGCTTGACGCCGCGCGCATGGGCCGCGTGATAGGGGCGCGCGCCGGTGAAGGCCGGCAGAAACGAGTGATGCACGTTGACGATCGCCGAAGGATAGCGCGCCACAAAGGCCGGAGAAAGAATCTGCATGTACCGCGCCAGCACCACCAGCTCGATTGCGTTTTCGGCCAGCAGTTCCAGTTGCCGGGCCTCGGCCATCGCGCGGGTCGCGGCGGTGACGGGAACGTGCGCAAAGGGAACGCCGTAAAAGGCCGCGAGAGGGGCCACGTCGCGGTGATTGGAGACGATGAGGGGAATCTCGCAGTGCAACTCGCCCGTGCGCCAGCGATGCAGCAGGTCGGCCATGCAGTGCAGAACCTGCGAGCAGAAGAGCGCCACCCGTGGCCGCGGCGTGCTGGCCGTCAGCTTCCAGGTCATCGCCAGTTCCCCGGCGAGCGCGGCGAAGACGGTGCGGAAGCCTTCGAGATCGAAGCCGTCCAGTTCGAACTCGACGCGCATGAAGAACAGGCCAAGATCCTGGTCGCGGTGCTGGTCGGCGTGCAGAATATTCGCCCCCCGCTCGTAGAGCAGGCCGGAGACGCGCGCCACCAGACCCTTTCGATCCGGGCAGTCGATCAGCAGAACGGCGGAATCTTTCATCGTGTTTTCAGATTACGCCAGCGGCCGGGCAAACGCAGGAGTTTCCGGGAAGTTCTTCATGGTTTAACGGTTAAGGCGTCTGGCGGGATGCCCCGCCCCCACGCGGAATCCGGGCTGGGCCAAGGACGATCTTTTGAGCGATTTCCCGCAAGAAGAGGAAAATCTGCATCAACTCGAGCCACTTGCAAAATTCGATAGACGTGCGCAGGAATTGAAAGGGCACGACTTGAGTCGTGCCGTAAGTCGCCTGGAATGAATGAGGGCTTTAGCCCCTGATGGACGATCTTCTGCTTGCGGATGCGCCGGCACGGAATTTTGCAAGTGGCTCAACTCTAGGGCAAAAATCACACAGGTGATCCGTATCACTGTTTGCAGCCCGCGTCCGGGAACATAACTTCCAGACAGCAGAACTTTCAGACAGGGATCGGCGCGATCGATCCGGGCGTTGAAATTCAGGAGAGGATCTGGATGTATACTTCGTACCCGGCAATGCGGAGACTGAAAAATGACGCGTTATGCCATGGCAATCGACATACAGCGATGTACGGGCTGCCAGAACTGCATTGTGGCCTGTAAAACCGAGAACAACGTTCCCGATGGGTATCACCGTTCCTGGATTGCAGAAAGGGTGTACGGCGCCTATCCCAGCGTGCGCATCGAGATGCTCTCTCAGCGATGCAACCACTGCGAGATTCCGCCCTGCGTGGCCTGTTGCCCGACCGGGGCCAGCCATATTCATGCCCGCGACGGCATCGTGGTGATCGACCGGGCCAAGTGCATCGGCTGCAAGATTTGTTTGACGGCCTGTCCCTACGGCGCACGGTACATTCATCCCGATGGCTACGGAGACAAATGCACTTTTTGTCTCCCACGCATCGAGAAGGGGCTCGATCCGGCGTGCGTTTCCGTCTGTTCGACCCACTGTATGCACTTTGGCGATCTGGACGATCCGGAATCGGAGGTCAGCCGCCTGCTTCTCACGCGATCCAGTCATGTGCTCCTTCCCGAGGCTGGCACCAAGCCCCACGTGCATTATCTGCGGTGAGCGGCCGCAGCGCAGGAGCGATGGCCGCCGTGCCGGGTTAGGATGAAGAGGGTGGCCGGCTGCCGGCGCTTCACTTGTGCAGCGGATGGCCCACTTCCCGGCCAGGAATCGGAGATTGCTTTGCGTCTCCTGTCCGGTCTCGTTCCCCCGCTGGCTTCGCCAGCTCCGCTGTTTTCTCAGGAGGTTTTTTCGTGTCCGATCTTCCCCCCGTTCCGCTGACGCTCGAAGGCTCGGCGACTCTCCATCAGTTCTTCCGCTTTGACTGGAAATCCTGGCGGTCTTGCGCGGACGGCGAGCGCAAGGAGATTCTCGCCCAGGCCGACGCCGCCCTGCGCTCTCTCGAACGCTCCAGCCCGGAGGCTCCTGCGCGGACGGCGATTTTTTCGCAACTGGGCCACAAGGGCGACCTGATCTTTTTGCATTTTCGCGACTCGTTCGAAGCCCTGAATCAGGCCGAACTTGACCTGGCGCAGACACGGCTCTTCGACTTCCTCGCGCCTACGCATTCGTATGTTTCAGTGGTCGAACTGGGCCTCTACGAGTCGAGCCGCAAAACCTACGAGGCCGCCGCGGCCAAGGGCTTGGAGCCGCACTCGGCCGAGTGGACGGCCGAGATCGCCCACTCGCTTGCACGCGGCGCCGAGGCCATGAAACCCCGCCTCTACCCAGCCATTCCCGACGCGAAATTTCTCTGCTTCTATCCGATGGACCGCAAACGCGGCGAGCAGGCGAACTGGTACACGGTCCCCTTTGCCGAGCGCCAGAGAATGATGCACGAGCACGGGACGATCGGCAGAAGGTACGCCGACCAGGTCAAGCAGATCATCACCGGCTCCATCGGCATGGACGATTGGGAGTGGGGCGTCACCCTCTTCGGCGACGATCCGGCGATCTTCAAAAAGCTCATCTACGAGATGCGCTTCGACGAGGTCAGCGCCGTCTACGGCCTCTTCGGCCAATTCTTCCTCGGCCTGCGGCTGCCGCTTGAAACGCTGGGCGCGTGGCTGGAAGGCAAGCTGTAGAAGGCCACGCCAAGGAAGTACACTGCGAATCATGCCGCCGCGCAAATCAACCGCTTCGACGCAGGTAAAATCGGCGCGATCCCGCCGCTCTCCGCGCCACGCGCTCGCGCCCGAGCGCGTGGCTGCCATTTTGCAGCAGCTCGATGAAGCCTATCCGCATGCCGCGTGCGCGCTCGATCACCGCTCGCCGTGGGAACTGCTGGTGGCGACCATTCTCTCCGCGCAATGCACCGACGCGCGCGTGAACAAGGTGACGCCGGAGCTGTTCCGTTCGTTTCCGACGATCGAGGCGATGATCGCGGCGACTCTCGAACAAATCGAGGAAAAAATCCAGTCGACGGGTTTTTTTCGCAACAAGGCCAAGTCGATTCAGGGCGCGGCGCGCAAGATTCTCGCGGAGTTCGGCGGCGAAGTTCCGCAGACGCTTGCCGAGTTGATTACGCTGCCCGGCGTGGCGCGCAAGACCGCCAACGTCGTGCTCGGCGTTGGCTTCGGCAAGGCCGAGGGCGTTGTCGTCGATACGCACGTCTTCCGCATCGCACGGCGGCTGGAACTGGCCCAAGGCGAGACGCCGCAGAAGGTCGAACAGGAGCTGATGCGCCTTTTGCCGCGCGCGCGCTGGATCGGTTTTTCGCATCAGGTCATTCATCATGGCCGCCAGGTTTGTCTGGCGCGCCATCCCCGGTGCGGCGTCTGCACTCTGGAGCCGCTCTGCCGCGCCAGGGACAAGCGGTAAAAACGAAGCAGGAAACTCGCCTGGAGAAGAAGTTCCACAAGTAGCCGAGCGCCCGTCGCAGCGCATCCCGCGAGCCTCTACCGCGTGCGTCTGTTTGTCGCCGCATCGGCCTTGCCGGTCATGCGCAGATATTCGCGGGTGAGCATTGCCTGCAAGCGCTCGGCCACGGCCGGATCGCAGGCCAGATTCATCGCGCGGCAGCGATCGATAGCGGCGCGCAGATCGCGCAGAAACGCCACGCAGGCCGGGCATCTTTCGATATGCGCGCGCATTTTTTCGCAGCTTTCCGGCTCAATCTTTCCGTCAAGATACTCCGAAAGGCTGGCGAAGAGTTCGCGGCACTCGCGCGGCCGCGCGACGGGCTGCTTTGGCTGTCGTGCGGCTGAGCCCGTTTTTTCGAGGGCCGCGCTCTTTCTGGCCGTTGCGGCGCGGCCTTTTTTTTCGCCTTGAAGCAGCAGCGCGATCTGTTTGCGCAGCGCCAGCCGCGCCCGGTGCAGCCGCACGCGCACGGTTCCGGCCTGCAGATCGAGAATGCGCGCAACCAGTTCGGTTTCGAGATCCTCCATGTCATGCAGAACGAGGACCAGCCGCAGCGGCGCGGGAATCTGCAGCAGCGCCCGGTGCAGCAAGCGGTGTTCCTCGCTGGCGAGCAGCCGGTCTTCGGGCGAGTCGCCAGCATCGAGCAGCAGCCGGCCCAGTTCCGCCTCGCCGGGCATCAGCTCGTCGAGCGAGAGCCTGCGCTCGGGCGCATCGGCGGCTGCGCCGCGCATGCGGCGGCAGCGGTTGCGCGTGACGGTGTAGAGCCATGCGGCGAGAGCCGAAGGCTCTTGCAGTTTGTGCAGGTGCCGGAGCGAGCGGAAGATCACCTCCTGCGCCGTGTCCTCGGCATCCTCACGATGGCCGCACATTTTCATGCTGAAGGAAAAGACCGTGTTTTGCAGCAGGCCAATCGCCTGGGCGACCGCCTCCGGCGAGCGGTCGCGCAACAGCTCCGAAGCTCGGGTCAACTCTGGACGCATAGAGCGAGGAAGTACGAGTTCAGTATATGCGCGGCGCAAAGCCGCGCCGGCGCATGGTCCTGACGCGCTGCAAGAATTTGCGCAAGGCCGATCAATTTCCTCGGTAGGGCGAGCGCAGATACTTGCGCGCCTCGCCCGCGCGGGAGGTGTTCGGCCCCGCATCGAGTGCTTCGCGGTAATCGCGCACGGCCAGGGTGCGCTGTCCACTCAGGTCGCGGCACTGGCCGGCAGCGAGCAGCGAGCGAATCTTCAGTTCCGGCCCCACGCCGGCGGCCTCGGCGGCTCGCTCATACGCCTCGGCGGCCTCGCCGTCGTGGCGCTGGCCGCGCAGCGCGTCGCCCAGGCCGAATTCGGCCAGTTCCAGTTTCGACGAGGCAAAGTACCCCGGCCGTGCGGCCCTGGCCAGCAACTGGCGATAGGCTTCCACGGCGACCATTCCCTCGCCGGCGTCCTTTTGCAGGTTGGCCTCTTCCAAGCAGAAAAGAAAATTCCGCGGATACTGGCTCTGCAACGTGCGCACCACGGCGATGGCCTCTTTGTAACGCGCCTCGCGCCGCAAAAACAGCGCCATCGCCGTGCGCGCCTCGACGCGGGTGATGACGCCGCGCTGGCCGTCGTCTTGCAGCATGGCCAGCCCGGTGGACTTCGATCCTGTGATTCCCGCAAAGCCGATCATCAGCTTGAAGGGCCAGGGCAGCGCGCCGACGACGTATTGATAGACGCCCGCAATCAGCTTGGCGTCCACGTAATGGGGATCGATCGCCAGGGCGCGATTGGCGTCGTCCTTGGCTTTGATCGCCAGCCGGAATCCCGCGCCAAAGGACCGCTCGACCATGGCGACGTAGGTGCAGCGCAGGCTGCGAACCCAGGCGCGGGCAAAGAGCGCGTCCACATCGCGAGGATTCTGGCTCAAGCGCCAGTCGGCCTCACGCACTGTCTCGTCGGCCAGGGCGAAGATGCGGTCGCGCGTGGCCGGATTCTCCTCTGTGGCGTGACGCCCGGATAAAAATCCGTCGTTGGCGTAAAACGTGGTGTCGAGCAGATCCTGCCGGTAGAGTTCCTGAAAGATCAGCGCATTCACGAGATAGGCTGTCGCCTGGGGATCGCCCGGATGCTCGGCGTGAAACCGCTCGAACTCGGCCACGGCGGCCGGGTAGTCGAGGTTGTAAAAGCGATCGTAGGCCGCGCGCACCTGCGGGTCGTAATTCATCGGGTTGGTGTCGACCGTCGCGGCCTGCGCCAACAGCGACGCAGCCAGCCACAGAATGCCCACCGCTCCCCAGCGCACGCAACTTTGCCTCGCTCTCACCGTTCGCTCCTTGCTCTCATGGTAGCGGCCGCCGCTTTCATTTAGCATTTTTCTATGCCCATTCCCGAACGTTTGAACCCTTCGTTTGCCTCTGCGCGCATCAACGATCCCGGCCTTCTCGCCGCAGCGCGCAATCGCCTCATCGTCGCGCTCGACGCACCGAACGCAGCCGCCGCCGAGGAGATTGTGACGCGGATCGAGGGCTCCTGCCAATGGTTCAAAGTCGGGTTGGAGCTGTTTTCGGCCGCCGGTCCAGCCATCGTTGAAAGGCTCGCCGCGCGCGGGTACTCGATTTTTCTCGACCTCAAGCTGCACGACATTCCGAACACCGTGGCCGGGGCCGTGCGTTCGGCGACCGCGCTGGGCGTGCGCATGATGACGCTGCACGCCTCCGGCGGCCCGGCCATGCTCGCTGCGGCCCGCAGCGCGCTCGACGGCCTTGCCGATCCGCCACAGTTGCTGGCCGTGACCGTGCTGACAAGCATGGATGCTGCGCAGCTTCACGCCGCGGGAGTCGACCGTTCGCCGGCCGATCAGGTTGCGCTGCTGGCGGCGATGGGCCTGGAAGCCGGCCTCAACGGCTTTGTCTGTTCGCCGCACGAAGTTGCGCATCTGCGCTCGCTCGCCGGCCCTGCGGGGGTTCTCGTCGTTCCGGGCATTCGTCCGCAGGGCGCAGATGCCGGCGATCAGAAGCGCCTGGCTGCGCCGGCGGCCGCGCTGCGCGATGGCGCCAGCTTTCTGGTCGTCGGCCGGCCCATCGTGCAGGCCAAGGAGCCGGCTCAAGCCGCCGAAGACATCCTCAAAGAGATGGCCGAGGCGATGGCGGGCTGAGCGCGGCCGATTGGCCAAGCCTGCTTGATCGCAATCGTTTGGTTCGGAATGGCCGCCTCCGAATCATCGCCGGTCTGTCGGGTGAGCAGGTATATTACTTGCATGAAACGAGTGATATACTCTTGATATATCGAGAGGTCGTCATGCGCATTCTTGTCGATATTCCGCAGGTCGATTTGCAACTGCTCGACCGGGTCAGCAAACGCAGGGAGATCTCCCGCGCCGAATTGATCCGGCAGGCCATCCGCACCTCGCTTACGCCCTACCGGCAGAAGATGGATCATGCGGCCTTTGGCGCGTGGACGGCGATGAAAGAGGACGGACTGGCCTATCAGCAGAGAGTGCGCGGCGAGTGGTGAATTCCCCGGTTCTCTTCGATACCTGCATTCTCATTGACTACCTGAGAGGCATTCCGCAAGCTCGCGCCGAGTGCGGTCGGCACGCCGATCGCGCCATCAGCATCGTCACATGGATGGAGATTCTTGTAGGCGCGCCGTTGGTCGACGACGATGTGCGCACCTTTCTTCTGAACTTCCAGCTCCTGCCACTTACCCTGGAGATTGCCGCGCGCGCCGTCGAGATTCGACGCCTCGGCAGGCTCAAGTTGCCCGACGCCATGATCCAGGCGACAGCGCAGACGCATGGTCGCGTGCTGTTGACGCGCAATTCGCGCGATTTTCCAGCTTCCTCACCCGGCGTTCGCATTCCGTACAAGTTGTGACTCTCGAACGCGGTCGATGGGCTATGTCCGCAAGGCAGTCGTTGCGCGCGTGCGTCCGTTTTTCAAAAATTTCGTCGATCTTTACAGCCCTTCGAGAATATCGGCCACGATCTGTCGCGCGAACTCCCGGGCCATCCGCTGAATCGCCGCCGGATCTTCCTGAATGAACGTGGGCAGGTCGGTCGAGGATTGGTACTGCTCGCGATAGACGTAATTTTTGTTTTGATAGAGCACGCGGCCATCGCGTGCGGTGAGCGTGACGGAGGCCACGAGGGTGACGAGGAAACTCGACGACTGCTGTGTGGCCGCATTGTAGGTGAGCGGCGTGACGGCCTGCTTGAGAATCGTGCCGTGCAGCACGGCGTCGGCATCTGCGCCGGAGTTCGTTGTGATGCGGAAGCGCGTGCGCGCCAGCAGTTCGCGGACCACCGCTTCGGTCAATGCCGTCTCGACGCCGCTGGTCTCGGTGCGTGTGGCGAAGACCGGAACGGCGAGGGTTTTCACATCAGGCGGCAGATGCGCGGCCGCGCCCAGTGTGTGATAGCCGCAACCGCTCGCAAGTAGAACCAGAAGCGTGGCGAGGGCGGCGGCGAAGGAGCGCATGTGGCCATTCTATCGTGCGGAATTCGCCCGCCGCGGCGCGTTCTTTCCAGCGATGCGCGTATCCTCAGGGTATGAATTGGAGCGCGAACTGGATTTTCTGGGCCTTGCTGGCCGCCGTATTTGCCGCCGCCACGGCGCTTTTGGCCAAGGTGGGGGTTGCGCACGTCGATTCGAATCTGGCCACGGCCCTGCGTACCAGCGTGGTGGTGATTTTTGCCTGGGGCCTTGCGATCGCTCTCGGCAAGCATGGCGAGGTTCGCTTGCTCGACCGCCGCACGGTGCTGTTTCTCGTGCTTTCAGGCGTCGCCACGGGGCTCTCGTGGCTCTGCTACTTTCGCGCCCTGCAGTTGGGACCGGCCTCGCGCGTGGCGCCGCTCGACAAGCTCAGCGTGCCGCTGGTGATGCTCTTTGCCTGGCTGCTGCTCGGTGAAAAGATCACCCCAGGTGCGATTGCCGGCGGCCTGCTGATCACGGCCGGAGCGATTGTGATGGCGCTGGCGTAAAAGATTCCCGAGAGCAGGCGGTAAACCATCCGCCGAAGAAATTTCCCGCAAAAATTGCGGGAAAAGCATACAGGCAAGGACCGCGCAGGTTCCGCATCGATGGTTCGGCTGCGGTTCTACTGCGAGGCTTTTGCAGCATGCGACGGCAAGTCGAGGGTCACCAGCGCAAAGCGGGTCTGGCCGACGCCGGGAGCCTCGAAGCCGACAATATGCTGATGGCGCTCGGAGCCGGCTTTTAACTCAAGTCCATACTTGCCGGAGTGGTACCCGTAGGTTGCGCCCTGATTGTCGATCTGCACCTGCGGGCGTCCATTGTCGTCGCAGGTCAGTCCCTGGCTGGTGCGCGTGGGCGCGCCAACAGGGGCGTTATCCTGGCAGGTGAGCACGTCGCCGTAGCGGCTGCCGAGGGCCTGCTTATAAAAGGCGACGACCCGGTCCGTGGCGTCCCCGGTTTGGTAGGAGGCGGTACGCACGTGCAACTGCCAATCGCCAAAGCCCATGTCGACGTCTGCCGAATCCTGGCCGTCACGGCCCTTTGCCAACTGCGCGCCGGGATACTCCGGCAGGCCCAGATCGGCGGCCTTGATCTGGCCGGTATGTACGTGAACGCCGCCGAAGGGCGTATCGACCTGAACGCCGGCGTCCTGACCGTTGGCGCCTTTTTGCTCGTGAATTCTGCATCCGGCCACACTTGCGGCCAGGATCAGGCTGGCAATCATGCCGGCGACGCCAGCAAACGAGGTTGTTTTCATGGCCATTGCCTCCACAAAGCAGTTATACGCCGCTGTGACTGGTCCGGTTCCGGAAATTTTGCAGCGCATTCTCGATGTGCATTTTCGTTGCGGAGATTTGTCGGCGCGGATGTTTTTTCTGCTTGGTTTGCGCCGGCAAGATATGCTTAGGACGACAATTGATTTCTTGATCGATCCGGCTTCGAGAAGATGCGACGTTCTTCCCCAAACGTTTCTGCTTCCATGCTGAGAGGGAAGCGCAAACGCGATACGAGCCTTTGAAGACGGATCGATAGCCCGAGCGAGGAACCATTGAAAAAGTTATTGCTGGTGGGATGGGATGCGGCCGACTGGAAGGTGATCGATCCCTTGCTGGCCAAAGGCGAGATGCCTGTGCTGGCCTCAATTCTGGCCGGCGGCGTGCGCGGCAACCTGGCGACGATTCAGCCGCCGTTCAGCCCCATGGTCTGGACCTCGATTGCGACCGGCGTGCGTCCGGTCAAGCACGGAATTCTGGGCTTCATGGAGCCGGCGCCGGACGGCCTTTCGGTGCGGCCGGTGACCAACCTGGGCCGGCGCACCAAGGCGATCTGGAACATTCTCCATCAGAAGGGCCGGCGCAGCATCGTCGCCGGCTGGTGGCCATCGCACCCGGCCGAGCCGATCCATGGCGCTATGGTCTCCGATCTGTTTCCGCTCAAGGGCGAACAGCCGGCGGGCGCGCCGATGCCGCCGGGAACGGTCTATCCGCCTTCGATCGCCGCACGGCTGGCCGAGATGCGCGTTCATCCCTCCGAGCTGACGGGCGAGATTCTGAGCATGTTCGCTCCGCGCTGGGCCGAGGTCGATCAAGAGAAGGACAGAAGCGTGAACGATCTGGCCGGCATCATCGCAGAAACGGTCAGCATGCACTGCGCGGCGACGGAGTTGATGGCCACCGAGGAGTGGGACCTGGCGGCGATCTTCTATGCCGGCATCGATCACTTTTCCCACCGCTTCATGAGCTATCACGCGGGCAAGCCGCGCCGCAAAAACGATTCCACCGCGGAGATCTTCGCCCCGGTCGTCGAGAATGCCTATCGCTATCACGACACCATGCTCGGCCGGCTGCTTCAGTTGGCAGGGCCGGAGTGCGGCCTGATCCTGATCAGCGACCACGGTTTTCACTCCGACGCGCTGCTGCCGGATTATATTCCGGCCGAAAATGCGGGCCCGGCCGTCGAGCATCGCTCCTTCGGCATCTTCTGCATGAGGGCGCCGGGCGTCAGGCAGGGCGAGCAGATCTTCGGCGCCAGCGTTCTGGACGTGACGCCGACGGCGCTGCACCTGCTGGGCATTCCCGTCGGCCTGGACATGGACGGCAAGGTGCTGCTGAACGCCTTCGGCGACGAGCGCCCCGTGGAGACGGTCGAGAGCTGGGAGGCGATCGAGGGCGACGCCGGCCGCCACCGGAACGAAGATGCGTACGACGGCGCGGCCGCCGCCGAATCGCTCAAGCAGCTTGTCGATCTGGGCTATGTGGCGCCGCCGGGAGAGGACGAACGGCGTACGGTCGAAGAAGCGATGATCGAACTTCGCTATAACCTGGCCCGCGCGCAGGCCGACGCCGGGCGGCCCGACCTGGCCATCGTGACGTTGCGCGAACTGGCGGCGCAGGAGCCCGAACAGGGCCGTTTTTCCATGCACCTGTTCAGCTATCTCCTGCAGATGGGCGACTGCGCCGAAGCCGCTCGCGTGCTCGACGCCTTCGACAAGGCGGCTGCCGGGTTCGCGCCCCGCGCGGCCGAGGAACTGAAGCGCCGCCTCAAGGAAAATCCGCTGCCCGAGCCAGGCGAGCGCGAGGAGCGGCCGGGCGAGCGCCGCGAGGTCTTCGAGCGGCGTCAGCTTGCCGAAAAAGCTGGCGGATTCGCCGAATCGCGACTGTTGATGCACTGCCAACTGGCCCTCCACCAGCCCCGTTCAGCCCACCGCCAGCAGGCGCGGGCGCTGCTCGAAGAGATTGCCGGCAAAAGACGCCTGCCCGAAGGCGTCATGCTCTTTCTCGGACGCGGTTTCGCGGCCCTCAAGGACTACGACCGGGCGCTCGACTGCCTGGACAAGGCTCGGCGCAAGGATCGCGACAACTGGGAGGCGATGCGGCTGGAGGCGCAAATCCATTTGCAGGCCAAAAACTATGCGATGGCCGCCAGCCGCGCCATCGAGTCGCTTTCGCTGGTCTATGCGCAGCCGGCGCTGCATCATCTGCTCGGCATGGCCCTGTTGCGGATGGGAGAAAAGGCTGAGGCTGAGCAGGCTTTCCGGCGCGCCATCCAATTGGCGCCCGATCTTGCCGCGGCGCACAGCGCCCTGGGGCGGATTCTGGCGCGCGACCGGGAACGGATCGGCGAGGGCGCCATGCACATGGCCCGCGCCGACGAACTGAAGCGGTTGGCCAGAGAGCAGCGCACGCGGCGCATGGCCGAGGCCGCCGCGGCGTCCGCCCGGTCCGCGGCGAAAATGGAAAAACCCGCCGCCGGATTGCCGGCCTTCGAACGCGGCGGCGCGCCGGCCAGCCGGACGGACGAGTGCGTGATTGTGACCGGCCTGCCGCGCAGCGGCACCTCGATGATGATGCAGATGCTGGCCGCGGCCGGTTTGACGCCCTTCACCGACGGCCGCCGCACCCCCGACAGCGACAATCCGCGCGGCTACTTCGAGCACGAGAAGGCGACCCAACTGCACACCGATTCCAGTTGGCTGGCCGAGGCGCGCGGCAAGGCCGTCAAGATCGTTGCGCACCTCGTGCCCTATCTGCCGCCGGGGCATCGCTATCGCATCGTCTTCATGCACCGCGATCTGAACGAAGTGGCGGCCTCGCAGCGGGCCATGCTCGAGCGGCTGGGCCGCAAAGGCGCGGCGCTTGAGTCTGGGCGTCTGCGGCGAACCTACGCCGGGCAGCTTGTGCAGATTCAGCAATGGCTGGAGCGGCATCCGGAGATTCCGGTGCTTGCGGTGCGCTATGACGAGGCTTTGGCTGACGCTGCCGCCACGGCGCAGAGGCTGGAAAAATTTCTCGGCGCGCCCTTCGACCGGGCCGCTGCCCTGCGGGCTATCGATCCCGCGCTGCGGCGGCAGCACAGCGCATGAAACTCTGGCCGGCTGCCTGGCCAGTCGGCTGGAGCATCGAATCGCGCCGGCAGAGAACAGCGTCGTTTGCCGCCGACGAACAGGGCGTTTTCCCGCGGCGATGCTCATGGAACGAGTTGCTTCTGGAACGATCTGTCTGGATCGGTTCCACGGGTTTCGAGTCTTATATACTGACTTAGGTTAACGGCATGGCTCAAGCAAGAAGGCAAATGGACCGCAAATGGCTCTGGATCGGTGCGGCGGTCGCTCTGATCGCCGTGTTTCTGGCGGCGCGATTTCTTTTGCGGGACCGGCTGCCGGTGCGCGTGGCGCGGGTGGATTACACCCCACTGAGCAATACGGTCAGTACGAACGGCCGCGTGGAGCCGGTTCGAAACTACCAGTTTTACAGCCCGCTTGCCACCACGGTGCAAGCCGTCTATGCGCAGGAAGGCGAACAGGTTTCGGCCGGAAAAACGATTCTGAAGCTGGACGACGTGGCCGCGCGGGCGCAGGTGGCCAGCGCCGAAAGCGCGGTCAAGGCGGCGCAGGCGGCCGAGGATGCGGCGATGCACAATGGGACACTCGCCGAGCGGCAGGCTGCGACTGCGGAGATCGCGCAGGACCGGCTGACGCTCGACCAGGCCAAGCACGATCTCGACGCGCTGAACCGGCTGGCTGCGACCGGAGCCGCCGCGCCGAGCGAAGTCGCTGCGGCGCAATCGCGACTGGCCTCGGCGGAGGACAGTCTTCACGCCGCCGAGCAGAGCGCGCAGCATCGTTATTCTCCCGCCGAGATCGCCCGCGCTCAGTCGGCCCTCAACGAGGCCAGGGCTTCGCTCGACGCCGCACGGCGCGTCGAGGCGCAAACCACGATCGTCGCGCCGGTTGCGGGAACGATTTATACGCTGGACGCCGCGCCTTCGGGGTACGCCGAAGCCGGAAAACTTCTGGTGGAGATGGCCGACCTGCACAAGGAACGGGTTCGCGCCTACTTCGATGAACCAGACCTGGGCCGTCTGGCTCTTGGCCAGCCGGTGTCGATCCGTTGGGACGCCAAGCCGAATCGTGTTTGGCGTGGACATCTTGCGCGGTTGCCGGTCACCGTCGTCACGTACACGACGCGCAATGTCGGCGAGGCGCTGGTCGATTTGGACGGCGGCGACGACGGTCTGCTGCCGGACACGAATGTTACGCTGACGGTGACCATCGCCAGTCAGCCGAATGCGCTGACCATGCCGCGCGAGGCGCTCCACGAACAGAACGGTACGTACTTTGTCTACAAGGTTGTGGACGGCCAATTGCAGCGTGTGAATGTCGCCATCGGCTCGCCGACACTGACCCAGGCGCCGATTCTTTCCGGTCTCCAGGCGGGCGATCTCGTCGCCACGGGAACCGTCGACGGGCAACCCTTGCAGGAGGGCCTGCCGATCAAGGAAGTACGGTGAGAGGTTTAACGCGAGCGGTGCTTGGCGCGGCAGCGCTGGTGATGCTGGCAGCGTCCGTCTCCGCGTGCGCGCAGATTTCCTCGACTGCGCTCCGACAGGCGAACGAGGCGCTCCAGGCCGGCGAGGCGGACCGGGCGTTGAGCCTGCTTGCGCCGCTGCCTAACCAGGGGCCGGGCGCAGCCGAGGCGCAAAACCTGCTTTGCCGCGTGCGCTTCACCCTGCAGCAATGGGACGCGGCCGTCGCCGCCTGCGAACAGGCGGTTCGCCTGGAGCCGAACCGCTCCGGCTACCATCTGTGGCTGGGACGGGCGCTCGGCCAAAAGGCCGGTCATGCGTCGTTTCTGACTGCCTACTCGCTCGGCAAACGCACGCGCCAGGAGTTTGAGCAGGCCGTTCGGCTCGATCCGCGTAACGCCGACGCGCTCGCCGATCTGGGCGAGTTCGACACCGACGCGCCGGGCATCGTGGGCGGCGGCCTCGATAAGGCCGAGGCCATCGCCGCGCAACTGGACAAGGTGAATCCCGCCAAAGCCTGGGAACTGCGCGGCAACATCGCCCTCGTGCGCAAAGACTTTGGCGCGGCCGAGCGCAGCTATAAACAGGCGATTGCGGCCAGTCCGCACCCGGCCGAGCAGTGGTCGATCCTGGCCAATTTTTATCGACAGCGGCAGCGCTGGAGCGAGATGGAGTCCTCCGTCAAGCAATGCGCCGCCGCTGCCGCGCACGATTGCCGTCCCGGCGTGGCGCTCTACGACGGAGCGGGCGTTTTGATTGCGGCTCATCGGAACCCGGCGCTGGCCGCAAAGATGCTGACAGGCTATCTGGCCGGTTCGTCCAAGAGCGACGAAGCTCCCGCGTTTCTGGCGCGCATCCGGCTGGCGCGGCTCGAGCAGCAGCTCGGCGACGCAGCCGGAGCGCGACAGGAGTTCGCCGCGGCGGCGGCGATGGCGCGTGAATTCAACCCGGCGCAGGATGCCAACCGGTGAGGCGGAGTTGAGCGTGAGAAACGCAAGGAAAACGGGAAAAACGTGGCTGGCGATCCTGGCCGCGGCAGCGCTTGCATCTCCTGCCGTTCAGGCGCAGACGCCGGTCTCGCTCGCCACGGTGGTGGACCTGGCCCGGCAGAACAGCTCTTCCGTGCGGCTGGCCGAAGCCGACGTGCGCAAGGCCACAGCCCGGCTGCAGGAAAGTCGCGATGTCTTCATCCCCTCGATCTCCTTCGGCTCGGGGCTGCCGGCTTTCCCCGAAGTCGGCTTCACGGGCGCGATGCCCACGATTTGGGACAGCACCGTTGAGTCGATGGTCTTCTCGATGCCGCAGTTTCAGTACATCCACGCCGCGCGCGCAGGCCTTCAATCGGCGGAACTTGCGCTCAAGGACGCGCGCGAGCAGGCGGCCCTCGACGCCGCGACGGCCTACATCGAACTGGACACGGTCAACCGCGAGCTGGCCGCCGCGCACGAGCAGGAACAGGATGCGGCGCGGCTGGTCGCCATCGAGCAGCAACGCGCCGAGGCAGGCGTCGATCCGCTCAGCGCGCTGCTCGAAGCGCAACTCGCGGCCGCGCAAATCAAGCTGGCTCGTCTGCACCTGGAAACCCGCGCCGCTACGCTCGCGCAACAACTGGCGGTGCTGACCGGACTGCCCGCCGGAGCCATGGCGCCTGATCGCGCCAGTATTCCGGAAATCCCTGCCGTAACGGGCGACATCGAGCCACGCCAGCCGCTGGGAGTCATGGCGGCGCAAGCCCTGGCTGCCTCGCGGCTGCGTCAGGCCAAGGGCGACGAACAGCGTCTCTGGCTGCTGCCGGAGATCAGCTTCGGCGCGCAATACAACCGCGATACACAGCTTTTGAACAGCATCGGCCAATACTTCGTCGGCAATCATCTTCCCGTGAACAATTTCAGCAGTGGCTTCAATATCACCGTCCCGTTCTTCAACATGGGCCTCCACGCCAAGTCGCGCGAATCGGCCGCCGAGGCCGTGCGCGCGCGTGTCGAAGCCGACGAGGCGCGGCAGCAGAACGATGTGGAGATGCTGCGTTTGAACGCGAGCCTGCGCGAACTGGATACGCGGGCCGAGATTGCCCGCCTGAAGCAGCAGATCGCCGCCGAACAGCTCAAAAGCGTGACGGCTGAAATGGAGTTGGGCAACGGCTCAAGCGCGGGACCGAATGCTACGCCGCAGCTTTCGCCCGCGGCCAAACAGCGGGCGCTCATCGGCGAGCGGCAGAAGTACATCGAATCGCTCGAAGCCGGCCTCGATCTGAGCAAGACGCGACTCGACCTGCTGCGCTCGCTTGGCCACATGCAAGACTGGCTCGACGAACTGCACACAAAGCCATAGCCGCCGCATCAACGAACTGAAGCATCCCCATCGAGCCTCTCGTTCGATGGATTCGTACGCGGAAGTCTCCCGGCTGGGGGCATTTCAGCGCACGGCGGCGTTTCCATGGAAGGCCTCGGCCGTGGATGGCGCAATCGCTTGACGGCGGGCTTTGACATCGCGCATCGGCGGCTGACCGAAGAAGCGGCTGTACTCGCGGCTGAACTGGCTGGCGCTTTCGTAGCCGACCTCGAAGGCCGCGCTGGCGGCATCCAGGCCGTCGTTCATCATGCGCCCGCGCGCCACGTGCAGGCGCAACTGCTTTTGGTATTGAATCGGGCTCATGGCGGTGAGCGTGCGGAAATGGTGATGCAGCGTGGAGACGCCCATCTGCGCCATCTCCGCCAGTTCTTCGACGCGCAGCGGCTTGGCGTAGTTTGCGCGCAACCAGCCGATGGCCTTGGCCGTGCGATGGCTCTGCTCGCCGAGCGTGGCGATGGCCCGCAGGTGCTTGCCTTGCGGGCTGCGCAGCAGCCGGTAGACGATCTCGCGTTCGATCAGGCTGGCCAGAAAGCCGATCTCCTGGGGCGCGTCGAGCAGATCGATCAGCCGCGAACAGGCGTCGAGCATCGCGAGCGTCGTCGTGCCCACGGTCAGGCCGTGGGCCTCAGCCGTATCTGCCGGCGCATCCTCGGCCCAGGAAAACTCCTCTTCGCCGAGAATTCTGCGCACCAGCGGCATCTCCAGCCGGAGCAGCAGACTCAGCAGAGGCTTGTCGCGCGTGGCCGCCACCACCTGGCTCAGGACCGGCAGATCGACGGTGGCGATGAGAAAATTCGAGCCGTCGCAGAGATACGACGCCGCGCCGGCGTTGATGCGTTTTTGTCCCTGCACGAAGATGACCAGGTGCGGTTTGTAGGCGGCCGAAGAGCAGGTCGTGGGCGTGGACTGACGATAGAGGCCCAGGCCGGGCACGGCGGTTTCGAGCAGCCCCTCGCCGGCAAAGTGGCCGACGATCTTTTTGGCGAGCGCTGAGCGCGCCTCCACGAGGCGCGCGGCATTGTCGGCAATTTTTGGCTTCGTTCGTCCGGGCTCGCTCATGGTCAACCTGTCCCTCTGGATTTCAGCTTACGGCGAAATTTGCGCGCTCGTGCATGAAAATCTGTCTTTCGGCAGAAATGGGCAAGAAAAAGGCAGAATCGGGATACCGCCTTCCAGCGGCTTTTTCGTACTCTTGGCATCAGAAGGAAGAGATCGCCGCCGGGGCTTGCCTGGCGCATCCCCAACGCAACCCATCCACTGAGGTGAATTCATGTATCAAGCGAAAGCCTATTCTGTAGCAAGCGCCACATCGCCGTTTCATTCCGCGACCATCGAGCGGCGCGATCCGGGCGCCGACGACGTGCAGATGGAGATTCTCTTCTGCGGCGTCTGCCACTCCGACCTGCACCAGGCGCGCAACGAGTGGAGCGGCATGATGCCGACCGTTTATCCCTGCGTTCCCGGCCACGAGATCGTCGGCCGCGTGACGAAGGTCGGCTCCGCCGTCACGAAGTTCAAGGTGGGCGATCTGGCTGCGGTTGGCTGCATGGTCGATTCCGACGGCGTCTGCCCGGAGTGCAAGGCCGGCCTCGAACAGTTCTGTTCCAACCTTACGCTGACGTACAACTTTCCCGATCAACACTTGGGCGGCGTCACCTACGGCGGCTACTCCGACAGCATCGTCGTCAAGGAGCACTTTGTCCTGCGCGTTCCAGCAAATCTCGATCTGGCCGGCGCGGCGCCGCTGCTTTGCGCGGGCATCACCACCTACTCGCCGATGCGCCACTGGGGCGTGACCAAGGGCAAGAAGGTGGGTGTGGTCGGCCTCGGCGGCTTGGGTCACATGGGCGTCAAGTTCGCCCATGCGCTGGGCGCGCACACGGTCGTCTTTACCACTTCATCCAGCAAAGTCGAAGACGCGCTGCGGCTCGGCGCCGATGAGGTCGTGCTCTCGAAGGACGCCAACCAGATGGCGAAGCACGCCGGCAGCTTCGACTTCATTCTGGACGCCGTGGCTGCGCCGCACGACCTCAACGCTTATCTCAACCTGCTGGCCCGCGACGGCAACCTCACCATGGTGGGCGCGCCCGAGCAGCCGCTGCCGGTGAGCGTCTTTGGCCTGCTCTTCCGGCGGCGCAGCTTCTCCGGCTCGCTGATTGGCGGCATCGCCGAGACGCAGGAGATGCTCGACTTCTGCTCCGCGCATAACCTTGTCGCCGATGTCGAGGTGATTCCCATTCAGAAGCTCAATGAAGCCTATGAGCGGCTGCTGCGATCGGACGTGAAATACCGCTTCTCGATCGACATGGCCTCGCTCCAATCCGAATAAACCACGGCGGCGGCGCGTGGCTGCTGGCGCGCGCTGCCGTGCGTCCCGTTCAATTTGAGAAAAAAGGAGAAAAACCGTGCAAACGCGCAAACTGGGAAGAAGCAATCTGGAAGTATCCGCGCTTGGCCTTGGCTGCATGGGCATGAGCTTCAGCTACGGCGCGCCCAAAGATAAAAACGAGATGATCGCGCTGATTCGCGCGGCGGTCGATCGCGGCGTGACGTTTTTCGATACGGCCGAGGTCTACGGCCCGTTCACGAACGAGGAGCTTTTGGGCGAGGCGCTGGCTCCGGTGCGCGACAAAGTGGTGATCGCGACCAAATTCGGGTTTCGCATGAAGCCCGACGGCAGCCCCGGCTGGCAGGGACTCGACAGCCGGCCCGAGCACATCGCGCAGGTGGTCGAAGGCTCGCTCCAGCGGCTGCGGACCGACGTGATCGACCTCTACTATCAGCACCGCGTCGATCCCGAAGTGCCCATCGAAGAGGTCGCAGGCGCGGTCAAGAGGCTGATCGAAGCCGGCAAGGTGAAGCACTTCGGCCTGTCGGAACCGGGCGTCGAGACCATTCGCCGCGCACACGCCGTGCAGCCCGTGGCCGCCGTGCAAAACGAGTACTCGCTCTGGTGGCGCAAGCCGGAGGCGGAAGTCATCCCCACGCTCGAAGAGCTGGGCATCGGCCTGGTGCCTTACAGCCCGCTGGGCAAGGGATTTCTCACCGGCAAGATGGACGAGAAGACCAAGCTCGGCGGCAACGATTTTCGCAGCACGCTGCCGCGTTTTACGCCCGAGGCGATGAAGGCCAACGGGGTTCTGGTCGAGCTGCTGCGTTCGATCGCCGCCAGGAAAAACGCCACTCCGGCGCAGATCGCGCTGGCCTGGCTGCTCGAGCAAAAGCCATGGATCGCGCCCATTCCGGGGACGACCAAACTGGAGCGTCTCGAAGAGAACCTGGGCGCAGCCGCCATCGAGCTATCCGCCGCCGAGCTGCGCGAGATCGATGAAGCTGCCGCGAAGATTCAGATTGTGGGCGCGCGCTATCCCGAACACATTGAAGCGATGACCGGCCGCTGAACGGCGGCTGGCCGCAACAAGGAGAAGAAAACGACCATGGAGATCAAACGAGCGGGGACGCAGGCTTCGCTGCGCGGGCCGGAGGATTGGTTCACCGGAGTTGTGCGCGTCGACCGGCTGATGGCGACGCCGGAGCCGGCCCGCGTCGAGGGCGCGAGCGTGACCTTCGAACCCGGCGCGCGCACGGCTTGGCATACGCATCCGCTCGGCCAGACGCTTGTGGTCACCTCTGGCTGCGGACGGGCGCAGCGCTGGGGCGGGCCCGTCGAGGAGATTCGGCCGGGCGATGTGGTCTGGTTCGCGCCCGGCGAGAGGCATTGGCACGGAGCAGCGCCCACGACAGCAATGACGCACATCGCCATTCAGGAGCGGTTCGAGGGCAGGACCGTCGACTGGCTCGAAAAGGTGAGCGACGCGCAGTATCTCGGCTGACGCCGGCGCGGTCAGGGTAGTCTACAGTCAGACTCTATGGCCACGCTGATCCCGCTGGGTGACATCGCGCGCCGCCGGCGCCGCTTTGCGCTGGTCACGCTGCTGATCGTGTTGGCGAATGCGTACGTGTTTCTGCGCGAACGGATTGAAGGAAGCCGTTTTGTACGCCACTGGGCGGTCATCCCCGCGCAGATTGACCACGGCCGCCACTGGTTGACGCTCGTCACGGGCACTTTTCTGCACGGCGGGTGGCTGCACATTCTGGGCAACATGGTTTTTTTGTGGGCCTTCGGACCCGCGATCGAGGACGCCATGGGCCGGACGCGCTACCTCGTTTTCTATCTGACCGGCGGCGTGGTGGCCATGCTGGCGCAGGTGGCGGGCAGTCCCCATTCGCATGTGCCCTGCCTGGGTGCCAGCGGCGCCATTGCGGCCGTCATGGGCGCGTTTCTCGTGCTCTATCCGCGTGACCGCATCCGTTCGCTGGTGATCATTTTCATTTTCTTCCGGGTGACCTTCGTTCCCGCTTCGTTGCTGATTGGCTTCTGGTTTCTGTTTCAACTGCTCAACGCGATGGGTTCGGTGGCGGCGGTGCAGAGTGGCGGCGTGGCCTACCTGGCGCACGTCGGCGGCTTTCTCTTTGGCGTGGCGATGGCGCCGCTCTGGACGCCGGCGCGGACGTGGAGAGATTGAGGCGGAGTGTCGCGCAGCGGACGGAATGTGGCGGCAACGGCGACCAGAGACGCCGTTGCCCGACGCGACGTGGCTGCGGCCATCACAAGAAGACGAAGAAAGCTCGAAAATCCTGTCTGTGTTCTACACTGAGAGCATGAAATGGATGGCTCCTCTCCTGTTTGCGGCCTTGCTGGCGCTGGTTGATCTTTTGCGCCGGGCCGGCCAGATTGCTCCGGCTGCCGCGCGCGAATGTCTGAAGAACGGCGCCGTGGTGATCGATGTGCGCACGCAGGATGAGTATGCGGCGGGCCATCTGCCGCAGGCGATCCATCTTCCTCTGGACCGGATCGAATCTCTGCTGCCCAAGCGGATTCCCGACAAGAATGCGGTGCTTTTGCTGCACTGCCAGAGCGGTATGCGCAGCGCGGTCGCCCGGCGCAAGCTGGTGGCCAGCGGCTATACAAGGGTTTTCAATCTGGGCTCGCTGGCGCGGGCCAGCCGCATCATTGGCGAGGGATGAAGCGGGCGGGAATTCGGGGCTCCGACTTTGCCTCCCGCTCTTGTGCGCAGGCAAGAGCCCGGCCGTTTTTTGCGGGCGCGCGTGGAGATGCCTTCACTCCGCTCCGATGAGCAGCCCACGCCTCTGCATCTCGGCCATCACGCGCTCCACCTTCCAGTCCAGCGCGCCCGTGCCGTCGAGCAGGAGGTCGGCGTGAGCGGCCGAAGGTCGTACAAAGCGCTCGCCCGACGGCCGTACGCAGTTCTCCCACCGCGCACGGACCGAGGTTTCGCTGCGTCCGCGCTCGTTCCGATCGCGCTGAAGACGCCGCTCGAAGCAGAGCGCATCCGGAGTCTCGACGAAGATGCGCAGGTGGTAGAGCGGAAGCAACTGCTCGTAGTGGAGCGCGAAGATGCCCTCGACGATCAGAAACCGGCCGGGGACAATGCGCTCGGTGCGGCCCGCCAAGCGCGTGTGCGAGGCGAAGTCGTAGACCGGCCGGCCGATGGCCTCTCCGCGCGCGAGGGCGGCCAGGTGCTGCGCGAGCAGGGGAATCTCGATGGCGGCCGGGTCGTCGAAGTTCTGAAGGATGCGTTCGGCCAAGGGCATCGGGCCGAGATCGCGATAGTAATCGTCGAGAGGAAAGCGCAGGCCGCCGAAGAGACGGGCCAGTTCGCTGGCCAGCGTCGTCTTGCCGGAGCCCGAGCAGCCGGCGATGCCGAGCACCGTGGGCGGGAAGGGAAGTTGAGGCGCTGCGGACGCGGCGTTCACGGCTGAGCGTCCAGCAGCGCGGCGATGCGCGGCGCAAGGCGCTTGAGCAGACTGGCGAACCGCGCCTCCACCCTGCGTCCAGTCTCCTGGACCTCTTCGTGACTGAGCGGAGTCGTGCCCAGTCCGGCGGCCAGATTGGTGACGCAGGAGATGCCGAGCACTTCCAGGCCCATGTGTCGCGCGGCGATGGCTTCGGGCACGGTGGACATGCCCACCAGTGAGGCTCCGAGCGCGCGGAAGGCGCGAATTTCGGCCGGGGTCTCGAAGCTCGGTCCCGGCGTGGCCAGGTAGACGCCTTCTTCGAGCGCGAACCCCTCCTCGCGCGCAGCGGCCTGGGCCAGAGTGCGCAACCGCTTGCTGTACGTTTCAGTCATATCGAAGAAGCGCAATCCCGCTCCTGGCCGCGTGGCAAAGCGAGGTTCGTTCAGTCCCGTCAGCGGATTTGAGCCCATCAGATTGATGTGATCGGTCAATAGCGCCAGTTGGCCCACGCGCAGTCCCTCGGCAATGCCGCCCGCTGCATTCGTCAGCACAACCGCGCGAACGCCCAGCAGGCCCTGCACGCGCACCGGAAAAACGACCTCGTGCGGGGCGTAGCCTTCATACAAATGCACGCGGCCCTGCAGCAGAACCACCGGCGCGCCGTCGAGCAGGCCGGCGACAAACTGGCCGGCATGGCCTTCCACCGTCGATTGCGGAAAGTGCGGTATCTCGCGGTAAGGCACGACGACGGCGTTCTCAACGGCCCTGGCCGCCGCATTCAGTCCCGAGCCGAGCACGATGCCCACGCGCGGGGCCGCTCCGCCCAGGCGCGCCTGCAAAAATTCAGCCGCTTCTCGAACCCGATCGTACTCGTTCATCCCCGTCAATTCCGCACCTTGCGCGCCTTCAACCATCGCGCCGGGCAACATCTCCGCCGCTGCGCCTCGGCTATTCTATCGCTCGCGGAGAAGTAACTCAGAAAGCCGCGTAAAACGGCCAGAAAACGCAACCCCTCAAATCCTCAGCAAAAACAAGGGGCCTTACACTTTCTCGCAAAGAGCTGAAAGTTCTGGCCCATGGACACAACGTAAACCACACGAATCCAGCCCCGATGTAGCTCCCGTCCCCCTTCTATACCCGACAGACTCCTAGATGATTGACTTTGCAGCGACAAGAATCTCTCCTTTGCGCAGCGCAGGGGAGCGAGACAAAACCGTAGCAAAATCGTCCATTCAGGCATTTGTTGAACGGAGCGGTCCCGAACTTTCTTCACCATGCGTTTTGCGCATCGCCATGCGCAGTGCGTCGCCGTTTGCGAAGGGGTGGTCAAACTCGACGGCGCTGCGTTGGCTGGAGTTGGCATCGAGTGTGAGCGTCTGCGTTTTTTTGTCGCGCAGGATGGTGACCGCGACCGGCTTGCCCTGGTTTGCGCGCAGGGCGCGCGTCCAGTCGGCCGAGGTGGCGATCGCCGCGCTCCCGACTTTGACGACCACATCAAAAGGCTTGAGGCCGGCGGCGGCGGCCTCGCTCTTTTGCGCGACGGCCTTGACCAGCACGCCGCCCCTGACGCCCAGATAGGCGGCCATCTGCGCCGTCAGCGGCTCAACCGTCGCGCCGGCGTTCGGCGCTCCGCCAAAGAAGGGAACGTGAAAATGGCTGGGCTCGGCCGAGGTGCCGCCTCCGCCCATCCTGTGCATGCCCGGCACCGCCGCGGCAAGGCCGCCGATCTCCACGCCGATGCGCGACCAGATGCTTCGCTCCATCGCCCGGCGGTCGGCCAGCCGCGCATTCAAGGTTTGCACGCTGCCGTTGCGATCGAAGGCGATGGCGATGGTGCGTCCCGGCGGAAACTGCCGCAGAATGCCGCGCAACTGTGCGGCGTCGGCCACGCTCTGGCCATCGATGCTCAGGATCAGGTCGTTGACCTTGAGGCCGGCCTGGCAGGCGGGCGCATCGTGATCGATCAGCGTGACGAGCGCGCCTTGCGTCTCCTTCAGCTTGATCGCCTGCGCCTTTTCCGCATCCAGATCGACTACCTCGATGCCAAGATAGCCGGACGGGGTGGCCTCGGCGACGAGTGGATGGGGAGCTGCCATGCCGTCGGCCAGAGCGTGCGCCTGAGCCTGTGCGGCGCTGAGCGTCGGCAGCAGCCAGCCCGGCGCGGACAGCGCCATGCAGCCAAAGGCGAGCGAACCAAGGGTTCGAACGATGGCGCGGCGGGGCCTCAAAAGAAATTTCATGATTTGGTTTCCCGTGGTTCGCCGTCCGGTCCGCGCTCGTTGCGGCGGCGCCGTTCCCGGCCGGTGCCACGCCTTCATTGAATCTCCGGAACCTGGCTCAGGACCTGCCGGGAAACGTTTCGGATCTGCGGACTATTGTCGTAGTTGGAGACGGAATAAAGCACCTGGCGCACGCTGGTGTCGGCTTCGTCCGGCGTCAGCAGGCCGATCGCCGCCGAGCGGATCGACGGATCGTTGTCGTTCAGCACAGCCTTGAGAATCGCGTCGCGCACGCGCATGTCCACAGCGACATACGGCTGCAGGCCCAAAAGCGCCTTTTCGCGCACCGCGGGGCTGCGGTCGGTGCGCAACGCCACCATCAGCGCCTCGCGCATGTCGGCGGTCTGGCAGCCGCGGCCCGTGCGGCACTCGTCCGCAAGCAGGGCCACCGAGTCGCCGCGCACGCCGGCCGAAGGCGCCTTTTGCGTGGCCAGCAGGAGCAATTTGCGCATCTGCGGATCGTCGAGCGAGCCCTCGATCTGCCGCGGCACGATCTGGTTCAAGCGCACATCGACAATCTGGCTGTGCGGATGGCGCACGATTCCGGAGATGCTGGCCACATTCGCTAGCGCCGGCAGTGTCGCGTCCGGTTGTGTTGCGCCGGTCGGCCGGAACTGCGTTGCGCTCTGCGCGGGGTTCGCCGTCGGCGCAATCCGCGCGTTTACGGAGCGGTCTTGCGCCAGCCTTGCGCCAGCCAGCAGCCCCGCCCCGGCGCCGGTGGCGGCCAGCAGCAGCGCCGCCACCGGGGCTGCGCGCAGACCGGCGAGGTTGTTTCGCAGCCTTGCGCCAAGCCGCTCGCGCCAGCTCCGAGGCGGCAAGACATCGAGCGCCTCGTCCAGACGCAGCCGCGCGCGGGCAACCAGATTCGGGCTGGGCATCGTCGCGGGGCAGGCGTCGGCCAGGCGCAGCAGCGCCAGCACCTGCTCCTGTTCCGCGCGGCAAGCCGCGCAGTGGAAGAGGTGCCGCTCCAACTCGTCGATGAATTCGCCGGGCAGCTCGCCGTAGGCGGCCATCGCAATCCGTTCCTTTGCAATCTCGCAGTGCATGGTGTTACGTCCTTTGCGCCTCAAAATGGAGCTTTGTGATGCAGCTTTGCGCCGTTTGCTCGCCGTGTGGAGGCCGAGCTTCTTCCATTTTTCGGGCTTGCCGGGTCTGCTCGATCCAGCCCGGTCGTCCTCAGAAACGGCAAAAACTCAAAGCTCGAAACAAAAAGTCTGTTCCTATCGCAACTCCGCCAGTTGCGCCCGCAATTTTTTGGTGGCGCGAAAAAGGGTATTCTTGGCGGTCTCTTCCGTGGTGTTCAACATGGTTCCGATTGCGCGCAACCGGAGCCCCTGGTAGTGCTTCAGTTCAAAAACCATCCGCTCGCGTGGCGTCAGCTTGCCGAGCGCCTCCTGAATCTTCTCGCCCATGAGCTTGCGATCCAGTTCGCGGGCGGGATTGGAAAACGGCCGGTCGTCGGAGACCGAGGCCAGCAGATCGACCTCGTCGCCGTCGCGGCCGGTCGCCGTGGCATGATCCTCGCGGCGCGTCTTGCGCCGCCGCAACTGATCCAGGCACAGGTTGGTGACGATCCGGTAGATCCACGTATAAAACGAGCACTCGAAGCGAAAGTTGCCGATGTACCGGAAGGCCTTCAGGAACGCCTCCTGGTAAATGTCCTCGGCGTCGTGTTCCGATCCGGTCAGGTGCAGCGCCAGGCGGAGCACCTGGTGCTCGTACTGCCGCACCAGCGCATCAAAGGCGGCTCGCGATCCACCTTGCGCCTCGCGGATCAGTTCCGTTTCGAGCGCGCGTTGCGCCGCGCGTTCCTCGACCTGGGCCGCGTCGTCCCGGTTTTCGCCGTTCCGGTTCAAGATTTCCCGGTTCGCCTCGCTCATTGCCCTCGTCGCAGCCATGCCTGGAGAGGATTGTATCCTCAGCCCTGCTGGCTGGGCCAAGAGGGCCGCCGCATGAACCGGGGGTAGTGCGATGCTGCCGGCCTCCGCATCCATTGGTTTCGCTCCCGGAGGAATCCCTGTGCACAAGCAGGTAGACGCAGCCGACGCGGTTTGGTCAACCGGATCAGGCCGCAGGACCGAAGACGGCGCGCGCATGGCCGGCGAAGCGGTGCGCATGGCCGGCGGGAATTGGCGGCGCTGGGCGGCAAAGCCGGGTCGCTCAATTTCCGCGGGAGGAAGCCATGGTCTCGCGCCGGGCGGCAAAGCCTGAGAGAATAGAACGAAGACGAAAATGGCTATCTATCTACCCGCATCCGCTGAAGAACAGGATCTCTCGCTCGACGAACTGACCCCGCGCGAGATTGTCGTCGAACTGGACAAGCACGTGGTCGGCCAGAAGGCCGCCAAGCGCGCCGTGGCCATCGCCCTGCGCAACCGCCAGCGCCGCCAAAAGCTGCCGCCCGACCTGGCCGACGACATCATGCCCAAGAACATCATCATGATTGGCCCGACGGGCGTGGGCAAGACGGAGATCGCCCGCCGGCTGGCCAAGCTGACCAACTCGCCCTTCCTCAAGGTCGAGGCCTCGAAGTTTACCGAGGTCGGCTACGTGGGCCGCGACGTGGAATCGATGATCCGCGACCTGGTCGAGATCGCCATCGACATGGTGCGCGAGGAGCGGCTGGAAGAGGTCGAGGATCGCGCCGAGATGAACGCCGAGGAGCGGCTGCTCGACGTGTTGCTGCCGCCGCCGCCCGCGCCGCCGCAAGGGCAGGAGGGCCAACTGAAGCTGCCCGAATCCGACAGCCATCAGCGCTCCCGCGAGAAGTTGCGCCAGCAGTTCCGCGAAGGCAAACTCGACGACCGCATGGTCGAGATCGACGCGCGCGAACGCGGCCTGCCGCAGTTTGGCATCATCTCCAACCAGAGCCCCGAAGACATGGAGATGAACCTCAGGGAGATGCTGCCGAACATCTTTGGTTCCGGCTCGAAAAAGAAAAAAATGCGCGTCGCCGACGCCTTCGAGTACTTTGTTCAAGAGGAGGAAGGACGACTGATCGACATGGACGCTGTCCATCGCACGGCCGTCGAGCGCGTGGAGTCCAACGGCATCGTCTTCCTCGATGAGATCGACAAGATCGCCGGACGCGAAGGCGGACACGGTCCCGACGTCTCGCGCGAGGGCGTGCAGCGCGACATTCTGCCCATCGTCGAAGGCACCACCGTGAATACGCGCTACGGCATGGTCCGCACCGACCATATTCTCTTCATTGCCGCCGGAGCTTTTCACGTTTCCAAGCCCAGCGATCTGATCCCTGAGTTGCAAGGCCGCTTCCCCATCCGCGTCGAGCTGCAATCGCTCACGGTTGAGGATTTTCTGCGCATTCTCACCGAACCCAAGTCGTCGCTGACCAAGCAGTATGCGGCGCTGCTTGAAACCGAGGGCGTGCGGCTGGAGTTCGCGCCCGAGGCCTTGCGCGAGATGGCCGAGTTCGCCTTCCGGGTGAACGAAACCACGGAAAACATCGGCGCGCGGCGGCTGCACACCATCATGGAGCGCGTCCTCGAAGACATCAGCTTCCTCGCGCCCGACGTGGCCCGGCGCGCCGCCGACGAGCAGGCCGCCGCGGCCGTCGCCCAGGCGATCAAGGAAGAAGCAGTCACGGCGCTGCCTTACGCCGAACGCGCGACGGCCTCGGGCGCGGAAAAGGTCTTTACCGTCGACGCCGAATACGTCAGGCAGATGGTGGCATCGGTCGTGAAGGATCAGGATCTTTCACGGTATATTCTCTAGCAGTCTGTCGTTCAATCAGGAGTGCCGGCCCCAGGGAATAAGGAGACGGCACATGCGCTACGGGACCGTCAAAGCCGCCGTCTCGATTTCCCAGCGCAGCAACACGGAGCCGACGGTGAAGCCCGCGCCTACGGCAGCCAGCAGCACCAGGTCGCCCTTCTTGAGCTTGCCCTCTTCGACGGCCGTCTCCATCGCCAGCGGAATGGTTCCCGCCGAGGTGTTGCCGTACTTTTCGATGTTGACGATCACGCGATCGGCAGTGAGTCCCAGCCGCTCGGCCGTGGACTGGATGATGCGCAGATTGGCCTGGTGGGGAATGAAGCAGCCCAGGTCGGCGCCAGTGATGCCGTTTCGTTCCAGCAGCTTGATGGTCGCTTCGGACATTTTGCGCACGGCGAATTTGTAGACCGCGGGGCCGTCCTGATAAATGGAATGCCACTTGTTATCAATGGTCTCGTGGCTGGCCGGATGCAGGCTGCCGCCGGCCTTGAGGTTGAGGCTGACGCCGCCCGCGCCGTCGATCTCGTTCAGGCCGTCGATGAAACCGATCTCGCCCTCGTCGGTCGGCTCGATGAGCACCGCGCCGCCGCCATCGCCGAAGAGCACGCAGGTGGTGCGGTCGGTGTAGTCGGTCATGCGCGTGTTGGCATCCGCGCCGCAGACCAGAACCTTGCTGTAAGCGCCGCTCTCGACCATGCGGATGCCGGCCTGCAAGGCGTACGTGAATCCCGAACAGCCGCCGGAAACATCGAATCCCCAGCAGTGCGAGGCACCCAGCTTGTGCTGCACCAGGCAGGCCGTCGAGGGAAACATCATGTCCGGGGTTACCGTGCCGACGATGATCACGTCGATGGCCTCGGGGCCAATGCCGCGCGCCGCCAGGCATTTCTTCGCCGCCTCCACGCAGATGTCGCTGACGCCCTTGCCCGCGGCCAGCTTGTGGCGCGTCTTGATCCCCGTGCGCTCCGTGATCCACTGGTCACTGGTTTCGACCATTTTTTCCAGGTCTTGATTGGTGATCACATCGGGAGGAACATAGGCGCCTAGCGCCGAAATCTTGGCGCGGCGGCCCACCACGGGGCGAAGGCTCAGGCTCAATTCCAATCTCCTTGCGGAGCACGGGCGCACAGCACCGCGCCATGCCGCGTTCGGTTCGAGGGCGGTTCACGACCCATGCGGATGGGCGAGAAACAGCAAAAGCGCCCACGACGCCAAAAAAGTACCGGGTGACCTACTGCGCCCGTACGAGCCCGTTACCGTTGCTTCCTTCCGGACCTGGCGGGGTTGGCGGGATTACGTCGCGTAGGACCCGGCACTAGATGATTTTAGCACCCGCGAGCGTGGAGCGAGCAGCGGGCGCGAACGGGCGCGATGGTGCGTGATTTGGATCCGCCGCATGTCAACGCCCGGTCACTCGCCGGCTGTTGCGACCTGCGCGCCGGGCGCGGAGACCCACTGGGAAAATGATCCCGCGTACAGCACTGGCTGAAAACCGGCCAGCTTCAGGGCGAAGTAATCCACCGAGGATTGCAGGCCCGCATGGCAATAAACGATCGCCTTGCCACCCGGTGGCACACCGGCCGCCGTATAGAGCGCGCGCAAAGCAGCGGCGGGCTTGAAGACGGGAATCGCCGTATCGGCCAGGTTCTCCACCCAGAAGACATTCCTTGCGCCGGGAATGTGGCCGGAACGTGCGGCGCCGTAGCCGCCTTGCGCGCCGACGAACTCGGCCGGCGGACGGGCGTCGATCAGCGGTGTGCTGTGGCTGGCGACGACGCGCAACACGGCGGCAAGATCGGTGACGACCTCGGGATGAGGCGTTACGGCGAGCGTCGCCGCGCGAGGCATCGTTTCGTCGCTGCTGCGCGGACGATGCTCGGCCGACCACTTCTCCAATCCGCCGTCAAGCAGCGCCGTCCGCCCGCCGAGGCCGATCGCATCCAGCGTGAAGTAGGCGCGGGCCGCAAACATCCCTTTGAAATCGCCGTAGAGCACGATGCGCGAACGGTTGCTGATCCCGTCCTGGGCAAAGAGCGACTGGAGGTAGGCCGCGGGCGGAAGCTCCAGCCAGCCGCCGGAGTTGCTGTTGACAATCTGGCGCAGAGCGAGAAACTGCGCCCCGGGAATGTGGCCGGAAAGATAGGCTCCGCGATCATTGCCGATGTCGAGCAAGACCAGGTTGGCGTCTTTCAGGTGCGCGGCCAGCCAGTCGGTCGAAACCAGCATCGACGGCGCGGACTGGGCAAAGCCGAGCCGCCCTCCCAGCGCGAGAACGAACAGAAGCAGGCAGGAAAGAACAGAACGTATTCCGCAATTCACGATGTTTCTCCTCCAGAAGGTTGGCGGTCTCCGCGTTGCCCAGTTCAGTGGTCGGATCAGTGGTCGCAAAGGTTCGCTCCGGTGACGAGGGTTCCGCCCAGGTAGTCGGCAACGATTGTTTCCGGCGCTTCGGCCGGTGCGCCGATGACCACCTGAATGCCCTGCTCGGCAAAGAGGCCCAGCGCGCGCTGGCCCATGCCTCCGGCGAGGACCGTGGTGACGCCCCGCTCGGCCAGCCACGGCGGCAGGAGTCCGGGCTGATGCGGCGGCGCTTCAACATCGTTGCGCGCCACGATCTTCTTCTGCGCCTCATCCACATCGAGCAGGGCGAAGCGTTCGCAATGGCCAAAGTGCATGGCCAGTTTGCCGTCGGCGATTGGAATGGCAATTTTCATCTTTTCTTCCTTTCGGTTTCGTTTTCGGTGGATGATTGATGGGCTGGCGGATCGTCTTCCTCGCGCCGCAAAGCGCGTGAAAAAACGAGCGCCGCCAACGCCGCTGCTACCCGTGGCCTTCCACATCGGCCTGCTTCATGGGCTCAAGCGCGCCGGACCGGAACTGCGTGAGCGCTTCGGCGACCGTGCCGCCGGCAATGGGATAGATGGCAATGCCTGCGGCCTGAAGAGCGGCGAAAGCCTTCGGGCCGGCGTGGCCAGTCAGCAGCGCCTTTGCGCCGAGGCCGGCGACGGTTTTGGCCGCCTGAATGCCCGCGCCCTGCGCGGCATTGAGATTGACCGTGTTACTCGCCGTCTGGACCGCATTCGTCTCCAGATCGACGACCACAAAGTATTTGGCCCGGCCAAAGCGCGGATCAACGGCCGCATCCAGATCTTCGCCAACGGATGTGATTGCCACTCTCATGTTTTTGTTCTTCTCCGCAAAGGGAGAAAGCATGTGGCGTGCCAAGGCCGTCCGAGGGCGCTCGATGCGAAAGTTACGTTGAAAATACGGATGTTTCTGGTTGTGGAGCGAGGACAAACTGGCGCAAACCGGCGGAAAGCGTTGCAAAGTGCAACGCTGCTGGCCGCAGATACAGGCAAAGTGCGATTCCGCAGGTCAGTCCGCGGCTTTCAGCCGCCGGTAGAGCGTGCTCGGATCGATGCCCAGCTCACGGGCCGCCTGGCGGCGATTGCCTTGGTTGCGCTGGAGCGCCGCTTCGATCATCTGCCGCTGGGCCGCGCGCAGATTGGTTGCCGACGCCGAAGCGGCAGCATTCCGATTCGCGGGCCGAAGCTCCAGCGGCAGATGCTCCAGTTCGATCAGGCCGCCGCGGCAGAGCACGAATGCCTGCTCCAGAATGTTCTCCAGCTCGCGGACGTTACCCGGATAGTTGTGATCCATCAGGCGGGCCATCACTGCGGACGAAACGCCGACGATCTCCTTTTCTTGCAGACGATTGAATTTTTCCACCAAGTGATCGACCAGCAGCGGCAGGTCTTCGCGCCGTTCCCGTAGCGGCGGAATGCGCAGGTGGATGACGCGAATCCGGTAAAAGAGATCCTCGCGGAACTTGCCCTCCTGAACCAGTTGCGCGAGATTTTTGTTGGTGGCCGCGACGACGCGAACGTTGACGTTGACCGGTTCGGTGGCCCCCAGCGGCTCGACGTACCGCTCCTGCAGAACGCGCAGCAGCCGCACCTGCAGGGCCGCCGAAATGTCGCCAATCTCGTCGAGAAAGATCGTGCCGCCATCGGCCAGCGCGAAGCGGCCCGGCTTGTCTTTTTTCGCGTCGGTAAAGGCGCCGGCCTTGTAGCCGAAGAGTTCGGATTCGAGCAGCGCGTCGGGCAGGGCAGCGCAGTTGACGGCGATAAAGCGCTTTTTGGCGCGCGGCGAAAGGTGATGGATGGCGCGGGCGAAAAGTTCCTTGCCGGTGCCGCTCTCGCCTTCGATCAGCACCGTGCTTGCGCTGGCGGCGATCTGCGGCAGAATCTCGAAGAGGCTCTGCATGGCCGCGCTGCGGCCGACGATGTCCTCGAAGGTGTACCGCGCCTCCAGTTCCTTGCGCAGTTGCTCGACGGCCGTGAGGTCTTGAAAGGTTTCGACGCCGCCGGCAACCTCGCCACCGGGCTTGCGCAAAAGCGCCGTCGAGAGGCGGATGGGAATCTGGCTGCCATCGACGCCGATGATGCGCGCCGTTGCGCCCACGACGGGCTTGCCGCTGGCGAGCGTGCGCCGCAGCGCGCAGTTCTCCTCGCAGATATTGGCCCGGAAGACCTCCGAGCAGCGGCGGCCGAGCGCATCCTGGCGGCGCACGCCGGTGATCCGCTCGGCGGCGTGGTTGAAGGCCGTGATGCGCCACTGGTGATCGACGGTAAAGACGCCCTCGTTGATCGAGTCGAGGATCGGGTCGTCGACCGGCTCGCCGATCGTTGCACGAGGGGTTCGGCCCGGTGCAACGGAGTTCGAAGGAGCGCGCGCATTCATCCTGATCCGAAGATGCGCGCATTGCATTGCATTTTGCCGTGATCGCGCGCACAGGAATTGCATTTTGCAAGGATTGCGTGACTCGATGAGTTCGTAACTTTGTGTTTTTGCGCTCATTCGAGCATTTGGCCCGTCAGATGCAACCCTCTCTGGCGATGAGGATCGCCATTCCACATTGGCAAGGGCGCATCGCGCCGGTCTTCGATGCCGCCCGGCAGTTGCTGCTGGTCGACGTGGAAGCGGGCCGCATCGCGCGGCGCGAGGAGAAATCCCTGGCGGAGATTGCGCCGGCCGATCGCGCCGCAGAACTGGCCGACAGCGGCGTGGACCTGCTGATCTGCGGAGCGATCTCGGCGCCGTTGCAGCTTCGCATTCAGGGCGCCGGGATGCGCGTGGCCGCTTTTCTCTGCGGAACGGTGGACGAGGTGCTGGCCGCCTGCCTCAACGGAAGGCTCGCCGAGCCGCAGTGGGCCATGCCCGGCTGCCGCCGTTGGCGAGGCGGCGAGGATGCGTGGCCGGCGGGATTCACGTCCGGCTGCGCGCGTTCCGCTGCGCCCGGCGCGCAAGGGAAACGAAGACGGCGACAACAAGGAGGCCGGTAGGAAAATCATGAGAATCGCCATCGCCAGCGGCAAGGGCGGAACAGGAAAGACGACGGTCGCCACCAATCTGGCTCTTGCCGCGGCGAGGCGCGGCCTGCGTGTCGCCTACTTCGATTGCGACGTGGAGGAGCCGAATGGGCATCTCTTCCTCAGGCCGCGCATTGACGCCTCGCGCGCGGCCCTCCGCCTGCATCCGCGCGTTGACGAGAGCAAGTGTACGCACTGCGATCAGTGCGGTGCGATCTGCCAGTTCAGCGCCATCGTCTGCATCGGCGGGCAGGTGCTTGTCTACCCGGAGTTGTGCCATGGCTGCGGCGGCTGTGCGCGGGTCTGTCCGCCGGGCGCGATTGCGGAGGTCGAGCGGCAGATCGGCGTAGTCGAAACCGGTTCGGTTCACGCGGGCGCAGACCGGGCCGAAGCCGACGCGCCCCTCCGCTTTGCGCAGGGAACGCTGCGCATCGGCGAGGCGATGAGCACGCCGCTGATCCGCCAGTTGAAAGAGGAACTCGGCGGCGAGGAACTCGCGATTTTCGACTGCCCGCCCGGAGCATCCTGCCCGGTGATCGAGAGCGTGCGTGGCGCGGACCTTGTTTTGCTCGTCGCCGAGCCGACGCCCTTCGGGCTGAACGATCTCGGCCTGGCGGTCGAGACGCTGGAGGCCGTCGGCCTGCCGATGGCCGCCGTGATCAATCGCGCTGGCGAAAACGAAGAGAAGACGCGCGCCTTTTGCGCAGCGAAAAACATTCCGCTCTGGGCAGCTATCGCCGATGATCGCCGCGTCGCCCAGGCCTACTCGCGCGGCGAACTGGCCCTCGATGCCGTGCCCGCTTTCCGGCAGGCCATCGAGGCGGTTCTCGATCGCCTGTCGTCGGCCGACAGAAAACAATCTCGGACGGAAAGCGAGGCGGCGCGCCGATGAATGCACTCATTCACATTCATTCCGAGCGCGAGCGGCCGGTGAAGGAACTGGTCGTTCTCAGCGGCAAGGGCGGCACGGGCAAGACCTCGCTGGTGGCCAGCTTTGCCGCGCTGGCGGAAAACGCCGTGCTCGCCGACTGCGACGTCGACGCCGCCGATCTGCATCTGGTCGCCGCGCCGCGCATCGAGCGCCGTGCGTTCTTCACCGGCGGCAAGCAGGCCGCGATCGACCCGAGCCTGTGCGCCGGCTGCGGCCGGTGCGAGGATCTCTGCCGCTTTCACGCCATTCAGGCGATGGCTCCGGGCGATCAGGTTTGGGCCGCAACCCGTCGCGTCGATCCGCTGGCCTGCGAGGGCTGCGGCGTCTGCGCCTGGTTCTGCCCGGCGCAGGCCATCCAGATGAACCCGGCGGTCAACGGCGAGTGGTTTGTCTCGGCAACGCGCTTCGGCCCCATGGTGCATGCCCGGCTCGGCGCCGCCGAGGAGAACTCCGGCAAGCTCGTCAGCCTAGTTCGCACCACGGCGAAAGAGATCGCCAGCGAGCGCGGCTCGGCACTCGTGCTGATCGACGGCTCGCCGGGCGTGGGCTGCCCGGTGATCGCCTCGGTGACCGGCGCGAGTCTGGCGCTCATCGTCACCGAGCCCACGCCCAGCGGACTGCACGACATGGAGCGCGTGGCCGCGCTGGTGGCGCACTTCCGCATTCCGGCCGCTGTCTGCGTCAACAAGTGGGATCTCAACGAAGCGATGACCGGTCTCATCGAAGAGAACGCGCTGAGGCGCGGCCTGAGCCTGGCCGGGCGGGTGCGCTACGACCGGTTGGCTACACAGGCGCAGATCGCGGAGAAGACCATCGTCGAGTACGCCGGCGACGGCCTCGCCGCCGAGATTCGCGCCCTCTGGCAGAAACTTTTTGCGCGGCTGGCGCCGGATGCAAACCGGAAAGACGAGGTCAAAAGTAGCGTTTCAGCTTCAGCATCTGCGCCTCAAAACCGTACCAAAGCACGGTGGCTACCGCGGTGCTGACGGCCAGACGCATGGCGACGATGGCCAGGTTGCCCTCCGTGCCGTAGCGATTCATCGCTACGTCGAAGGAGCCGAGGTAGATGAAGACGGAGATGTGCATCATGTAAAGGCCGTAGCTGATGCGCCCATAAAATGCGGCCGGACCGCGGCGCAACGCGGCGCTCAGCGGGTTGCGCGCGCCGGTTGAGGCGACCAGCGCCAGCACCAGGCCGGCGAAGCCCACGGCCAGCGCGGAATCGAGATAGGCGGTGCCGCCGGCAAGCGTGCCTGCCAGGAGAAAGCCCATCGCCAGGCCGCCCAGGCCCAGGCCCAGCCACGCGCGGCGGCTGAGCGGCAGCGTGTAGATGCCGATGGCCAGCAGACTGCCCCAGGCGATGCCGTCGAGATGGATGAGCGTGTGCGTGGGCGTCAGCCAGTGCGGAGGAAGACGGCGCAGCGCGGGCGAAACGACGAGCAGGGAAGCCAGCAGCGTGGAAAGCATCCACGGCCGACGCAACCAGCGCACCACGGGCGCCCAAAGAAAGTAGTACTGTTCCTCGATGGCCAGCGCCCAGGTGGGGCCGAGCGACGGTGGCAGCGTCAGATGGAAGAGGTTCTGCACGCAAAAAAGGTAGGCGAGCCACGGCGCGGTTCGGATGGCATCGCCCACGCTGGGGCCGACAAACCATGGCGCGTTGAGATAGACCACGGCCAGCAGCAGAAGATACACCGGCCAGATACGCAACGCCCTGCGGGCATGAAAGTTGTGGAAGTAATGCGGTTTGTCGCGTGTCGTCAGCAGGATCGACGTAATCAAAAAGCCGCTGAGGACGAAGAAGAGAATGACGCCGGCCCATCCCCAGAGCGAGGCGCGGTAGAGCCACGTGCCCCGCAGCCGCGGATTGCAGTGGTAGAGCACAACAGCCAGGATGGCCAGTCCGCGCAGTCCGTCGAGTTCGGGAAAATAGTTGGGAAGCCAGTTGGGTCGTTGCAAACAAACGGAATGATTTCGTGCGGGTTGTTTCAGCATAACGCCTACGAAGGGCCTTCTAGGGGTTGGGCTATTCCTTGTCGGGGCGTGCAATCAACCGCGCATTGAAATACGCTTGATCCAAATCCAGAATAGTCTTGATAGAGTAACACCGGTTGGCGTCATCCCGCTCGACCAGGAAACAGGAAATATCGGTTCCGTTTGACGAGTGGAATGGAAGCTTCTCGAACCGCCGGATGCGGACCCGCTTGTCGGGTGGTGTGGCCGGGGAGAGCGGGAAACCGCTCCCCCCTATGCCGATTGACCTTTTTTGTGCTCTGTTGTGGAAAATTTTGTGGATTTCCGCCAGAAACTTTTGCGTAAAAACTGTATTTTTCCTCTTGCCTGCGAGTGTCCAAATCTGATACGCGGATTAAGTTGTTTATTTTCAGAGAAAAACTGCCCCTCTTGCGGCCGGTTCAAGTCGTGCGTGCAACGGAGAAGATTTTTACCGGTTCAGGCAGCTTTCCACAACCGCCTGTAAATTTTTATTCACAAAAGCCGGTGCATTTGCGCACATTGGCACGTGAACTGCTTAACGAAGCACCTTGCCAAGCGGGTTCGCACGCCCATGTGCCGGCGTTGCATTGAGCTTACTTTTGCGGCTCTTCGCCGACGCGCAGTACGGCCAGGAAGGCTTCCTGCGGAATATCGACCTTGCCGATGCGCTTCATGCGCTTCTTGCCTTCTTTCTGCTTTTCCAGCAGCTTGCGTTTGCGCGAAATGTCGCCTCCATAACACTTGGCGAGCACGTTCTTGCGCAGGGCGCTGACGGTTTCGCGGGCGACGACCTTGGCCCCGATGGCGGCCTGGATGGCCACCTCGAACTGCTGGCGCGGAATCAGCTCGCGCATCTTCGAGACCAGGGCCCGGCCGCGCTCGTAGGCGTGGTCCTTGTGGACGACGATCGACAGCGCATCGACCGGCTCGCCGGAAACGAGAATATCCATCTTGACCATCGGCGACTCCCACTCGCCGGCCAACTGGTAATCGAGCGAGGCGTAGCCGCGCGAGACGGATTTGAGCCGGTCGTAGAAGTCGAGAACGATCTCGTTGAGCGGCAGCTCGTAGCTGAGCAGGACGCGCGTCGGCGTCACGTACTCGAAGTTGACCTGACGGCCGCGCTTTTCCTCGACCAGCTTGAGAATGCCGCCGACAAACTCTTCGTTGGTGAGAATTTTGGCCAGGATCACCGGCTCGTAGATGGCGGCGATCGACTGCGGCTCGGGCCAGCGCGAGGGGTTATCGACCTCCAGCTCGCTGCCGTCGGTCATCGCGATGCGATAGCGCACGCTGGGCGCGGTAGTGATCAGGTCCAGCTCGTACTCGCGTTCCAGCCGCTCCTGAATGATTTCCATGTGCAGCAGGCCGAGAAAACCGCAGCGAAAGCCGAAGCCGAGCGCCACGGAACTTTCCGGCTCGAAGAAAAACGAGGAGTCGTTCAGGCGCAGCTTTTCGAGGGCGTCGCGCAAGAGGGTGTGCTCGTGCGAATCGACGGTGTAGAGCCCGGAAAAGACCATGGGCTTGATGTCCTCAAAGCCGGGCAGGGCCGTCGGCGCGGGGAAGTCGTCGCTGGTGACCGTGTCGCCAATCTTCGTGTCGGCGACGTTCTTGATGGTGGCCGCGAAGAAGCCCACCTCGCCGGCCGACAGCTCGGCGATCTCCACCGGCTTGGGGCAAAGCACGCCCATCGAGTCAATTTCGTACGACTTGCCGTTCGACAGGAAGCGAATGCGCTGGCCCTTGCGCATCGCGCCCTGCACGACGCGCACCAGCACAATCACGCCGCGATAGGCATCGAACCAGGAGTCGAAAATCAGTGCCTGCAACGGCGCGTTCGGATCGCCCTTCGGGGCGGGGAGCCGGTGAACGATCGCCTCCAGAACCTCGTCGACGCCCTGGCCGGTCTTGGCGCTCACGGGGATCGCGTCGGTCGCGTCCAGGCCCACGGCCTGCTCGATCGCCTCCTGCGTGCGCAGGATGTCGGCCGAAGGCAGATCGATTTTGTTGATGACGGGAATGATTTCCAAGCCGTGATTGATGGCGAGATAGGCGTTGGCCAGGGTCTGCGCCTCGACGCCCTGGCTGGCGTCGACAACCAGCAGCGCCCCCTCGCACGAGGCCAGCGAGCGCGAGACCTCGTAGCTGAAATCAACATGGCCCGGCGTGTCGATCAGGTTGAGCTGATAGGTCTGGCCATCGCGCGCTTTATACATCATGCGCACGGCGTGGGCCTTGATGGTGATGCCGCGCTCGCGTTCGAGGTCCATTGCGTCGAGCACCTGGGCCTGCATCTCGCGGTCGCTCAATGCGCCGGTGATTTCAAGCAGCCGGTCGCTCAAGGTCGACTTGCCGTGGTCGATGTGGGCGATGATCGCGAAGTTGCGGAGAAAGCGAACGTCCATAGGTATTCAAAATCAATGGGTTAGCGCGCGAGCGATTCGCGTCCCGGCGCATCCCCTCCAGTCCTAGCTTATCATCTGCGTTTTTGCGAAACGAGCGGGAAACTTCGCCGCAGGCGATACGCCGGATCGATCCCAGGCGCGGCATGGAGGCGAGCACGGCGCAAAAGCCGGTGAGCGACGTTTCTGCCGCGAAGCGATTCCGCGCCGCAAATGCCGTTGAAACCCGTCTTTCAACGCTCTATCATGACAATACATTGCGAGAGGGAGCACCCATGGCGGATTTCGATCGGATCACGCAGAGCCCGGAGATGATGGGCGGGCGGCCCTGCATTCGTGGAATGCGCGTTACCGTTGGCATGATCGTCGGCCAGATTGGCGCCGGCGTCGCCATCGACGAGTTGCTCGGAGAGTATCCCTATCTCGAACGTGAAGACATCCTTCAAGCTCTGCGCTATGCCGCATGGCGCTCCGACGAGCGGGAGATTCTTCTGGCCAGCGCATGAGGATTCTCGTCGACATGAATCTCTCGCCCGGATGGGCGACGCTGCTGAAAGAGGCTGGGATGGAGGCAGTTCACTGGTCGGAACTCGGCCCGGCGAACGCGCCGGATCCGGTCCTCCTGCTCCATGCCGCCGCCAAGGATTTTGTCATCCTGACCAACGATCTGGACTTCGGCATTGCTTTGGCGACCGCCAATCGGGAAAAGCCAAGCGTCGTTCAGGTGCGCAGCGAGGATCTCCGGCCCGTCTCCATCGGCAACCAGGTGATCCAGGCTCTGCGGCAGATGCGCGAGGAACTGGAAGCAGGAGCCTTGATCACGATCGATCCCAGGCGCACACGGCTTCGTCTTTTGCCGCTGCGGAGTCGCGAACAGGAACTGCCGTGGCCCGGCGGCAAACGGTTCCGCTCATCGCATTCATCGTTCGGGGCCCATCGCTTATCATCGGCATAGTGCTCAAAACGATTCCATTGAGGCTGCTCCGGTCGTGTATTTTCACGCGACGCGCGCTTTTCACCACGCTTTTGGCTTTCTCCGGCGCAGGTTTGCTGGCGCTTGCTGGTTGCACGCCGACGGGAACCTCGGCCGGACCGGGGCAGAAACCGGCGCGGGCGACGGCGCCGCCGGTGGCCGCCGCCGAAGGACAGCAGGCCGCGCGGCAAGCCGCGTCTCCGGCGCTGTCCCGGCCCACGGCAGTCGAAGAGCAGAAGGTCCGTCAGCTCATCGCGCAAGTGGAGGCCGATTACGCCGCCGGCGATGCGGACTATCGCAAAGGATTGCTGCCCGAAGCCAAAGTCCAGTTCGATCGCGCCGTCGACCGGATGCTCAAAAGCGGCATCGACATCAAGACCAACCCGCAGCTCGACGATGAGTTCGAGAAGATCGTTGACGAGGTCAACGGTCTCGAAATGGAGGCGCTCAAGAAGGGAAACGGCTTTACGCCGCCGCCCGAGGAGACGCCCGTCGAGGCCGCCAGCGAGGTCACGTTCACGAATGTCGATCCCAGCCTGGTGGCCAAGGCGCAGGCCGATCTGGCCACCACCAAGTCCGACCTGCCGCTGATGATGAACGACTACGTGGCCGCGTTCATCAACTTCTTCGCCAACACGCAGAAGGGGCATAACACGCTGCTGCACTCCTTCGAGCGCGGCGGCCGCTACAAGGCGCTGATTCAGCGCGTGCTGGCCGAGGAAGGCGTGCCGCAGGATCTCATCTACCAGGCCGTCGCCGAGTCCGGCTTCAATCCGCGCGCCCTGAATCGTCGCTCGCACGCCGGCGGCATGTGGCAGTTCATGCCGCACGGCAACTACGGGCTCGTGCGCAATGCGTACGTGGACGAGCGCTTCGACCCGGAAAAATCCACGCGCGCCTACGCCCGCTACATGAAGTTTCTCTACGATCAGTTGGGCGATTGGTACCTGGCCATGGCCGCCTACGACCACGGTGCGGGCAATATTCAGCGCGAGGTCCAGCGCACCGGCTACGCCGACTTCTGGGAGCTGTACAAGCGCCACGAGCTGCCCACGGAAACCGCCAATTATGTGCCGGAGATTCTGGCCACCATCATCGTCGCCAACCATCCCCATCAGTACGGCTTCGACGATCTGGCGCTCGATCCGCCGGTGCTGACGGACACGGTGACCATCGGCTACTCGATCGACCTGCGGCTGGTCTCCGATCTGGTGGGTGCGCCGGTCGACGAGATCGAGGCGCTGAACCCCAGCCTGCTGCGCATGGTCACGCCGCCCGACGCCGCCTTCGATCTGCATCTGCCGGCCGGCACAGCCGCGCTCTTCAACGAGCGCGTGGCGCTGATTCCCGAGGCGCGGCGCAACTGCTGGCGCTATCATCTCGTCGCGTCAGGCGACACGCTGGCCTCGGTGGCGCGGGAGTATCGCGTCTCCGCCTCCGAACTGGCTTCGGCCAACCAACTCGACGAAAACGCCAGCCTGGCGGACGTTCCGGCGCTGGCCGTCCCCGTGCCGCTGGCCGCCACGGCCCTGGCCCGCACCCGGCTCTACGTCGCGCGCCGCGGCGACACGCTGATCACCATCGCCGACCGCTTCGGCGTCTCGCTCAGCCAACTGCGCCTCTGGAACCACATTCCCACCGGGATTCGCGTGGCTCCCGGACGCCGCCTGCGCGTGGCCGCGCCCGCCGCAGCGCACAATTCCGCGCATCGTCGCAAAGCGGCCGCAGCGCACGCCAAACCGCAGAGCAAAGCGCATCGCAAATCGACGCGCGCGCGCGGCAAGGCGCAAAAATGAAAAATCCACCGAAAAGTCGAGCTCTCCAGGAGTTTTTTCTTGTCTTTTCCTGGTCTTTCCGTGCAAGCTAAAGCTAGAATCGCTTGCGCAAGCCGCTCGTTTCACCGGCTCTGCGCACCCGCGAATCCAAACTGAGCGGCGGCTATCCGCCGGAGGCTAATGGGATGGATGAAGTCTTCAAGATGCACGCAATGAGTGACGGCGATCCCTTTGGGGAGCCGGATGATCTGGACGCCGTTCAGACCAATGAATATGCCGACGAAGAAGAAGAGGAGGACGTCTTGGAGACTGCCAGCATCCTTACCTCTTCCGACGACGATGAAGACGTAATCAATGAGGAGACAATCGTAGTGATCGAAGAAGCGCCCATGACACAACCCGCCCGTAAAACGCCCGCCAAGAAAAAAGCGGCCAAGAAAGCGCCTGTGAAGAAAGCCGCGGCCAAGGCTCCGGCGAAAAAGGCCGCCAAGAAAGCCCCCGCCAAGAAGGCCCCAAAGAAGGAAGCGGTGAAAAAGGCTGCGGCAAACAAGACCGCAAAGAAGACGCCGCTCAAAAAGGCGGTGGCGAAAAAGGCCGTCAAGGCGGTTGCCAAGAAGGCGGCGAAAAAGGCTCCTGCCAAAATGGCCGTGGCCAGGAAGGCGGCCAAGGGCGCGGCGAAGAAAGCCGTGCAGGCGGCTCCAAAGAAGACCGCTGGGAAGGCCGTCAAAGCGGTTGCGAAAAAGGCCGCCAAGAAAGCCGCCAAGAAAAAGTCGAAGAAGTAGCCGCCGGCTCCAGCGCGAAAACGGTGGAGAAGGCTGCCTCTTGAGCCACTTGCAAAATTCAATCGATGATCGCTGAATTTGAAAGGGCACGACTTCAGTCGTGCCGTAAAATACCTGGAATGAATGGGGCTTTAGCCCCTGCGGGAGATTTTTCTTCTCGCAGAATACACCGGAACTGAATTTTGCAAGTGGCTCTCTTGCAAAATTCAAAAAACCAGATTTGACCTTTCCCCAGGGCTAAAGCCCTGGGAGTTTTTTGCGAAGGCGCAGGCCCGGCTCAAATCGTGCCGTTGTTACAAAACAGAGGCGGCCCTTGCCACAAAACAGGGCCGTGTTGCGGCTGCCATGTTCTGGCGATTGATCCGGCGAAAAGGATGCGGTCATGCTTTCCCATCCAAACCGCATGGAACGCGGTCTGGATGGGGCGGCCATCGTCGTACTCTTTTGGCCCGGATCCATGAATTGGCCAGATCCGTAAAGCGGCTGCGGGCAGACTCGATTGTCGCGGTCGTGTAACAAGGGCACGGCTTCAGCCGGGCCGTAACCATGGGGAAAATGAGCGGGGCTTGAGCCCCTGCTGCCACAGTCCTTGTCGTTTTCACCCATCTTTTGTGGTTTTTAGGCGGCCTCTGCCGCCGCACCCCTTCAAAACCTGCCATCTGCAGGACAAATTCTGCAAGGGGCTCGAAGGCTGCGGCATTCGCAAGGGGCGATACTTCTCTCCGGGCGCACAAGCCTTTCGTAGCCCCAAAACGCACTGGCCGCCGGTGCAGCCAGTTTTCGTGCGTCCGGGGAAGGGACGCGCGCACCGCGACGAACACTGGTGGCCGCGCATCGACCGGCGAGCGGATCGCCTACGGAAGCGCCGCCAGCACGTCCGTAGCCGCGTGGGCCGGATTCACCTTCACCCAGACCTTGGCGATCTTGCCCTGGGGATCGATCAGGAAGGTGTTGCGATTGGCGATGGTAAAACCGGCAAACGAGGCCAGCGAACCGTAGGCGCTCACCACTTTATGCTCCGGGTCCGCCAGCAGGTGGAAGGTCAGGCCGTCCTTGGCGCAGAACTGCTTGTGGCTGGCGGCCGTATCCACGCTCACGCCCAGCACGACCGCGTTTTTGGCTTCGAGCTGCGGCAGCGCATTCTGAAATTTGTGGGCCTCGATGGTGCAGCCGGGGGTCATGTCCTTGGGGTAGAAATAGAGCACCACCCACTTGCCGCGGTACTGCTCCAGTGAAATCGGTGTGCCGTCCTGCGAGGGCAGCGTGAAGGCGGGCGCAACCTCGCCCACGGCCGGCATCGCGCCCTGGGCGCGCACCTTGAAGAGTTGCGTTGCGGCGACAACGGCCACAACCGCCACGGCGAGTGAAACGAGAAGAAATTTGCTCACGTGGAACCTCCGGTGGTTGGATTCAGGAAATGGGGAACAGGGAGCAGATTTCAGGGGTCGGGAAAAACTCTGCGTTCCTGAAAGTCATCGGCCGGTCGCTAACCCCTGGCCCCTGAAACCTGCTCCCTGTTCCCTGTATATCACCGTGGCGAGGCCACAAGGGCAATCCCTGCCCGGTTGGCCGCGGCCACGAGCGTTTCGCGGTCGAAGAGCAGGGTACGGCCGGATTCGATCGCCAGGCAGCTCGCACCGGCGCGGATCATCGCGTCGATCGTCGCCTGGCCGACAACCGGAACATCGAAGCGCATGTCCTGGTTGGGCTTGGCGACTTTGACGACAGTCAGTCGCCGCTCCAGCGTCGAAGCATCGCCCTCCAGGGTCGCCATCAACCTTCCGGCGCGCTCAATGGTCGCGTCCGTGCCTTCCATCGCCTCGACGGCGACGCAAGCCTGCGCCGCCACCACGACCGTCTGGCCAATGTCGAAGCCGGCCACAGCTCCGGCCACGCCCCGGCCGTAGGCGATGTTTTTCTGCTCATCCTCGTTGGGCGCACGGTCCGTGAGCACGCCCTCGGCGGCCAGCAGCGGCTCCAGAAACGCGGTCGAGCTGATCAGTTCGATGCCCTCGCCGCCAAGCACCTTGGCCACCGCGCCCAGCAGCGCGTCCGTCGAGCGCGTGCGCAGGTTCAGCAGTAGCTTGGCCAGCCGCCAGTCGGGCCGGATGCTTGAAAAAATCTGCTTGTGCTTGACCTGACCGGCCATGACGGCCCGCGCCACGCCTTCCTTGTGAAAGCTCTCGATCAGCCGCGACAACTCGCCCAGCGAGAGCCAGAAGACCTTGACGCCGCGATCGGCCGCGGCCCTTCGGTCGATCTCCGTGTCGGTCTCTTCCTTGATCGCAGCGACAACGACCTCAAGCCCCTCGGCCCGCGCCGCATCGAGCAGCAAAAAAGGAAACCTTCCATTGCCGGCGATGAGGCCGAGTTTCATGGCGATGCTCCGTTCCATCACATCTGTTTGTAACGCAAAATTGCGGCCCTCGTCCCGGAGGGACGACGCGAAAATAGCCCCGGGTGGAGCGCAGCGGAACCCGGGGGAGCGAAGCTCCAAAAAACGCCTCCGCCCCGTAGGGGCGGTCGAACCCTATCCCCAAACGTACCGCGGATCGTAGTCGATGCGGTGCTTCTTGAGGAACGCAACAAACTCTGCCTGGAAATCACGCCGCTGGTGATGCTCCTCCTGGCGCGCGATGTGGGCGATCGTCGCACTGGTCTGCGCCATTCCGATGGAAAACGCGCCGTACCCCTCCTGCCATTCAAACAGCTCACATTCGCCCGATTGGTGCATCCAGAGCGAAGAGGCGCTCTTGATTTCACGCATCGCCTGCGCAACCGGAACCGAGGCGGGCAGCGAAAGCAGAAGATGCACGTGGTCTTGCGCGCCGCCAACGGCCAGCGCTTTGTATCCGTGCTCACGCGCAATTCCGCCCATATAGGCCCACAAGCGGGATTGCATCGCGGGCGGGATCGTGTTTCGGCGTTCCTTGGTCGAGAAGACGCAATGAAACAACGAGGAGCAGTAGGTGTGCGACATGAAGACCCTCATCCGAATTCGCGATGCCCTGCGAGTTCACACCGCCCCTCCGGGGCGGGCGCAAACGCACCTTCAGCTTCCCAGGGTTCCGCTGCGCTTCACCCTGGGCTATTCTCGTTTTGTCCCTCCGGGACATCTCCACTGCCCATCGATGTTCAATCGTCGCCGCCATCGGGAAGCATTCCCTGTGCAATGTCTCCGCAATTCCTTCCCGATTGTCGCCGACAGAAAATTCTCCCCTTGCCGCCAACGCCGAACAGTCAGGCCATGGTCCTTACTTGATCACCCCGCGCTCGCTGCGTTCGATGAAGCGCACCAGCAGGGCCACATCGTCGCCTTCAATCGAGCGCATCTTTTCGAGGGCCTGCGAGGTGTTCAGTTTGGCGGCCAGCAGGCAGCGATAGGCCTTTTGCAGCCGCTTGAGCCGCTCCGGCGAAAAGCCCTTGCGTTCGAGGCCGACTTTGTTGATGCCGAAGGCCCGGTTCTCGCGTCGCGACGAGGTCAGCGAGAAGGGCAGCACGTCCTGCGTAACGATGGTGCCGCCGCCGATAAAGGCGTGCGCCCCGACCACGCAGTGCTGATGCACCGGGCAGAAAGCGCCCAGCGTGACATAATCCTCAATCGTCACGTGGCCGGCGAGCGTGGCCGCGTTGGCCAGAATGCAATGGCTGCCCACCTGGCTGTCGTGGCCCACGTGGGCGCAGGTCATCAGCAGGTTGCCCGATCCGAGCCGCGTCACGCCGCCGCCGCCCACCGTGCCCCGGCTGATGGTCACGCTTTCGCGGATGGTGTTGTCGTCGCCGAGAAGGGTCTCCGTCGGCTCGCCCGCGTACTTCAAGTCCTGCGGCGCGACGCCGATCGAGCAGAAGGGATAAAACGTGTTGCGCGCGCCGATGCGCGTGCGGCCGTCCAGAACCACGTGCGAGATCAGGTTGCACGCCTCGCCCAGCTCCACCTCCGGCCCGATGGTGCAGTAGGGCCCGACGGTGCAGGAGGCCGGAATCCGCGCCCCGTCGGCCACGAT
>JAJYFB010000077.1 GCA_021785495.1 Acidobacteriota bacterium | reverse complement strand
TCGATCCCTTCCTGAAGGAAGTGGAAGCGTTCGCCATGGGGCCCTACGCACATGCGCTGGCGATGGGCACGGACCTGAGCGAGACCGAAAAACAGCAGGCGGCCGAGAAACTCCATGAGTACACCGGCCTGCCCGTGGCCTATCTGCTCAAGGCCAACCTGCGCGTCAGCGGTCCCGAGTTCGAAAAGGCCCTGCAGGATGCGAGCGATTTGACCACGGGACGCCTCGATACGCGCTTCTCCGGCCCCTCGCTCGATCCGCTGAGCCAGAACGCCGACTACGATCCGCAAAGCTCGGCGATCTCCTCGGCATACGTGGCGCTCTTCAACGATTACGTGCGGCGCACGCTCAAGTACGGACAGGGATTGACGTATGTTCCTGAAATCGATCTCGATTCGAGCTGGAGCTTCAAGCACAAGGGCAACGCGATGGGCGTCAACGTGGCTCCCGACCTGGCCGAGGCGATGAAGACCAACCCCCGGCTGAAGGTGATGGTCAACGGCGGCTACTACGATCTGGCCACGCCGTTCTTTGCCGCCCAATACGAGGACAAGCACCTGCAAATTCCCCAGTCGCTCGCCAAAAACATCGAGTACGACTGGTACGAATCCGGCCACATGGTCTACGTGCGCGACGAGTGCATCAAGCAGTTGCATGATCGCGTGGCGGCCTTCATCCGGCAGACGGATGCCGCGGCGCACAATTAGTTGCGTACGAGCCACTTGCAAAATTCAATCGATGATCGCTGGATTTGAAAGGGCACGACTTCAGTCGTGCCGTAAAATACCTGGAATGAATGGGGCTTTAGCCCCTGCGGGAGATTTTTCTTCTCGCAGAATACACCGGAACTGAATTTTGCAAGTGGCTCGTACGACAGTTCATTCGCTGTACCCCGTTCTTTTCCGCATTGTTTGCGGCAAAGAACGGGAAAGCGCGACGCGAAAGATTCGCTTCGGATCAGTTGGACGACTTGGACGCCGCCGTCGTCTTCACGTTCTTGAACGAGTACTTCAGCAGGCAGTAGAGCGCGCGGAATCCATCCTTCCAGCCGATCTTTTTTCCCTCTTCGTAGGTTCGCCCCCAGTAGCCGATGCCCACCTCGTAGATGCGCAGCCTTCGGCGGGCGATCTTGACGGTAATCTCCGGCTCGAAGCCGAAGCGGTCCTCCTCGATCGGAATACTCTGGATGGCCTCGCGGCGAAACATCTTATAGCAGGTCTCCATGTCCGTGAGGTTGATGTTCGTCAGGCAGTTCGACAGCAGCGTCAACAGCCGGTTGCCCACCGAGTGCCAAAAGTAGAGCACGCGGTGCGGTTCTCCGCCCATGAAACGCGAGCCGTAAACCACGTCCGCCTTGCCGGCCAGCAGCGGCGCCAGAAGCCGCGGGTAATCCTCCGGATCGTATTCAAGATCGGCGTCCTGCACGACGACAAAATCGCCCGTCGCCTCGGCGATGCCGCGGCGCAAGGCCGCGCCCTTGCCCATGTTCTGCGGCTGCTCGATCCAGCGCAGTTGCGGATGCAGGCTGGCGAGTTCCTTCAGAATTTCGGCTGAACCGTCGCGCGAACCGTCGTCGACGCAGATCAGCTCGATGGCGAGCGGCAGGGCCAGAACGCGCTCGATAACGGCGCGCAGCGTGGCCTGTTCGTTATAAACCGGCATCACCACCGACAATTTGAAGCCGGGCGATGAGCCTGATTCTGGCTGGCTTGATTCTGGCTGGATCGAGTCGTTCGTCATGGCAGGATGGTCACGATTCGCAGAGATTGTTTGCCGCTTGGCCGGAATATCCATCAATATACGCCGCAAATCCGGCCTGAGGAGAAAAAAACAGGCAGACACAGAAGGTCTGTGCGCACGCAGCACTCCTGCCTGCAGCACGACGAAAGGAATGTCCCCAAGGAAACGCACCCTTGCGCCGCATCCCGATCGGGCAGGGATGCGGCGCAAGGCGGCCTATTGCAGGGAAACGCCGTCCAGCTTGGCCTGGAACTGCACCAGCTTCTTCAACGTTTCGTAGGGGAGGTTGGCCGGGATTTCGCGGCCGTTGATGGCCAGCATCGGCGTCTCGTTGATGCCGAGGTCGTCTGGCAGCTTGCCGAGCGTCTCCATCTGCTGCTTGATGGCGGGCGTGGCGGCGCAAGCAGAGACCTTCGCCGGGTCAAGGCCGGCCTTGACGGCGGCGCTGTTCAGCGTAAGCGTGGCGCCGTCGGGCGTGGCCAGGCCCTCCTGACCATCGAAGACCGCCGCGGCGAACGGGAAGAAGGCCGTGCTGCCGCCGAGCTTGTTCACGCAGAGCGCGTACTCGGCCGCCGGACCGGACTCCGGATGAATCGAGGTGAGCGGAAAGATCTGGAAGACGATGCGCGCCTTCGGGAAGTCCGTGGCGAGCTTGTCCATGTTGGCCTGCGCCTCCTTGCAGTGCGGGCACTGGAAGTCGGCGAACTCGACGATCTCCAGATCCTTGGCCGCCGCGCCGCGATACGGGCCATCGGCGCGCGCCTCAAGAATCTGGCGCTTTTCCGCGAAAGGTTGCGCGCCGAAATCCATCACGGAATCGCCGGCGATGATGTGCTTGCCATCCGGCAGCACGAAGAAGCCGAAGGCGGCTGGCTTCTGCTTGCCCGCCTTGTCGCCGACGTAGACGACAACCTTGCTGAGGCCCGCGACCTGCGTCTTGAGAATGGCTTCGGTCTGCCAGACGCGATTCTCGTCCCAGCCCCAGATGGCCGTGAGGAATGCGTTGACCGTATCTTTGGTGGGCGTATCGGCGGTAAAGTTGGCCGGATTGGGCTTGGGAAAGACCGGAGCGGCCGTCGGCGCCGGAGCCGACGGCCGGGCGGCGGGTTGAGCCGGCGCCGCGGGCGTTGGCTGAGCGCCGGGGACGGGCGCCGGCGACACTTGCTGCTGGGCGGCAGCCTGCATGACCGGAACGGAAAGAGCGATCAGCGCGGCGGCGCTGAGCAAGCGGGCATACGGACGGATCAAAATCTTCTCCTTGAGCGCGGGAAAACTCCCTCGCAATAGCATATAACGCGCCTTGGCTGTCTGGCCCGCCAATCTTCACCCGCGCAATTGGGCCATCGCAGCTTTTACACCTGCGTTTTGACGGCGATGGGAAAACGGCGGCCCGCGCCGAAGGACTTGGCCGTGAGCTTGAGGACCGGCGCGGCCTGCTGGCGCTTGTACTCGGAGCGCTCGATCAGGCGCACGGCGTGGCGCACCAGATCGAGCGGGAATCCATGCGTGGCGGCAATGCTTTCAGCCGTTTCGTAGCGCTCGACGTAGGCCTCGACAATGGGATCGAGCACCTCGTAGGGCGGCAGCGAGTCGGTGTCCATCTGGCCGGGGCGCAACTCGGCCGAGGGCGGCTTGGTGAGAATCGTCTGCGGAATGATCTCCTGGTTGCGGTTCAGCCAGTGGCACACCGCGTAGACGCGCGTCTTGACCAGGTCGCCGATGACGGCCAGGGCCCCGACCATGTCGCCATAGAGCGTGCAGTAACCAACGGCCATCTCCGATTTGTTGCCGGTGGTCAACACCAGCGCATTGAATTTGTTGGCGAGCGCCATCAGCAGCGCGCCGCGGATGCGCGGCTGGATGTTTTCTTCCGTAGTGTCTTCCTGCCGGCCGTCGAAGAGCGGGCTGAGCGTCTGCCGAAAGCCGTCGAAAAGCGCGCCGATGGGGAGAATCTCGAAGCGGATGCCGAGGTTGGCGGCAAGCTGGCGGCTGTCGTCGATGGAACCGGCCGAAGAGTACGGGCTGGGCATGCCGACGCAGAGGACGTTCTCCGCGCCCAGCGCCTCGGCGGCGATGGCGGCCACCAGCGCCGAGTCGATGCCGCCGCTCAGGCCGACGATGGCCTTCTGGAAGCCGCACTTGCGCACATAGTCGCGCGTGCCCAGAACAAGGGCGCGGTAGGCGGCCTCGGTGTCGTCGTCGGGCGCGGCAATTTGCGCGGTTTGGAAGGGATCGACGAAGACCAGATCTTCGGCGAAGGAAACAGCCTGAGCGATGGTCTGGCCGTGCGCGTCGAGCGCGAACGAGGAGCCGTCGAAGATGAGGCTGTCGTTGCCGCCCACCTGGTTGCACATCAGCACGGGGACGCCGTCGCGGCGGGCAATCGCGGCCAGCATCTGACGGCGAAGGGCGCGCTTGCCGTGCCAAAACGGCGAGGCCGAGAGGTTGATGTGTACGGCCGGGCGCTCGCGCATCAGCTCTTCGACGGGATCGACGGCGTAGAGCGGACGCGGCCAGAAGTTCTTGTCGTTCCAGGCGTCCTCGCAGATGGTGACGGCCAGGCGCACGCCGTCGAGTTCGACCGTTCTCTGCCGGTTGGCGGGCAGAAAGTAGCGCTGCTCGTCGAAGACATCGTAAAAAGGCAGCAGCCGCTTGTGCTGTTCAAGGAGCCGTTGCCCTTTGTCGAGCAGAACGGCGGCGTTGAAGGCCGGTTTGAGCCCCGACGAACGCGGCCGCTCGGTGGCGCCGTCCGTTGCGCGGCCGCCTTCCTCAACCGGCAGAGCAACGCCAATCAGAATCGCTGTGGACAGCGCGCGCGTAGCCTCGGCCAGTTCCTCCACCATCGTGCGGCAGCGGGCCAGAAAGCTGGGCTTCTCCAGCAGATCGGCCGGAGGGTAGCCGCACAGGGCGAGTTCGGAAAAGACCGTCAGCCGCGCGCCCTTCTCGGCGGCGCGGCGGCTCATGGCGACGATTTTTTCGAGATTTCCCGTAAAATCGCCGACCGTCGGGTCGATCTGGGCCAGCGCAATCTTCACGTTTCCAGTGTAAATCGCGCGGCCATGCGCGAAGGGAGCAGTTGCGCAAGCCGCCCGCAGCACGCCATGGCCGAGTTCTCCGCGGGCAATCGAGCGATTTTGCAACCGTTCGATCCCCCCCAAACGGGGGATACCACCGATTGTAAGAAGACGCTTACACTGCAACCTGCCGGATGAGCGGCGTGCGTTGCACCCTCCGGCTTTGTGGTTTGCGGGGGACAGGCGCAAAATCGAAAAATAGAGGTCTTCCGGGTGGATACGATCGAACCACGAACGCGATTGGGCGAACTGCTGGTCAAAGCCAAGCTCATCACCGAAGGCGATATCGCCCAGGCTTTGGAGCGCATGAGAACGCAGGGCGGCCGCCTGGGCGACAACCTTGTGGCGCTGGGCGCGATTGAACAATCGGCGCTGGACGGCTTCATCTATCGCATTCCCAAGGAACCGAAGAACACCGCCGAGACCGGCATTGACGAATCCGAACTGCTGGCCCTGCTGATGAAGGCGATTTACACCTTCGGACTGAGCACGGTTGCGCAGTACGCGGACGCGCTCAAGCTGGCGCCGCAGATTGTCAGCGACCTGACGCAACTGGCGGTCGAACGGCAACTGATTTACACGCTGGGCACGCGCAACGGGCACAGCACGATGGGCATCGCCTATGCGCTGACGGAAGAAGGACGTCACTGGACGCAGGAGGCCATCGTCCGTTCGGGCTACGTGGGGCCGACGCCGGTTCCGCTCGAGGATTTCGTCGAACAGGCGATGCGCCAGAAACCGACCAACGAGCGCGTCACGCCGGAGCGGATTCGCGAGGCGGTCAAGGATCTGGTGCTGCCGGACAACGTGGTGGAGCAGACCGGGCCGGCGCTGAATTCGGGCCGGGCGATTCTGCTCTACGGCGCGCCCGGTAACGGCAAGACCTCGGTTGCGCTCAGCTTTGCCGGCGTCTTTCGCGACGTGATCTATGTGCCGTACGCCATCATGGTCGAGGGCCAGATCATCCGTTTCCACGATCCCAGGGTGCACATTCCCTTCGACACGCAGCCGGAGCGTCAGGACGACAGCCAGTCGTTCATCCGGCGCGAAACCTACGATCAGCGCTGGATCGGTTGCCGCCGCCCGTTCATCGTCACCGGCGGAGAACTCACGCTGGAGATGCTCGACATGCGCTACGACAGCGAGGGCCATTTCTACGAGGCCCCGCTGCACATGAAGGCTTTGGGCGGCTGTTTCTTCATCGACGACTTCGGCCGTCAGCTCGTCAGTCCGACCAACCTGCTGAATCGCTGGATCGTGCCGCTGGAAAGCCGGGTGGACTATCTCAAGCTGCACACCGGCAAGACCTTCCGCATTCCCTTCGAGGAGCTGGTCATCTTCTCGACCAATCTGGAGCCGGAAGACCTGATGGACCCGGCCTTCCTGCGCCGTCTTCCCTACAAAATCGAAGTCAGCGCGCCGGACATCGATCGCTACCGGGGCATCTTCGAGCGGGAGTGCACACGGTACGGACTCACCCTGCGCGACGATGTCTTCAACTTCATCGTCTACATGGTCCGCAAAGAAATGGGCATGGACTTCGCCGCCTACCATCCGCGCTTCATCGTGGACCAGGTGGTGGCCACCTGCCGCTTTCTGGGGCAGGTGCCCGAGTTGAAGTCGCCTTTCATCGAGTACGCGATCAACAATCTGGGCGTGCGGCGCAATCCCAAGCGGGATGCGGCTGCAAACCACGCGCCCGAAAATGGCAAGAACGACCCGCGCCTGAACGAACCGTCCCGGGAGACCTCGGCCCTTTATTGACAGGTTTCCAGGGCTGGTGCGAAATGCGGGGAACGGCGATCCGCGACGGGAAGATCGTCGGTGATTCGGGAGACAAAACCCGGCCGCGACAGCGGGAAAACGTCGCAAAGAGGGCCTTTTCCTGCCGATGACGGCTTGAAAAGGCCCTTCTGATTGACGACGGCCAGGATCGCCGGAATCGAAGATCGCCGGTAGAAAACCGAACGCCGTGCCGGAGGACTCCCGGCTCGTTACGCGCCGGTTCCGGCCAGCACCACGGCGACGGTGCGCAGAACGATCTTCATGTCCAGCCAGACGCTCCAGTGCTCGATGTACGTCACGTCGAGCGAGACGTAGCTGTCGAAGGAGGGATCCTGGCGGGCCTGCACCTGCCAGAGTCCCGTGATGCCCGGCAGCACGTCGAGGCGGCGCAGATGGCCGAGGTCGTAGCGCCGGACCTCGCCGGCCAGCGGCGGACGCGGGCCGACCACGCTCATCTCGCCGCGCAGAACGTTGATGAACTGCGGTAGCTCATCGAGCGAATACTTGCGCAGAAAGCGCCCGACGCGGGTGATGCGCGGATCCTTGGCGATTTTGAAGAGCATGCCGTCGCGTTCGTTCATGTGCAGAACCTCGGCGCGGCGTTTGTCGGCGTCTCGCACCATGGTGCGGAATTTGATGCAGCGGAAGACCATGCCTTTTTTGCCGATCCGCTCGGAAACGTAAAAGACCGGGCCGGGCGAGTCGAGCTTGATGGCGATGGCGATGGCCGCAAGCAGGGGTGAAATCGCGATCAGCACCAGAGTGGAAAAGACTGTATCGAAGGTGCGCTTGAAAAAAAGCCCCAGCTCCGGCACTTCGCCGCGGTGCAGCGGAATGGTGGGAAACTGGCCGACAAACTCGATGGCTCCGCCCCAGGCCATGCCGTCGTACATCTCCGGGACCAGGCGCAGATCCACGCCGTGCCGTCGCGCTTTTTCAAGAACGTTCTGCACGATGGCGCGGTCGCAGGGGGCGGTAAAGAAGATTTCGTCGATAAAATGCCGGCGGGCGTTCTGAAAAAGCGTGTCGAAAGCGCCTAGGACGTCGGCTGCGGCCGGCGACGATGCTCCGGCCGCCAGGCCGGGCATCTCGATAAAGCCCTTGAAGGTATAGCCCAGGTGACGCAGGCTGTCCAGATGATTGCGCAGCGCCTGGCCCTCCAGCCCGGAACCGACGATGAGCACGTTACGCGTTCCCAGGCCGCGGTCGAAACGCCGGTAAAGAGTTGCGCGGTAGATCAGCCGGCGCAGGCCCACGGCGATGGCGACCAGAAGCACCGTCCAGAGGACGATGCCGCGCGGAATATCGTCGGCATGAAGCAGGTAGAGCGCGCCCGTGAGCAGCAGGCCCGAGGTCAGGCAGGCCTGAGCGCTCAACCGCTGCTCGTGCAGATAATTGGTGAGCCGCGCCGGGGTGTAGAGATGCAGGCGGCGGCTTGTGACCACCAGCGTGAAGGCAAAGCCGCAGGCCAGCGCCAGAAGCGTCCACATGGAGCGGCCGTAAATCAACGTGCCGCGCAAAAAATCCCGCGCGTCGTCGAGAATCGTCTCATGAAACTGAAAGATCGTGGCCGCGGCCGCCGCAGCCAGCACGGTTGCGACATCGAGGAAGACCCAGAGCTTGACTTTTTGCAGCGAGTTGCGCGGAGCATTGGCATAGGCGGCAGCCTCCCAGTCGGCCGACATGGCCAGGGATGTCGATAGTCTTTGCCAAAAATCCGAACTTGCCATAGAGAACGCAGACCTCAACGCTCGAAGAGCGCAGTAGCGGCAAGCGCACACCGATCCCGCTCGAAATCAGGGCCCATGACCGAAGATCGCCGGCGCAAAGCCAGAGCCACATTCGGCGATCTCCAAACCTTACAGGAGGACGGGCAAAATACTCCCCGCTCCAGAGCACATGCCGATTCTTGCCAGCGCGTCACCGATTTTTTTTGCAGTCACCCCGTTTGACGCGACGCCATCCGAACGGATTCTACATTTTTAAGCTTCGCCCGATCCTGCCCCGGACCGCAACAGATTTGGAAAATCGATAGATTACGACAGAGAGCAAAAGAGAGGTTACGAAACGATTACCCCCCCACCGTCCCTCGCAGTGTACCGCACAGCGGCCAACAAAAACAATCCAAAAGGCTTTCAGCTTTTTGAAGTTGCGGCGCACCGCGCAAAAGGTCGCGGAGACCGGATGCGCAACGGCTCGATTGTGGCTGGAGTGGCCGTCTGGATCGCCAGGGGGTGGATCGCTAGGAATGCGACGAAGCGGGGCTCAAATCCACCTCGTACACGGTATCACTGGTGGCCAGAATCGCCGTGCCGAGCGGAGAAAAGGCGACGCCAACCAGATTGTCGCCGGCCAGAACCAGTTCGGCCTCGCCCTGCGGCGTGACGCGCACCAGCCCGTGGCGGCCATGCAGGCAGGCGGCAAGGTAGATTTCGCCCTGGGGCGTAACGGCCAGCCCTTGCGGACGGCCCAGGCCGCGATACCAGGCGCGGGTGTCGCCGTTGGGCTCGATCGCCCAGATGGCCTCGTTCGACGAGAGCGTCGGCCCGGTGACAAAGAGCGTTCCCTGGGCGCCGATGGCCAGGTGGTAGGCCGAGACGCTCGGCTCCAGCGTGGCGTGAACGAAGATCTGCCGCTGGGGATCGATTTTGAAGATGGTGCCGCTGCGATCGCCGACGAAGAGATTGCCCTCGGCGTCGAAGGCCGCGCCGGTGGCCACGCCCATGCCCTCGGCGTACTTCGTGAACTCGCCCGCGCCATCGACGCGATAGACCGTACCCTCGGCCCGCGAGGTCACGTAGAGGTCGCCGGCGGGGCTGAAGGCGAGGCCGGTGGCGTTGAGGATGCCGGCGACAAAGGGCGTCGCGCGCCCATCGGCGCTGATGCGCACCACGGAGACGGGGGTTTCCTTGCCGCGCGGCCCGGAAAGGGTGGCATAAATGGCGCCCGAGCGGCTGACGACGGGACTGGTCACCGGGTGCAGGCCGTCGGTGAGTTTGCGGGCCACGCGCAAACCCTCGGCATAGGCGATTCCCGACGGGGTCCGCACCTCGATGCCGCCCGCCGTGGCCGAAGGCGGAACGCGGAAGGCCAGCCGCGTGGGCCGGCTCATCGAAAGCTGCGCATGTGCGCCGTCGACGTAGACCGCGGGCAGACCGAACGCTTGCGGGCCGAGCGAGAGGCCGGTGAGCTCGACCTCGCCCAGCGGCAAGGCGGCCGCGGGCGCAACGCCGTCGATCTGCGGCACAGGCACGGACATGGAATCGGGTTGTGCGGAGCGGCCGGGCATGACGATCAGATCCAGAGGCGAAGCACAGAGCTTACAACCAAAGCATACAGTCCGGCGGCCACATCGTCGAAGACGATGCCCCAGCCTGCGGGAAGACGTTCGAGCCGCCGCACCGGAAACGGCTTCGTGATGTCGAAGAAGCGGAAGAGCGCAAGCGCGATCAGGCCGTGACGCCAGTCGGCGGGGCTGGCAAGAAGGGCGATCCACTGGCCAACGACCTCGTCGATGACGACAAAGCCCGGATCGGTGCGGCCCGCCTCGCGCTCGACGATAGTAGCCGCGGGAACGCCGAGCGCAATGGCGATGGCGATGGCCGCGAGAAGAACGGCGAGGAGCATGTGCGGCGCGGGGTGCTCCCACCACGCAAAGGCCGCCCACAGCAGCACGGCGGCTATCGATCCCCAGGTTCCCGGGCCGGGTTTGCCGAGGCCCGCGCCAAAGAAGGTGGCGATCGTCCACGCCCAGAGGGTTTTTTCCTGGTTTCGAGCGGATTTTGCGCAAGAACCGTCAGAATTCATGGCGGTCTCCGCTCCGGCCGCGGCCGTCGAGGGCCAAATCTTCGAGAACCTCGGGATCGAGCGCCGGCGAGCTGATTTTATATCCCCCCGAAGCCCACTTGCCAAGATCGATCTTGCGGCAGCGATCGCTGCAAAACGGAAAATCCTCGTCGCCCGTGCGGACGAACATGCCGCAGGTGGGGCAGCGAAAGACCTTGGCGGATTTTTTCTTCGCGGGCATCGAGGATTCTTTTCCTTCCTCATCCTACCGCGCCGGCCGCGGACGCGGGCGAGGCGATTCGGGCGCGAGAATGCGGGCGACCACGTCGTAGTCGTGGGCCTCGACGATCTGGGCGCGATAGAAGCGGCCGGTCTCGAGCGCGGCAAGCGGTCCGAAGTCGTTGAGATAGACCTTGCCGTCGATCTCCGGGGCGTGAAACTCGGTGCGGCCCTCCCAGAGCAACGCGGTCTCCTCGCTGGGGCCTTCGGCGAGCACGGTCAGTTCGCGGCCCACCCATTGCTGCTTTGCGGCGCGCGAGATCGACTGCTGGAGCTTCATCAGCCGCTTGCGGCGGGCTTCGATGGTGCGCTTCGGCACGCGACCGTCGAGCGCGTAGGCAGACGAGCCCTCCTCGTGCGAGTAGTTGAAGACGCCAAGCCAGTCGAACCTGGCCTCCTTGATAAATTGCTCCAGAACCAGAACATCGCGAAGCGATTCGCCGGGAAAACCGGCGATGAAGCTGGTGCGAAGCGCGATGCCCGGAACCGTGGCGCGCACCTTTTCGAGCGTCTTCAGAAAAATCTCCGCGCCGCCGCCGCGCTTCATGCGCTTCAGGACTTCGGACGAGGCGTGCTGCAGCGGCAGGTCGAGATACTTGCAGATGTTGGCGTGCTGCGCGATAGTCTCCAGCAGGCGCGTGCTGATGCGGTTCGGGTAAGCGTAGAGAAAGCGCAGCCAGCGCAGATTCGCAATCCCGGCCAGCCGGTCGAGCAGCACGGCGAGTCCGTCCTTGAGGCCGAGGTCTTCGCCGTAGCAGGTCGTGTCCTGGCCAATGAGCGTGATCTCGCGCACCCCGCCAGCCACCAGAGCCTCGGCCTCGGCAACCACCGATTCCAACCGCCGGGAACGGAATTTTCCGCGCAGGTTGGGAATCACGCAGAAGCTGCACGGATGATCGCAGCCCTCGGCGATCTTGATGTAGGCCGAGGTGCGCGGCGTGGCGAGCAGCCGCGGGGTGGTTTCGTCGTAAAGATACGTGGGCAGCGCGGGCGAGGCGCCCTGCCAATCGCCGCGCTGAAAGCGGCCTTGTTGCTCGCGCCGGTCGCCCTCGGGCCGGCTCTTTTTCTGGTTTTGGACGGGCGTCGCAGGGAGACCTTTGTGCGTGCCGGATTGCGCCTCGCGCCCCGTGCGAATCGCGACGGCCGGGGAAGAAGCAGACGCGGAAGCAGGCGTAGAATCAGGCGCGGAAGCCGCAAGGATGTTGAACGGCGAAGACGCGGCCGGCGCGGGCGCAAGACCGGCGGCGGCGAGAATCGACTCCAGTTCGCCGGTGCCGACGACAGCGTCGACTTCGGGAATATTTTTCTGAATCTCCGCGCGATAGCGCTCGACCAGGCAGCCGGCGACGATGAGCCGCCGGGCGCGGCCCTCGGTCTTGTGGCGGGCCATTTCAAGAATGGCGTCCACCGACTCCTGCTTGGCGGTATCGATGAAGGAACAGGTGTTGACGACGAGGATCTCGGCCTCGTCCGGCCGCGCGGTCAGGCGCGCCCCGGCGCGGTCGAGCAGTCCCATCATCACCTCGGAATCGACGAGGTTTTTCGGGCAGCCGAGGGAGACAAAGCCGACCGTCGGGGAAGAGTTGGGCTTGGCGTGGCTCACCTCTTCATTGTAGTGATCCGTCCCGTCTCGATCCATCGGGTCGATCCATTCGCGTGGTCGGCCGCCCCAGCTTCGAGAAGCGCAAAGAGGATTTCCCCGCCCTACGGCCTAATTCGGCCTGCCGGGCGTCTCCTCGCGGCTGAATTGGCACTCACGGCACTGGCAGATGCGGCGCAGATACTCCCACGAATAAATGCCGCTGGAGTGGCCATCGGCCCAGTTGAACTGAATGGCGTAGCGCCCCACCGGATGCGCGCTCGCCGGCTTCGGCGGCGGCGTGTACATGGGCAGCAGTTCGGCAGGCTTCGGACGGGGCTCTCCCATCCTGCGGCCCTCTGTTCTTCGTTCCTCAAGGCAGTTGGCGCAAGGGCAGGCCTCGCGCAGCCAGGCAAAGCTCCAGGCGCTCTGGTGCCCGTCGGCCCAGTCAATCTCCAGCCCCTTGCCCTCGGTCAACAAGACACGCACCTTGTCCGGCGTGATGGCGATGCGCGAAAGCGTACGCTCGTCCTGCTCCTCACCCGCCGGCTCTTCCTTGCTCGCGATACGAATGCCTTCGTGGCTCATGAGTACAGTTTACAGGGACCAGGAAGCAGGGGGCAGGGATTGGCCCTCGCAGCAGGGCAAACGCATTTGGATTTCGCATTGCCGCCCGGAACAGCTTGGAAAGGGCACGGCTGAAGCCGTGCCCTTTCCAAACAAAATCATCCCGCAAGCT
>JAJYFB010000076.1 GCA_021785495.1 Acidobacteriota bacterium | reverse complement strand
GGTGGTGTTCACCGACTGGCCGCCGGGGCCGGAAGAACAAAACGTGTCGATGCGGATGTCCTTGGCTTCGATCTTGATGTCCACGTCTTCGGCTTCGGGCAGCACGGCGACGGTGATGGCGGAGGTGTGCACGCGGCCCTGCTGCTCGGTCGCCGGCACGCGCTGCACCCGGTGTACGCCCGACTCCCACTTGAGTTGGGAATAGACGCGTTCGCCCTCGACGATGGCGATCACCTCTTTGTAGCCGCCGATGCCCGATTCGGAGAGCGAAAGCAGCTCGACTTTCCAGCGCTTCTGCTCGGCAAAGCGCGTGTACATGCGGAAGATTTCGGCGGCAAAGAGCGAGGCCTCGTCGCCGCCCGTGCCGGCGCGAATTTCAAGGATGATGTTCTTCTCGTCGTTCGGGTCTTTGGGCAGCAGCAGAATCTTCAACTCTGCTTCAAGCGCCGCGATGCGCGGCTCCAGTGCGGCGATTTCTTCCTCGGCCATCTGGCCGAGATCGGCGTCGTCTTCGGCCAGCATGGCGCGTGCCTCGGCCAGATTTTGGCGCGCCTGCTTCAGATCGCGAAATTTCTCCACCGGAGCTTCGATTTCGCGCAGGGCCTTGGCGGTTTTTTGATATTTTTCGTGGTCGTTCAAGACCTCCGGCAAAACGAACTGGGCCTGTAGCTCGTTATAGCGCTGTTCCATCTGTTCGAGGCGGTCGATCATGATTTCTCCACTGCAAAAGGCGGGTTGCGGCCGCCGCTGCGCGCGGCGGAGTTCTGGACGAAGGTTGTGTACGGAAAAATGCGCAACGGGCGTGGGCGGCGGGAGCCGCTAGAGTAAGGCCGGGATGGGCGCGCGGAGGATCACGACAACTTCTATTCTAACGCGAAAGGCCGACTGCCCCGCGGACCGGTTCCGCAGGACAGTCGGCGCGCAACCCATGCGCGGCTGGAATCAGAGAAAAACAACCTGCTTTGACTCGCTGATCATCTGGATGAAGCTGCCCACGCCGACGTAATCGATGTTCGGGTAGGCGATCATCTCTTCTTCCTTCAGGCCCATCACGCCCATTGACATCTCGCAGACGTGGATGCGGACGCCGAACTCGCCGGCCTCCTGCATCAACTGTTCGAGCGACTTGACGCCGCGCGACTTCATCACCGAGCGGATCATCTTCGGGCCGATACCGCACATCTGCATCTTCGAGAGCGGCAGCTTGTGGCTGCTGCGCGGCAGCATCCAGCCGAACATCTTGTCGAGCAGGCCCTTGGCGGGCGACTTCTTCGGGTCGCGCAGCGCCGCCGTCGCCCAGAAGGTGAAAAACATATCCACTTCCATGTCATAGGCGATCGCGCCCAGGGCGATGATGAAGGCAGCAATGGTGTTGTCGAGATTGCCGCTCATCACGCCGATGGAAAGCCGGTCGTTGCCCGCCGATTTCTCAAGCGAGTCCACGCGCTCGGTGAGCGCGGCGAGCGCCTGTTGCAGATCGATTTCATTGGCCATGGTTTTTGGCCCTCCCTTTCCGTATGTTTTGGTTTTCCCGACGTTTTCGTTTCGTTATCAGCCTGCGGTGCAAGTAACTCCGCGACGAAATCCGTCCCTCATGGGCTAAAGCCCCATGAATTTTGCTGAATTTACGGCACGACTCAAGTCGTGCCCTTTCAAAACTCGACTTTCCAAGTCGTGCCCTTCAAAACCCGACTTTCACCACGGCAGTTATGCGCGTTCGCGCTTGCCCTTCAAGCCAACTCCGCTAGCTCCGCTTTTCACGCCTCTGCTTCGGCGGCCGTTTCGGCCGCTGGCGCATGACTCCAGGCGAAGAGCGTTAAAGCCAGCGTGCGATAGAGCACGTGGGCGAATTTGGTGAGCGGCAGCAGGGCGACCAGATCCATGGCCAGCACGACGTGCGCGAAGAAGACGATGTGGCCAAACGCTCCCAGGGGTGCGTAATCGGCGACCTCGGCGGCCAGGCCGGTCAGCACGGTCGCAGCCAGCAGCAGCGGGAAAAACCAATCGGCAAACGAGCTCTTCTTCCACGGAACCTCACTGGCTTTCCAGCGGCGGCCGAGCATCACGGCCAGACCGTAGAGGCAGACCAGGCCGCCGATCGCGCCCAGCAAACGCATGGGATACCACGGCGCGACTGGGGACCCGATGGGCTTGAGAAGATAGTCCAGCGTGGTGGCGGCCAGCATGGCAAGGAAGCCGCCCATCACCGCGGCGTGAACCGCCCAGGGGCGCTTGAGCAGCGGCTCGGCGGGTTTGGCCGGGGTCCGTTCGCCGTCCGCGCAGCGCTGGAAGCGCGTGTGCATCAGCGCGTCGGTGAGCGCTTGCACAAGCGCGCCGGGCAGAGCCGACAGGCGCAGTGCGACGGCTTTGCGGCCGCACTGCGCACGGAAGCGCAGGAACATCGACAACATGCCGAAGACCGCGCTCAGGCCTACGACGACGAAGAGAGCCACGCCGATATGATGAATCCACTCGCCGGGCAGAAAATTGAAAAGCGGCGCGCTGGGCGCGACCGCTTGCTGCTTTGCGGCCAATAACACGCCGAAAATTGCCGAGAAAACGGCAAAAACCGCCAGATTGCCCGCGGCCGAACGGTTGGCCAGTCCGGCCAGTCCGGTAAAGTCATAACGCGCGATGGCGTAGCTGCGCGTGGCCGCCATGAACGCGGCCGGATCGGCCTGGCGCGGACAGGTTTCCGTGCATTCGCCGCAGGCGTAGCAGCGCCAGAGGTCTTCGCTGGCCAGCAGTTCCTGCTCCATGCCCACCTGCGCCATGCGGATCATGCGCCGGGGAAAGCCGGCCGAGTCCTCGGCCAGCGGACAGACCGCGACACAGTTGCCGCAGTTGAAGCAGGCGCTCACGTCGAGCGTGCCGCCGGCCCCGTGCCGCTTGATCTTCTGCAAAAGTTGCGTGTTGACAATGCGCGCCATCTCGATTTCCTTCCCCGTGCTAGTGGCCTGCGGCCGGTTGCGCCTGCTCGGCGACGAGCGCGTAGAGCGGATAGTCGCCGTCCTCGCCGGCTTCGGTGACTTTGCCGTACTTGCGCATTCCGGTCAGGTGCCAAAGCGCTTCGTGCGCGGGCATCTTCAGCGCCTCGGCGATCTGCGGCACGGTGGCCGGCTGCGCCTCCAGCAGCTTCGCAATCGCCTTGCGCGCGGCGAGGAGTTCCTTTTGCGCCTTGCGCTTTTCTTCGCCGATGCCGCCGATGCTTTCGCGCAGCACGGCGAGCGCCTGCCGTTGTTCGGCCGTCAATGTCTTCAGAGCCACGATGGTTTCCTTTCCGCCGGCCTAGCCGATGCGCACCAGTTCTTCGCCGCAAGCCTGATTGGGAACGCCGGCTGCGATGCCGTCCACCATGGCGTCGAACTGATCGAGCCGCCAGCCGTTCAACTGCATCGCGCGATGCGGGCAGACCGCGACGCAGGCGCCGCAGCCGGTGCAGAGGCCCGCGTTGACCTCGGCGCGTTCAACCTGCTTGCCGTCCACTTCCTTCGCAACCATGCGCAGAGCGCCCTCGTAGGCGCACTGCGTGACGCAATGGGCCTCGCCGCAGCACAGCTCTGGATCCACCTCGGCCACAAAGGGATTCAGCTCGACGTTCTCCTTGGCGAACATGGCCGCGACTTTCACGGCCGCCGCGCCCGCGGCCGCCAGCGTCTCCTGAATGTTCATCGGCCCCTGCGCGGCGCCGGCCAGCAGGACGCCGTTGACGGCGACCTCGACCGGGCGCAGCTTGGGGTGAACCTCCTGCAGAAACCCGTCCTCGCCCGTGGCCAGCTTCATCTGCTCGATCAGGTCGGCGATCGCGCCGGGAATCATGCCCGTGCCCAGCACCAGCAGATCGACTGGCAGCGTCAGCTCCTCGTTCCAAGTCAGCGTGTCTTTGACGGTGATCGAGATGGCCCCGTCGCGCGCAGATTCCGGCGCGCTGAGCGCAACGGCAGGCGGCTCCTCGCCGTTGTACCGGAAGAAGACCACGCCGGCCTTGCTGGCTTCGGTGTAATAGTTCTCCTCGCCGCGTCCGTAGGTGCGGATGTCCTGATAGAAGTTGTAGACGCCGGTCTTCGGGAAGCGGCGGCGCACGGCCAGAGCCTGCTGCAAGATCGTCGTGCAGCAGGTACGCGAACAGTAGGTGTTGAGCCGGCCGTCGGGCTGCGGCTCATGCACGCCGTCGAGCTGGCGGCTGCCGACGCAGTGCAGAAAGGCGACATTGCGCACGGCGCGGCCGTTGACGAGGAGATGGCGCGCGTTTTCGGGCGTTGCGCGCAGCAACTGGATGAACTCCGGCAGCGTGAGCACGGCTGGCCCGGCGCTCGCAGAGGAGCCGCCGCGATAGAGAAACTCGCCCTCGCGCGGCTGGTAGGGCCGGAAGCCGGTAGCCAGCAGGATCGCGCCCACCGTCCGTTGCTCGGCCGCTCCGCCTTCCGGGGCGACCTCGACCTTGAAGTTGCCGATAAAGCCGCTGACGGCCTTGACCTGGCTGGAAAGCCGGATCTCGATGCGTGGGTTGGCCTGCACGGTGCGCGCCAGTTCCTCGACCAGCTCGGAGGCATCGCGTTCACTCGGGTAGACGCGGCCGCGATCGTTCAACCGCCCGCCGAGCTTTTCGGTCTTCTCCACCAGCAGCACGGGAATGCCGCGTGCGGCCAGATCGGCGGCAGCCTTCATGCCGGCGATGCCGCCGCCGATCACCAGCGCGCGGCGATGATTCGGCAGCTTGATCTGTTCGAGCGGCGCGGCGTGGCGCAGCTTGCCCACGGCGGCGGCGATCATGCGAATGGCCTTGGCCGTGGCCCCGGACGGATCGTGCCGGTGCGCCCACGAGGCCTGTTCGCGGATGTTCACGTGCTCGTAGAGATAGGGATTGAGGCCGCCGCGCGCCACCGCGCCGCGGAAGGTCTGCTCGTGCAGAAACGGCGAGCAGGAGGCGACGACGACGCGATCCAGATTCTCCTGAAGGATGTCTTCGCTGATCGTTTGCTGGCCGGGATCGGAGCAGACGAAAGTATGCACCTTGGCCGTGGTCACGTTGGGCAGCAGCTGGACGGTCTCGGCCACCTGCTCGACGTTGACCACGTCGGAGATATTGCCGCCGCAGCGGCAGATGTAGACGCCGATCTTCAGATGCGCATCCTCGCCGGCGCCCTGCGCGCTCGCGTGCGGAGCCATGGCCGCGCGCCGGGCGGCGGCAAGCTGCGCCTCGATCTGGGCGGTCTCGGCCTGCTCGTTCTCGCAGTGCGGATCTTCGCGATGCTGATTTTCCATGCTCATTCGCTTGCCTCTCTTCGGCCTGAACCTTCCCGCCTCGTTATCCGGCCACGGCCGTTTCGCGCTTCTGAAAGAGGTACTGGCTGGCCGCGATGGCCGCGGCTCCGGCCTCGGCGATGGTGTCGACAATGTCCTTGGGACCGGCCGCGGTTCCCGCCGTAAAGATGCCCGGCGCGGTGGTGGCCGTGGGCGCGGTCAGCCTGGGCGTGGCCACAAAGCCGTCGCTCGCGCAGGCCACTGGCGTGGTTTGCGCCGGATTCCAGCCGGGAATCATCCCCTGCGCCAGAACCACCAGGTCGTGCGTGCGCTCTTCGAGCGGATTCTCGGCATCCTCGGTCGTCTCCACGTGCAGGCGCAGATCGCCGCCTTCGATCGGATCGATGCGCGCCACCTTGCCGCGCACAAAGTTGATGCCCATCGCTTTGGCGTTCTGGAAAAACTGCTCGTAGCCCTTGCCGAAGGCGCGAATGTCCATGTAATAGATCGTGATGTCGGCCAGCGGCAGCGCGCCCGCGAGCAGCATGGCCTGCTTGATCGCGTACATGCAGCAGACACGCGAGCAGTAGGGCACGCCGATCGACTCGTCGCGCGAGCCGGCGCACTGCACAAAGGCGATCGCGCCGGGAATCTTGCCGTCCGAGGGGCGGAGCACGCGGCCGTACGGCCCATGCGGTGCCAGCAGCCGTTCGAGCGTCATCGGCGCAATCACATTCTGGCTGCGCGCGGCGTTGTACTGCGGCTTCACGGTCACGCTGTTCAGGTCGAAGCCCGAAGCCACGATCACCGCTTCGGTTTCGATCGCAAGCGTGCGCGGCTTCTGGTCGAACTCGATGGCGTCGGTCGGGCAGACGCGCGCGCAGGAGCCGCAGGTCAGGCAATGCTCGGCGTCGAGCACCGCCTTTTGCGGAATCGCGTTGGTAAAGGGAACCGCGATGGCGCGCACCGCGCCCAGTCCCTCCTCGAAGCGGTCGCGGTACTCGGTGTCGCAGGCGTACTCGCAGAGCCGGCAGCCGATGCACTTGTCGAAGTTGACGTAGGTCGGCTTCCGCAGAATGCGCACGCGATGCAGGCCGTCGCGCGACTCGATGGCCTCGACCTCGGCGTTGGTCAGGATCTGAATGTTTTCGTGATGCGCCGCGGCCGACATCTTTGGCGTAGTGATGCAACTGGCGCAGTCGAGGGTGGGAAAGACCTTGCTGAGCGCGATCATGTGGCCGCCGATGCTGGCGCCGCGCTCGACGACAAGCACCTTCAGGCCCTGATCGGCCAGATCGAGGGCCGATTGCAGGCCGGCGATGCCGCCGCCCACCACCAGCGCATCCGGCCGGTAGCTGGAATCGATCTGCGTATTCATGCGCACACCTCTTGCGTTTGTCGGACAGGGGCGGAAGCTCGAAAACGCGCCGTCGCCTGCAGCCGGGCCAGCGACTCGGCCTCCAGACGGGCCGCCCGCGCGCGATCCACCGGCCCGATGCGGTTCAGGTGGTCGCCCAGCAGCGCGATCTCCTTGAGGAACGCCTTGATGCAGACCGTGCAGATGGCCGTCAGGCGGATGCGCTCGGTTTCGAGGCCGCCGGCCTTCAGGTGAGCGGTCAGATCGTCGATGCGCGCGGCCAGCTTCTCGTAGGCTCCGTGGTAGGGGCAGTCCGAGCCGCAGGCCGCGATCAGAATGGCGTCGATGCCGCGGCTGTAGGCGCGCAGATAAAAATCCTCGGGGAAGAGCACCGGCGAGAGCACGCGCAGAATATGCACGTCCGACGGGTACTCCAGATGGGCCTTGCCGACGGCGTCGGCACCGGGGTAGGCGCACTTCTCCGTAGCCAGAACCAGAATTTTGGGAACGAACGGCTCGCTCATGCCGCGCCTCTCTTCTGCTTCGCGTCCCTTGCAGGCCGCAAAACTCCCGCCGGCCCTTATGCAGGGCCGGGGGCTTTCTTCGCCATCCAAAAAGAAGCTACTTTTTGCGCCGCACGATCAGACGATCGTGGCCCTCGGCCTCGACCAGGCCCAGAAACTCGTGGCCCACCTTGCCGGCCCAGGCGGCGATGTCCTTGCGCGAGCCCTTGTCGTTGGATTTGATCTCGATCACCTGGCCGACCTTGACCTGGCCGATCCCCTTCTTGGCTTCCAGAAGCGGACCGGGGCAGGCGGTGCCGCGTGCGTCGATCACCTTGTCGGCTGCGATGTTTTCCACTGCTTCGCTCATCAGAATGACTCCTTCAAGAAAATCCGCCCCTCAGGCGGTCTGCATCAACTTGTTCTTCGCCCGGCGCGCGCGGCGCGGATTGGCTCGTTCGGCCTCGACGCGCAGCCGCTCGGAGAGCGTGTCGCGGATCAGGCGCATGGCTTCGAGAATGCGCGGGTCGGCGACCCGGTAGTACACGCTCTGCGCCTGCTTTTCGGCCACCACGGCGCCATGTTCGCGCAGCAGGCGCAGGTGCTGCGAGGCGTTGGCGATGGCGATGCCCGCGCTTTGGGCGATCTCGGTCACCGTGCGCGGCTCGTGCTGCAGGGCGCAGAGAATGCGCATGCGCGTGCGGTGCGCGAAGGTGGCGAAGAAGTCGCCGAGCAGATCGCAGGCGGCGTCGTTGACCGGATTGCGCATGAACGTCTCCTTGCGTGGGCGCGCGGCGTGGCCTGGGTCGGGCCCGGCACGAGATCCATCTCCGGCGGCGCGTATTTTCGTACTTGCGTAATTCTGCAAGTACGAAATCAAGTGTAAAACGGAGGCCGATGCGCCTCTGTGACCACAGTCACGGCGGCCTGTGTCGCGCAACACAGGCCGCGGCCCGGCCAACGCGCACCGTGCTCTGCAATCATCGATCTGTCCTGTGCTCGGACCCAGACCCATCGGTCCCAAACCCATCGGTCCCAGGCCCATCGGTCCCAGGCCCTGGATCAGCCGACGCGCAATTCGCGCCGGGCCGTCGTGGCCACGCGCTCCAGGTCGGAGGTGGTCAGCACCCGGATGCGGTGCTCCTCCATCGTCTCGACGCCAAAGCGGTAGAGGGCCAGCCGCTCCGGATCGTCGTCGGTCGCGCCCAGCCGGGCCGCCGGCTCAACGATGGCCGTCAGCTCCAGATCGGCCTGCTCGACGCGCGCGACGCCTGTGCGCAAGGCGGCTTCGGAGAAGGCCAGCACCTTGGCCGTTTCCAGGCCCGGCTCGAAGCTGACGGCGTGAAAGATGCGGATGACGCCGTTGGGCCGGTAGCCGAGGTCGAGGCGCAGCGGATCGCCGGGGCGCGTGTACGTGGAGGCGGCGATCCGCTTGCGCAGCAGATCCCAGACCCCGGCCCGCTCGAACTCGGCGCGCATGCGGGTCTGGATGGCCGCGCGCCCGCCCACCTTGGTTGCGCGCTCCCGCGCCGGAGGCTCGACATAAAGGCGCATCAGCTCTTCCATCCCCGCCGGCATGCTCTCGGCTAGATAGGCCTTGGGCTCGGTCATCTGCACGTTGAGCGAGAGCGACTCGTCGAGGATGCGCCGCAGCTTGCCGTCGGGCTCCTCGGCCAGGCGGCGCTGGAGTTCGCTCTCCATGCCCTCGAGCAGCGCCGTATCGGCATCGGGATCGAGGCAGCGCACCCGCCGCCAGTCGCGCGTGAAGCGCACCGCGACGCGCTCCGGCGCTTCGGCGGCCCGATCGCCGCCCGGCTGGCCGTTGTCCGCGGCCGCGCGCAGAATGGCGCCGATATAGACATACTCGTTGCGCACCGCGTCGGGAACATACCGAAGCAGTTGGAATTCGCAGGGCCGGCGCTGGGACAGTGGTGTGGACATAAAACAGCTTCTAGCTCCTAGCTCCTAGCTTCTAGCTTCTAGCTCCTAGCCGCTAGCTTCCAGCTCTTGGCTTCGACGTACAACCCGTCGCGGTTCTCGTGAACACCTCGATGGAATCAAACATTGTCGCCCGATTTCTCCCATTTTCCTCTTGCGATGGTTCCATTCGCTTTCCGCGCCGTCACCGGCAAGATGCCCGGAGCCACGAGCATGAAACCTAGCTACTAGCAGCTAGTAGCTAGAAGCTAGCGGCTAGACGCTTCCGCCTCAATTCACCCTCATCGTATGCCCCCACGGCGGCCGATTCCAAGTCTCCGCGCGGACTTCTCTGTCCGGGCCGCCCCAATTGGGAAACGGTTTGCGGTCCGAGTTCCGGAAGGCCTCGATCAGCGCGCGGATCCGGCTGCGCCGGGCCAGGAGTTTTTCGACCAGGGCCTCCATCTCGCCCAGGTCGCCGCCATACCACTCCGGCGGCACCTCGTTGGCCGCCTCCCAGACGGCCTCGGCCGGCAGGGTCTCGATCCGGCTCAGCCAGGGCTCGAAGGCGCTCCAATCGCGAATCTCCCGGTAGACCTCATTGCGGTAGTAGACGCCGCGCAGCGGTAGATCCTCGAAGCGCCACTCGCCGGCGTGGAAGCAGTAGCCGAAGTCGATAAAGACGGCCTTGTAGCGCCGCTCCCGCTGCCGGCGCACGAAGACCGCCTGCCGGCCGTTGGCGTTGCCGGTCCACTTGTCCAGAGCCAGGATGCCGGCGAACTCGGCGAGGTTTTTGACCTCGACGAGCTGCTCCTCGGGCAGGTAGTCCACCACCTGGCCGGGCATCAGCCCCCCCGCGAAGCGTGAGCCGAATTGCAGCCCCGGCTGGCAGCGCTCGCGCCTCCGCCCCAGGTCGATCTCGAGTTCGGGAGTATTCTCGACCAGCCAGCCGGAAACCTCGACCAGCCCGGTCTCCGGCACGGTCAGCCCGGCGGCGGCGGCCAGCCGCGAGGCCACCAGCTCATTGGCCAGCACGCGCCGGTGCTGCGGGTTGTTCTGGAACTTGACGACGTAGAGATGGCCGTCTGCGCCCAGCATCAACTGGCCCTGCGCTCCGCCCCTCATGCGCCGGATCTGCTGCACCGCCAGGACCGCCACCCGTTCCCTGCCCCCGTTCCCGATTCCACGTGGTTTGCCGCTTGCTCGCATTCTATACGCAGGGGGGCGGATCGGCAGCGCCGGGGTGCTGCGGTGGGATTGACGGCGGGGAACTTTGCGCCTACAGTGGGCGTACCGTGCGCAGCGCGCAATCCGGGCCGAGGTTCCCCAGCGACAGGCAGGCCCGGCGGGAAGGGGCGCCTTCAACCGCCGGCAAGCGCCTCGCGCCATGAAATGATGAAAACACTTCTTCCGCAGGATCGAACCATGCCGGACGGGACCGGGGGGCGTATTCCGCTCAACGATCTTCTTGTCTTTCACCGGCTCGCGCGGTCGCTGGCGTCGAGCTTCGATCTGGACGCCATTCTGCACACCATTCTCGATCACATGGAGCGCATGGTCGAGGCCGAGTTGTGGACGCTGCTGATGCTCGACGAGGCCAGCCAGGAGCTGTACTACGCCATCGCCGCCGGCGACGCGCAGGAGGCTTTGCAGGGATTGCGCGTCCAGGCGGGCGAGGGGCTGGCCGGATGGGTGCTCGAACACGGCGAGACCGTGATCGTTCCCGAGGCGGAGATCGACCCGCGCATGCAGCCATCCGGATCGGGCGGCCTGCGCAGCGTGCGTTCGGCCATCGCCCTGCCGCTGCGCGGCCGCAAGGGGACGCAGGGCGTCATCGAGATTCTCAACCCCCGCGCCGAAATGTCCGATTACACGATCGCCTTCCTGCACATCCTGGCCGACCACGCGGCGATCGCCATCGAAAACGCCCATGACGTGGCGCGCATCCGCCAGCTCACCATCACCGACGACATCACCGGCCTCTATAACGTGCGCCATCTCTATCACGTGCTCGATCGCGAGCTGCGCCGCGCGCGGAAGGCGCAGACGCCCGTGAGCCTGGCCTTTCTCGACCTGGACCATTTCAAGCGGGTCAACGACCGGCACGGCCACCTGGTGGGCAGCGAACTGCTCGGGCACGCCGGCCGCAGGCTGCGCGAACTCAGCCCGCCCCACGATCTGTGCTTCCGCTACGGCGGCGATGAATTCGCGATCCTCATGCCCGCCACCGAGGCCGCCGATGCGCTGGAGCAGACCAGGACGCTGCATCGCGCCCTGATGGAGACCGAATTCACGATGAAGAACGGGCTCAAGTTGCACGTAAGCGCCAGCGTGGGCCTGGCCACGGCGCCTGCCGACGGTGTTCAGGTCCATGCCATCGTCGGCGCGGCCGACGCGCGCATGTACGCCGTCAAAAGCAGCGGCCGCGGACAGGTGCGCGGCGCCTGACCCTGGTCTCCCGCCATTTCCGCCTTTTGCGGGGAATCAAATCACCTTTCTGAGCATATCGGCGTGATCTGTCGTAAAAATTCTCTCTTCCCCCCGGTTTTCCGCGCAAAAACAGACCGGAGGCGGAGTACAATCACCGTGATATGCCGAATTCCATCACGCCTCGCGCGGAAAAGATCGTCAAGCTGCTGTTGCGCACCGGCTCGGCCTCGATCGAGGAGATTCTCGCCCATGTGGGCTCGTCGGCGCCCAGCATCCGGCGCGATCTGGCCAATCTGGAAGGCCGCGGGCTGATCCATCGCACCCACGGCGGCGCCGAACTGGTCGAGCCCCTGCTCTACGAACCCTTCCGCTACGACAGCTCGTTTCTGGCCCGCGAGCAGCGCAAGGCGGCCGAAAAACGGCGCATCGGCGTGGCCGCCTCCGAGATGATCCGCGATGGCGAGACCGTCGGTCTCTCGGCCGGCACCACCACCACGCACATCGGCCGCAGCCTGCGCCATCGCGAAAACATCTGCGTGGTCACGAACGCCATCAACATCGGCATGGAGCTGTGCAACCTTCCCGGCATCCGCACCTTTTTGACCGGAGGCGTGATTCCCTGGGCCTGGTCTTTTTCGCTGACCGGCAATGCGGCCCTGAGCTTTCTGGAAAACGTGTATATGGACAAGGTTTTTTTGAGCGTCACCGGCTTCCATGCCGAAAGCGGCGCGACTTCGCTCGAGATGGAAGAGGCCCTGGTCTATCGCAAGATGCTCAAGCAGGCCAAGGAGGCCATCGTCGTCGCCGATTCGAGCAAGCTGGGCGCCATCAGCCCGGCCTTCATCTGCCATTGCAACGAAATTCAGACCCTGCTCACCGACTCCGGCGCCAGCGACGATGCCGTCGCCCGCTTCGAGCGCCTGGGCGTGCGTGTCGTCCGGGTCTGAGGACAAACCGGGGATCGCGGCGCGGCCACCCTGCGGCTCCGTCCGCACGGGATCGAATCCAGCCGGTCGCGCGCGCCCGGCGCTGTCTCCGCCCGCCCGGCGTCATGCAGCGCCAAATCCGTCCTAAAGTAACCCGCGATGCCGCCGATAAGCTCAGGTTGGGGTCTTCTTGCAGGAGGGAACATGCTGATCGCAGCAACTTCTTCTTCGTCAAGCCCGGTGCTTCTCAACCCGGCTCAGCTTGCGCCGCAGAGCTCACGCGCCGCGTCTTCTTCCAGTTCCTCGTCCTCCGCCAGTTCCTCGTCCTCCAGTTCGTCGACGAGCGCATCGAGCGCCAGCGGAACCACGGCGTCTTCCCGCGGCGGTCACGGCGGAGGCGGTGGCGGTGGCGCGGCATCGAGCGCCGCGTCCTCGGTCTCCACGCTGGTGGAAACCTACTCCACCACCGTCGGCGGCAAGCAGTATTCCGGCAGCGTGGAAGAGGAAAACGGCGTCTACACGGCCACGGTCCCCAACGTCAGCGGCGCCTCCGCAACCGGGGGCTCCGCCATGCAGGCGGAGAACAACCTCACCGCCCGCATCGACGAACTGGTTTAGAGCGCTGTGCGAAAAAACGGCGTGCCGGCAACCGCGCGCACCGGCCGGTCCATCGTCTTTTCAAGGGCGGGTCTGTGGCGCCGGGATCGGGCACGGCGTCCTGCCCATGCGATTCCCCTGAAGGTTGAAGACGGACAACGGCTTCACTCGTACCGCAGCGCCTCGATCGGATCCAGATTCGCGGCCTTCCACGCCGGGTAGATGCCGAAGACCAGGCCG
>JAJYFB010000075.1 GCA_021785495.1 Acidobacteriota bacterium | reverse complement strand
TGGGCGGCGGCACGGGGCTGTCCACGCTTCTGCGCGGGCTGCGGCGTCACGTCAGCGCTCCCGGTGAGGTGGCTGTGGACGCCGGCGTCATCGCCGATCTGGCCGCAGTGGTCACCGTCACCGACGACGGCGGCTCCTCGGGTCTGCTTCGCCAGGACTTCAACATGCTGCCTCCTGGCGACCTGCGCAACTGCATGGTCGCCCTCAGCGAGGAAGAGGATCTGCTCTCACGGCTCTTCGCGCACCGGTTTCGCGCCGGACGCGGCCTGAAGGGGCACAGCTTCGGCAACCTCTTTGTCGCCGCGCTCACCGAAATCACCGGCGACTTCGCTCAGGCGGTGCAACTGGCCTCGAAGATTCTGGCCACGCGCGGGCGCATCTATCCGGCGACGACGGCCAACACCACGCTGGTCGCGCACATGGACGACGGCTCGACGGTGCGCGGCGAAACGAAGATCTCCGCCAGCCGCCAGCACATCGCCGAGCTGACCTTCGATCCGCCCAACCCGCGACCTTTGCCGGAGACGCTCGACGCCATCGAGCGCGCCGACCTGATCACCGTCGGTCCCGGTTCGCTCTACACTTCGCTGATCACCAATCTCCTGGTCGATGGCATGCCCGAGGCGCTCGGTGAGGCGCGCGGCGTGCGCGTCTACATCTGCAACCTGATGACACAGGCCAACGAGAGCCTGGGCCTGAGCGCCTCCGAACACATCGAGCGCATCTATGCCCACACGCGCCGCCCCATCTTCGACTACGCCATCGTGAACACGGGCGTCTTCGCTCCGGAGACCCTGGCCCGCTACGCCGCCGAAGGCGCGGCGCCGATCCTTGCCGATCTGGACCGCATCGAAGCCCTCGGCGTGCGCGCCATTGCGGGCAACTTCGCCAGCGAGGAGAACGTGGTTCGGCACAGGACCGCCGGACTGGCCGATGTGCTTCTGGACTTGGTGCAGACTCGGCCCTCATGCGCCGCATGATTTTGCTCATTGAACCCGGTAGTTGACTGAACCAGGAATTTGACGGTCCATGACTGGAATCCTTTCCAAAATCCGCACCACGCTCGAGATGATCAAGTGGGAGCACTCGATCTTCGCGCTTCCCTTTGCGCTGACGGCCATGCTGCTGGCCGCAAACGGTCTGCCCCGGTGGCGCGCCGTGGCCTGGATCGTCGTGGCCATGGTGGCGGCGCGCTCGGCGGCGATGGCCTTCAACCGCTGGGCCGACGCCGATCTGGATGCGGCCAATCCCCGCACGAGCGGACGCGCCATTCCGGCCGGATTGCTTTCCCGCCAGTTCGTGCTCGGTTTCACGATCCTTGCAGCGGCGGTTTTCCTGGCCGCGGCGGCGGAGTTGAACCGGCTGACGCTGCTGCTCTCGCCCGTGGTCCTCGTCGTACTGCTGGGCTACAGCTACCTGAAGCGCATCACCCGTTTTTCGCATCTGGGCCTGGGCCTTGCGCTCGGTTTGGCGCCGGCGGCGGCCTGGATCGCCGTCTCGGGCAGCCTCGATGCGCGCATTCTCGTGCTTACGGGCGCGGTCACGCTCTGGGCCGGAGGATTCGACGTGCTTTACTCCTGCCAGGACTGCGAACACGACCGCGCGGCCGGTCTGCACAGCCTGCCACAGGCGCTTGGTCTTGCAGCCGCCTTTCACGCCGCCCGCGCCATGCACCTGCTGGCGCTGTGGGCGCTGGCCTGGTTCGCCTGGCTCTTCCACTTCGGCCTGGCCGGATGGCTGGGCGTGGCCGCCGTCGGCCTGCTGCTCGCCTATGAACACCTGCTCGTCTCGCCGCGCGATCTGCGCCGCCTGAACGCCGCATTCTTCACGATGAACGGCGTCATCGCCATCGTCTTTTTTGCTTTCGTTTCGGCCGATCTCTGGCTGCGGCGGTAAAAGCGTACGAACGGTTGACTAGGCTCCCATAAATATGGGAGCCTAAAATACCGATGAAGACGACGCTCGAAATTCCCGACCCGATCTTCCGCCGCGCCAAATCGGTTGCGGCCGAGCGTGGCGTGGCGTGGCGCGTCTTTGTCACCGAAGCGGTTGAAGAAAAACTGACACGGACCGCCTGGAATACGGAGAAGCCTTGGACCGGACTGGCGGGCGGCCTCAAACATCTGCACAAAGAGACCGTGCGCATCGACCGGATCGTACGCAGCGAGTTCGAGAAGATCGAACCCGAAGACTGGGAGTGATTCGGCGTGCTTCTCGATACGAATGCGCTCTCCGCAATTGCCGACGGCGATCCAGGCGCGATAAGCGTCTTTCGCCAAGCTGAAACCATCGAACTGCCGGTCATTATCCTGGGCGAGTACCGGTTCGGCATCGCGCACTCACGGCGGCGCGGCGAATACGAAACGTGGCTGGAAAAACTGATCGCCGCAACCCGCGTCTTGCCGATTGACGACGCGACCTCCACGCATTACGCCCGCGGCCGCGCCGAATTAAAGAAAGCCGGCCGGCCGATCCCTTCGAACGATCTCTGGATCGCCGCTCTCGCCCGCCAGCACCACCTCCCGCTGATGAGTCGAGACCGTCACTTCGATGCCGTTCCGAATCTTCAGCGGATCGGATGGTGAGAAGCGCAGAAAAGCACCCGATGTTTGCCCTTCCACGCACAATTTCGCCCTTGCAGGCGCAGCTTCGGTCCAGCGAGGCCTCAGGCGACTGTCCAGTAGACGGCAAAGCGCTGCCAGCTTTGATTGAACGGCTTGAGGACGAGGTCGCGCGGTTGCCCGTGAAGGCGAAAGGTGAACGGCTCGCCGGCAACCGGCGCGATCCATTGTTCAATGGGGCCGTCCGCCTTCAGCGCGGGCACATCGATGGCGGGAGCTTTTGCAATCTCCGGCCCTTGCAGGTGTAGAAGCTCCTCGGAAACTCCAGCCCTGGGAAACTGGCCGGCCAGCACCAGCGGTCCGTAGAGAAACGCCTGCTGCGTCGTGTCGTCGGCCAGCGATTCCACAGTGAGGCGCATCGGCAGGGTGAGTTCGACGCGATCGCCGGCCTTCCATGCGCGCGTTAAAGCGAGATAGCTCCCCGGCTCGCCGGCGGCCTCGATCCGTTTGCCGTTGATCGAGACAAAGTTTTCGGCGGTGGTCCAGGCGGGGATGCGCAGGCGCAGGGTCCACGGCCGCGCGGGCGAGTCTTCGATGGTAAGTTCCGCTCGGCTGCTTTCGGGAATGTTTTTGGATTGGCGCAGGCGGATGCCGCGTTCCTTCCAGTCCACCGTGGAAGCGAAGTAGAGGTTGACGTAGAGTGATTCGCCGTCGTGCGCGTAGATCGTGTCGTTGAGCTTGGCGAACTCTTCGAGGGCCGTGCCGTTGCAGCACCAGAACGTGGTGTCTTCGGTTCCGGTGGCCTTCCAGGCCGCGGGGGCGAGCGACAAAAAGTAGACCGTGTGCCCGGTCTCCGGCTCGATGGTTCCCAGCCGGTGATTGAGCAGGTTGCGTTCGTAGTAGTCGATCAGACGCGCATCGCCGCTCCAGCCGTAGAGATGGCGCGTCAGCTTCATCATGTTATAAGCGCAGCAGCACTCCTGATGGTGCGAGCTGACGTGCAGCTCGGCGTCGAGATGGCCGGGATCGACAAGCCAGTGCTCATTGTTGCTGGCACCGCCGGTTGCGTAGGTACGCGCCTCAGTGACGGTTTCAAAGAAAAAACGCGCCACATTGGCAAAGCGAGAGTCGGAGCTGAGTTCGTAGCGGCGGGCCGCGCCGATCACCTGTGGAACGTGCGTGTTCATGTGCTGGCCCTTGAGCTGGTCGCTGCGCAGGGCAAGCGGAGTGTAAAAGACCTTTTTCGTGAAACGGTCGCCGACGCGCGCCCAGCGATCGTCGCCCGTGAGCGCCGCGAGATTGTAGAGCACTTCGTTCATGCCGCCGAACTCGGTGTTGAGAATCTGCTGCATATGCGCTTCGGACCTCGCAGCCGTCCACGCATCGACCCATCCGGCGAGAAGCAGAAGAACATCGAGCGCCTGCGCGTTCCCGGCCTGGGTCTTCATGTCGAAAAGTCCGGCCATGATCTTGTGCAAGGTGTAGAAGGGCGCCCAAACCGGCTGGCCGCGGTCGAGACGGTCGAAAAGCTCCACGGGAAATGCGCTCAGGTAGCCATTCTGGTCGAGCTTCCGCTGGCAGGCGGCAAGCGCGGCGACGAGGCTGTCGGCTTTCGTCTTGATGGCGGCGTCTCCCGTGGCCGCGTAGAGCAGCGCGCAGCCGGAGAGATAGTGACCGACGAAGTGGCCGCGCAGTTCGCAGTGGGGATCCTCCCAGCCGCCGAGCGGCTGGGCCGAGGAGGGCAGACCGGCGTTCACGCGAAAGTTGTGCAGCAGGCGGTCGTTTGGCAGGCGCAGCATGTAGGCGCGATTCCAAGCGCGCGCCTCGGTCAAAGGACCGTCGGCGAGCGTCACGTCGCTCAGGCAGAAGAACTGGAGTTTCGGTGCGCGATCCTTCCGCGCAAAGGCGAGCGGCGCGGCAAAGGGCGCGGATTCTTTGATGGAGAAACAGTTGTCATCGGCCCCGGTGGGCTCGGGCTGGAGAGCCGCGATCGGCGCAACGGCATCGGCATGCGCCAGCAGGGCCGAAGCTGCGGAAAGTCCCACGGGAATGGCGGCGAATTGCCTGGCGAACTGTCTGCGATTGATCGGGTTCATGCGATTCCTCCGGCAAAAGGTAAACGCTTTCCAGTTTAACCGCTCCACACCGCCGGGCGGGAGGCCGGAGCATCGCATTCGGAAGCATCGCCACACAAATGTTCGTGCTCTCGCGGCACTTGCAACATTCAATTTCGCAGCATCGACAGGGAAAAACCATCCCGCAGAGGCTAAAGCCCCTTTCATTCCAGGCGTTTTACGGAACGACTCAAGTCGCGCCCTTTTCCAATCCTGCGATCGTCGATTGCATTCTGCAAGTGGCTCTCTCTTCTGCGCAGTTTCAACCGCAGTACTCTTGATCTCCGCATCCATCCAGCCATAGCCGCTTGAGCCCCCATGGAAAATACCGCAGATGGTTGATGGACGGATCCGGCAGAAAACGGATCGCGTTTCCGCATTGTGCCGATCGCGTGGTTTGCCCGTCTCACGCGCCCCACCGCGTCCCTGCGGGTTTATCCTGAAAGAGATCGAATTTTTGCGAAAATGAGGTGTACTTCGTGCCCAAGCGTCCTGTAGTCCTGACCATCCTCGACGGATGGGGTTATCGCGCCGAGACCGCCAACAACGCCGTTGCGCTGGCGCGCAAGCCTACCTTCGACACGCTGATGAAGGAGTACCCGAACACGCTCATCCAGGCCAGCGAGCGCTTTGTCGGCCTGCCCGAGGGGCAGATGGGCAACAGCGAGGTGGGCCACCTGAACATCGGCGCCGGCCGCATCATCCAGATGGACATCACGCGCATCGATTGCATGGTGGCCGACAACACGCTCAAGAGCAACCCGGCCATCGCGGCCAGCTTCGAGCACGCCCGCCAAAAGGGCCGCGCGCTGCACCTGATCGGCCTGGTCTCCGACGGCGGAGTTCACTCGCAGGATACGCACCTGTTCGCCTTGCTACGCGCCGCGCGTGAGTTCGGCCTGGAGCGGGTCTACGTGCATGCCTTCCTCGACGGCCGCGACACGCCGCCGACCTCCGGCGCCGGCTACGTGGCCGCGCTCGAGCAGAAGATGCGCGAATACGGCGTGGGCAAGATCGCCAGCGTCGGCGGGCGCTACTTCGCCATGGACCGCGACAAGCGCTGGGAGCGCGTCAAGAAGGGCTGCGACGCGCTGATCAAGGGACCGGGCGAAGGCGGCACGGCCACCAGCGCCGTCGAAGCCATCAAGGCCAGCTACAACAAAAACGTCACCGACGAGTTTGTGCTGCCCGTGGTCATCGTCGACGAGAAAAAGCAGCCGGTGGGGCTGATCCGCAGCGAAGACGCGGTGTTGAACTTCAACTTCCGCGCCGACCGCGCCCGCGAGATCACCCGCGCGCTCTGCCGCGAGAGCGGGCTGAACGCCGAGGCCGGCCGCGATCTCGACCAGTGGGAGGCGCTCGACCAGACGATTCCCCGCAGCGAGATTCCGAAGAACCTGCACTACACCTGCATGACGCAGTACGACGAAAAATTCGCGCTGCCCATCGTCAGCCCGCCGCAGTTGCACGAGCACCTGCTGGGCAACCAACTGGCCGAGGCCGGGCTGCGCAACCTGCGCACGGCCGAGACCGAAAAATATCCGCACGTGACCTTCTTCTTCAATGGCGGCACAGAAAAACCCTTCGCCGGCGAGGAACGGGTTTTGACGCCGTCGCCAAAGGTGGCCACCTACGATCTGCAACCGGAGATGAGTTCGGTGGCCGTAGGCGATTCGATCGTGAAAGCCATCGAGGGCGACACCTTCGATGTGATCGTCTCGAACTTCGCCAATCCGGACATGGTCGGCCACACGGGCGTGCTGCCGGCGGCCATCGCCGCCGTCGAGGCCGTCGATCTGCAATTGACGCGCGTCTACAAGGCCATCCGCGAGCGCAACGCTATCTGGATCGTCACCGCCGATCACGGCAACTGCGAGACGATGGTCGATCCGGTGACCGGTGAGCCGCACACGGCGCACACCACCAATCCTGTGCCGTTCCTCTACGTGGCCGAGGAAGCGAAACACTTCCGGCTGCGCAACGACGGCTCACTGCGCGACATTGCACCGACCATCCTGAGCCTGTTGAAGATGAGCCAGCCCACGGAAATGTCCGGCGGCGACATGCGCATCCCGCTGGCGAAGTAAACGGGAACGCGCCCGCGCAAAAGTCAGGCGCAGCGCCGCCATCTGGCAACTCTTTGGCCCTCTTCGTGTCTAAGCGAAACAGAGGATGGAGGCTGCACATGCGGATACGTTCCATGGCACAGCTTCAAGGCGTGGCGATTCTCCTTCTGGGGATGGCGGCGTTGACGGCGGCTGCACAGGCGCAGCCGCCCGGAGTCGATACCGGCAGCTTCGCCGTGGCGCAGCACGGGCACAATGTGGGCACGGCCAGCTACCGGCTGACCGCAACGCGGACAGGTTACGCCTCGACGTCGGTGGTGCAGGTTGCGCTGCAAGGGCTGGACTACGCGCTCTCGAAGACCGAGCAGCTCGCGCCATCCAGCGAACTGAAACACGCGCTGGTCAGCGCGGTCGTCAACGGCGAGGCGGTCAACGTCGTCGCCGCGCCGGATGCGACGCAGTTCCTGCTGAACATCTCGGCCAACGGCCGCAGTTCCACCGCGCGGCTGGCGGCGCACAGCGGCGCAGTCCTGCTGCCCGACTTCGATCCGGGCGCGCTGGAGACACTGCTCCGGCTGGCCGCCGAGCGCGACAATCGCAACCTGTGGGCGATTCTGCCCAAAAACTCCGGATCGATCGCCGCCGTGCAACTGGCCACCTACCCCGATCTGCAGGGAACCCTGAACGGGAAAGCCATCGTGGTGCATCACCTCCAGGCCACCATCGCCAACGCGCAAACTGATCTGTTCACCAGCCCGCGCAACCATCTTCTCCAGGCCGAGCTGCCGCAGGAGGGCTTCGCGCTGGTGCGCCAGGGATTCGTGCTCAAGCCGCCCTCCAAGCCGATTGCGCCGCCTCCCAGCGCCACCGGCCAGCCTGATTCTGCGCAGTAACCGCTCTCGAATCGGCGGCTCCATGCGCGGAGCGGATCGGCAAGAAACGCGGAGTTCACACCAGGAAATCACACCAATTGAATCAAAACAGGCCGAAAACCGGCGCATGCGGTCAACCCGCGCAACCATCGAGCGGCAGATCATTTATTATCGGACAAAGCCGTATCCACAAAGGCACTTTGGGGACAGAACGGAGCGGCGTACACTGAAGGAGCTCTCGATTGTCCGCACTCGACTCCATGTGCCGGACGGCAATTTACGTTCTTCTCTTCGCAGTCCTTGCGGCCAGCGGCGCGTTTGCCGCGCCCGGCAAGGCCACGGACAGGGTGCATCACAAGGCCGCGGCTACCCGTGCGCGGCACGCGCAACGCGCGCATCACACGCTGACGGCCCGGGGCAAACGGCAAAGCACGGCGACGCATCTTCGTGTGCAAGACCGGGCCAGGGGAACGCATCGCCGAGCGCACAGACGTGGCCTGCACGCTCGCCGCCAAGAGGTCTCGCTGCGGCTTCCGCGCGCGGGAATGTCTACGCCCTTGCGCGGATCGCTTGAGTCCCTGGAGCGGCAGAACACGCGCCTGGACGCCGAGGGGCTGGAGCGCATCGAAGACGAGGCGGACCTCGAAGACCGCATCGCGCACAACCAGTTGGTTGCGGTTCCGGTCTCGAACGGGCTTGCGGTGAATCCGGATCTGCCCGCAGCGCACCGGTATTGCCGCCCCTGGACGGCGCGTTTTCTGGCCGATCTGGCGCAGGCACACGAAGCGGCCTTTCATCGTCCGCTTGAGGTCAGTTCGGCGGTGCGCACCGTGGAGTATCAAAAGCATCTCATGCAAATCAACGGCAACGCCGCGCCGGCCGAAGGCGACATCGCCAGTCCGCACCTGACGGGCGCAACCGTCGATCTGGCCAAGAAGGGTCTGAGCCGCGCCGAGATTGCCTGGATGCGCGAGCATCTGCTGGAGCTTCAGACGGCCGGCAAGATCGACGTGGAAGAGGAGTTCCGGCAGGCGTGCTTCCACATCACCGTCTACAAGGAATACGCGCCGTCTTTGGCCGGCGACGGGCCTGCCGCACCTGCAACCAGCCAGCAGAACGCTGCCCCCGCTGCCGTAGCCAACGCTCAAGGGCTCTGAAGATCGCGGCAATCGTTCGAAGCGAGTGCGCAAGGGGAAGTGCGAAGAACAGCGCGAAGGGCCACGGCAGCGCGTTTTGCGAGGCTTGATCCCCTGGCCAGCGCTACTTCATGGCTCGTCTGCGCCCGGCCTGATCCCCGCCTTTTCTCTGCTGATCCCTGCCTTTTCTCTGCTGATCCCCGCCTTTTCTCTGCCTGTTCGCGACCTGTTCCCGACCTGTTCCCTGTCTGCGGAACTTCATGGCTTTTCCGCGAGCCGTATCTTCGGCCTTGCGTCCTTCCTCAATGAGAGAGGAAGTTCTCGTTGGCCAGGATGCGATAGAGTGTCGAGCGGGAGATCTGGAGCTGGCGGGCGGCGCGCAGCTTGTTGCCCCGGTTCAGGTCGAGCACATACTGCACATGGCGGCGGATGACGGCGTCCAGGGACAGGTCGGCGGCGTCGGGCAGGGCCTGGCGGTCGAGGCTGGTATCGAAGGCGATGCCCGCGCTCATGGCCGGGGTCAACGGGAGACGGGCTGCGGAGAACTCAAAAGGCGGCGGTGGAAAGGCTTGCGCACTATCGGGCAGGGCCAGATCGTGCGGCCGGATGATGCCGTTGTCGGCCTCGAGCAGGGCGTTTTCGAGCACGCTCATCATCTCACGCACATTGCCCGGCCAGGGATGCTGCAGAAGCCGGGCCAGTGTGCCCGGTCCCATCGTGACCGGACGCTGCTGATAGCGCGCGCAGAGCCGGTCCAGCAAAAACTGCGCCAGCGGGGCGATGTCCTCCCGGCGCTGCCGCAGGGGCGGAATCGCAAAACGAATCGCGGTCAGGCGGAAGGCAAGGTCGGGAAGCAGCAGCCCCTGGCCCGCCATTTGGCGCAGTGGCGTCTGCGAGGAGGCAAGAAGCACCGCGCGGCCCTGCGGGCGATCCTGAAGCGCCTTCAGGACACCAAGCAGCAATCCCTGCCCCGGCGGCGCCAGCAGATCGACACGATCCAGATAGGTAAAACCTGCCAGTGTGGCCGGATCGGCATCGGTGGCCAGCCATTCCCGGGCATCGCGGCGCTGAAAGCTCGTGGCCGCCAGCGGCGAACGGCCAAACAGATAGCGTGCAAGGGTGTGCTTGCCGCTTCCTGGCTCGCCCTCGATGGCCGCAACCTGAAGATGCGGAGCGACCATCTCTGCCTGCATCAATAACTTGCGCCATGCGGCGCTGACGCCGACCACCTGAACGGAAGCCGTGGGCGTATCCATCTCCACCAGCGTGAGGCCGGAGATGGGCGACGGCGTTTGAATTTGAGCCGAGCTGTGCATGGATCTCAACCTGCCTCGCCTCTCCAACCTGGACTTGCTTGGACTTGCTCTGATCCGACACACGCTTCATCGGCGTTGCGGCTGAAAACATGAATCAAAGCACCGGCGATTTGGAAAAAAATGCAAAATGACACGCGCCGCCGCGATCCGTTCGTGAGATTTTCAAAAAAGGTAGACCCGGCAATCTCTTTTGAAACCAGGACTTTACACGTGGATCAGACCCGTCCAAACGGCCGGAGGCGCGCGCCCGGGTTCCACGCAGAGAACGCGACGGCGCAGCCGTGTTTCCGCTCGCTGCGCGCGGCCGTCGCGCCCGCCAAAGGTGATCGCAATCACTCGACAGCGATGGTTCCGGGTGATAGCCTTCCGGTGACGATTCCCCGTGGGCGCTCGCGTTGTCCATTCCGGGGCCTTGATTCTCTCGGTTTCAAAACCTTGAACTTGAATGTGGAGGATGTGTGACAGTACAGGGTTCGGTCGATGTATTCTTTGGCGCAAGTTTGCTTTCACTGCTTGCGGCCTTGCTGTTCAGAAATCACTCAGCCATGGGGCAGGGCTTCGGAACCTTCCTGAAGCGGCATGCAAAGGCGACGGCGGCCGTGCTGGGCGCGCTGCTGCTGCCGGCTCTGGCCAGCGCGCAGGAGCAGGCATCCGGAGAAGCCAGCCTCAAATTGCCGGACCTGAAGACGGTCAGCTTCCCGCATTTCTTCGGCATGAGCGGCTACAACCTGCTGGCCGTGGGCCTGCTCTTCTGCCTGGGCGGCTTGCTCTTCGGCCTGGCCATCTTCCTGAAGCTCAAGAACCTGGCCGTGCATCGCTCGATGCGCGAGATCTCCGAGCTGATCTACGAGACCTGCAAGACCTACCTGATCACGCAGGGCAAGTTCATCCTTCTGCTCTGGGTCTTCATCGCGGCCATCATCGCCGTGTACTTCGGCTACCTGAAGCCGGTCGGCAACGTGGCGACCACCCTGCCCATCATTCTTGTCTTCAGTCTGATCGGCATCGCCGGCAGCTACGGCGTGGCCTGGTTCGGCATCCGCGTGAACACCTTCGCCAACTCGCGCACGGCCTTCGCCGCGCTGGGCGGCAAGCCCTATCCCTGCATGGCCATTCCGCTCGAGGCCGGCATGAGCATCGGCATGATGCTGATCTCCGTCGAGCTGCTGATCATGCTCGGCATCTTCCTGGTGATTCCCGGTGACTACGCCGGCCCCTGCTTCATCGGCTTCGCCATCGGCGAATCGCTCGGCGCGGCCGCGCTGCGCATCGCCGGCGGCATCTTCACCAAAATCGCCGACATCGGCTCGGACCTGATGAAGATCGTCTTCAAGATCAAGGAAGACGACGCGCGCAACCCCGGCGTCATCGCCGACTGCACGGGCGACAACGCGGGCGACTCGGTCGGGCCCTCGGCCGACGGCTTTGAGACCTACGGCGTCACCGGCGTCGCGCTGATCACCTTCATCCTGCTGGCCGTGCATGATCCGTCCGTCAAGGTGCAACTGCTGGTCTGGATCTTCGTCATGCGCGTGGCCATGCTGCTGTCGAGCGCCTTCGCCTACTTCCTCAACGGCGCCATCACCAAGGCCAAGTACGGCAGCGCCGACGAGATGGACTACGAGAAGCCGCTGACCTCGCTGGTCTGGGTGACCTCGATCATCTCCATCGCCCTCACGTACATCGTCTCCAACCTGTTGATCGCCGATCTCGGCGACGGCTCCATCTGGTGGAAGCTGGCCTCGATCATCAGTTGCGGCACGCTGGCCGGCGCCTTGATTCCCGAGCTGGTCAAAGCCTTTACATCAACGAACTCCGCGCACGTGAAGGAAGTCGTCAAGTCGGCGCAGGAGGGCGGCGCTTCGCTCGGCATCCTGTCGGGCTTCGTCAGCGGCAACTTCTCCGCCTACTGGCTGGGCTTCTGCATGGTGGCGCTGATGGGCACCGGCTACTACTTCAGCCTCGGCATTCCCGATCTCCAGACCGACCCGATGGGGCTGATGCTGGCTCCGGCCGTCTTCGCCTTCGGTCTGGTCGCCTTCGGCTTCCTGGGCATGGGCCCGGTGACGATCGCCGTCGACTCCTACGGCCCGGTCACCGACAATGCGCAGTCGGTCTACGAGCTTTCGCTGATCGAAAACGTGCCAAACATCGAAGCCGATCTCAAGAAGGACTTCGGCATCCATGTGAAGTTCGACAAGGCCAAGGATCTGCTGGAAGCCAACGACGGCTGCGGCAACACCTTCAAGGCGACCGCCAAGCCGGTCTTGATCGGCACGGCCGTCGTCGGCGCCACCACCATGATCTTCTCCATCATTCTGGACCTGACGCACGGTCTGACGCAGAACGTGCAAAACCTCTCGCTGCTGCACGCGCCCTTCGTGCTCGGCCTGATCTGCGGCGGCGCGGTGATCTACTGGTTCACCGGCGCTTCCACGCAGGCCGTCACCACCGGCGCCTACCGCGCGGTCGAGTTCATCAAGGCCAACATCAAGCTCGAGGGCGTCGAGAAGGCCTCGGTCACCGACTCGAAAAAAGTGGTCGAGATCTGCACCAAGTACGCGCAGAAGGGCATGTTCAACATCTTCCTGGCCGTCTTCTTCGCCACCCTCGCCTTCGCCTTCATGGAGCCGTTCCTGTTCATCGGCTACCTGATCTCGATTGCGATCTTCGGCCTCTACCAGGCGATCTTCATGGCCAACGCCGGCGGCGCCTGGGATAACGCCAAGAAGATCGTCGAAGTCGACCTGAAGCAGAAGGGCACGCCGCTGCACGACGCCACCGTCGTCGGCGACACCGTGGGCGACCCGTTCAAGGACACCTCGTCGGTGGCCATGAACCCGGTCATCAAGTTCACGACCCTCTTCGGTTTGCTGGCCGTCGAACTGGCCGTCACCCTCGACAAAAACCACGGAACGATGGCCACGGTTCTGGCCGTCGTCTTCTTCCTGATCTCGATGTTCTTTGTGCACAAATCGTTTTACGGCATGCGCATCGAATCCGAATCTGGAAAGTAATCGTCTCGCAATCGAACCACCGGCGGCCCCGCGCGTGCAAACGCGCGGGGCCGCTCGCATTTGCTGCCTTCTGTTCCGTCCCGGAGCCCGCTGGAACTTTGACTTCTAGACCGTGTACCCGCCAAGGAGACGGCCC
>JAJYFB010000217.1 GCA_021785495.1 Acidobacteriota bacterium | reverse complement strand
GGCACCAGCGAAGTGGAGCATGTGCTGGCCACGCAGACGCTGCCCCAGTCCAAGCCTCAGACCTTCCGAATCGCGGTGGAGGGCACGCTGCCGCAGGGCGTCACGGCCAAGGACATCATTCTCGCCATCATCGGCAAAATCGGCACCGATGGCGCGACGGGCTGCGTGATCGAGTACGCCGGCTCGGCGATTCGCGCGCTCTCGATGGAAGGCCGCATGACGGTCTGCAACATGAGCATCGAGGCCGGAGCGCGCGCCGGCATGATCGCCCCCGACGAGACGACCTTTGCGTACCTGGAGGGGCGCAAGCACAGTCCTAAGGGAGAAACCTGGAAGGCCGCCGTCGCCGAGTGGTCGAAGCTGAAGAGCGACGAGGGCGCGAAGTTCGATCGTGAACTCGTGATCGACGCCGCGACGCTGGAGCCATTCGTGAGCTGGGGAACCAGTCCCGGCATGGTGGCCCCGATCACGGCGGCCGTTCCCGACCCGAAGAGCGCGAAGACGGAGATTGAGCAGAAGGGGTTCGAGCGCGCGCTTGCCTACATGGACCTGAAGGCGGGAACGCCGCTGGACGCGATCCAGATCGACCGCGTCTTCATCGGCTCCTGCACCAACGGCCGCATCGAAGACATGCGCGCCGCGGCGCGGATCGCCAAGGGGTACAAAGTGGCTGCGGGCGTGAGCGCGATGGTCGTTCCCGGCTCGCAACGGGTCAAAGCCGAGGCCGAGAAAGAGGGTTTGGACGCAATCTTCCGCGAGGCCGGCTTCGAATGGCGCGAACCGGGCTGCTCGATGTGTCTGGCGATGAATCCCGATGTTTTGCAGCCGGGCGAGCGTTGCGCGGCCACCAGCAACCGCAACTTCGAGGGCCGCCAGGGACGCGGCAGCCGCACGCATCTGGTCTCGCCGGAGATGGCCGCGGCGGCGGCGATCGAAGGACGCTTTGTCGACATTCGCAACTGGGAGGTGAAGGCTTAAATGGAAAAGTTCACGACGCTCACTTCGCTGGCCGCTCCGCTGGATCGCACCAACGTGGACACCGACCAGATCATTCCCAAGCAGTTCCTGAAGCGCATCGAGCGCACCGGCTACGGCGAGTTCCTCTTCTTCGACTGGCGGCAGACGCCCGATGGCGCGCCCGTCGCCGGCTTCGTCCTCAACGATCCGCGCTACCAGGGCGCGCAGATTCTCATCGCCGGCAAGAACTTCGGCTGCGGATCGAGCCGTGAGCACGCGGCCTGGGCGCTTGAAAACTTCGGCTTCCGCGTGGTCATCGCTCCGAGCTTTGCCGATATTTTTTTCTCGAATGCGGGCAAAAACGGGATCGTTCTGGTGCGGCTTTCGGAGGCGGAGGTCAATACGCTGCTGCAAAACTCCGAGAAAATTCCGGGCTATCAATTGACGGTTTCGCTCGCGGAGCAGACCGTCAGCGACGACCGGGGCTTCCGCGCGAAGTTCGAGATCGACCCCTTCCGCAAGTACTGCCTGCTCGAAGGGCTCGACGACATCGGCCTCACGCTGCGCCACGCCGCGGCTCTCGACGGCTTCGAGAAGCAGCACGACGAGGCTGTATGGCTGCGGGCGAGGTAGGACGGCTTTTTTCGATCCGGCAATAAGACAAGCCGGAGGTTATTTTTCAGGGAGCAAGATCCCGATTCAAGTACGGAAAGGCTAGGAGCTAGCAGCTAGAAGCTAGCGGCTAACCGTTAGCAGCTTCATTGAGGAGCAAGTCATGGCGAACAAGGAACACGCGACGACGAAGGCGCAGGCATCGAACCGATGCGCTGCAGCGGCCGTGCAGGCGGAAGACGCGCACGCCACCCTCACCACGCCCGCGCGATTGACGGGCGCTGAGATTCTTTGGGCGACGATGGTCGGCGAAGGCGTTACGGATGTCTTTGGCTATCCGGGTGGCGCGATTCTGCCGGTCTACGACGCCATGCGCAAGTTTCCCATTCATCATGTGCTGGTGCGCCACGAACAGGGCGCGGCGCACATGGCCGACGGCTACGCGCGCGCTTCGGGCAAGGTGGGCGTGGCCCTGGCCACCAGCGGCCCCGGCGCGACCAACCTCGTCACTGGCATCGCCACGGCGATGCTCGATTCGATTCCGATGGTCTGCATCACCGGCAACGTTTCGAGCAAATTGCTGGGCACCGACGCCTTTCAGGAAGTGGACATCACCGGCATTACGCTGCCCGTGACCAAGCACAACTTCCTGGTCACCAAGGCCGAGGACGTGGCGCGCACCGTGCGCGAGGCCTTCCAGATCGCGCGCTCCGGCCGTCCCGGCCCGGTGCTGGTGGACATTACCAAGGATGCGCAGCAGGCCACGGCCGAGTTCGATTTCGGGACGGCCATGCCGCAGGCCTATCGTGCGCACCCCATGCTGAGGGTCGAGGAGTCCGGTCTGGCCGCGGCGGCCGAACTGATTCGCGAGGCCAAACGGCCCGTAATTTTGGCCGGCCACGGCGTGATGGAATCCGGCGCCATGGAGCAGGTGCGCACGCTCGCCGAGCGGGCGCAGATTCCCGTGGCGCAAACGCTGCTCGGCCTCGGCGGCTTTCCGGCCTCGCATCCGCTCTGCCTGGGCATGATGGGCATGCACGGCGAATCCTGGGTGAACCACGCGATTCAGGAGGAGATC
>JAJYFB010000074.1 GCA_021785495.1 Acidobacteriota bacterium | reverse complement strand
CCACTTCGGGCCAGCGCGGAGGCGTGTTCGGCAGAATCGGAATGGCCAGGCGCGAGAAGCGGGGCGCACTGCGCGCGTTGCTCACCTTGCCGCCCACCCAGATCGACAGGCCGTCGTTGTCGGCGTCGCTCATGGGCATGGCCGGGCAGACGGTGTAGCAGTTGGCGCAGAACATGCACTGCTCCTCGATCACCTCGACCGACGGCTTGCCCTCGAAGGTGTCCGGCCGGATCGCGCCCGTCGGGCAGGAGGAGATCAGCGTCGGCACCTCGCAGACCTTGGGCAGCAGCTCCTTTTGCACCTTCGGCGGCTGGCGATGCACGCCGAGGATGGCGATGTCGGAGCAATGCACGGCTCCGCACATATTCAGGCAGCAGGCCACGGCGATGCGCAGCTTGGCCGGCAGATCCTCGTGCGTGAAGCGGTCGATCACGGCGTCCATCACGGCCTTGACCAGGCCTGAGGCGTCGGTGGCCGCCGAGTGGCAGTGCACCCAGCCCTGCGTATGCACGATGTTGCTGATGGAGTTGTTCGTGCCGCCGACGGGAATGCCCAGGGCCGCCAGTTCCTGCTTGAGCGGCTCGACCTTCGCGCCGTCCTCGAGCAGAAACTCGACGTTATTGCGGCTGGTGAAGCGCAGATAGCCGCCGCAGTACTTGTCGGCCAGATCGGCGTACTTGCGGAGGGTCTGAATGCTGAGCAGGCGGGGCGAGCCGCCGCGCACGGTGTAGAGGCGGTCGCCCGACTCGGCGACGTGGCAGAGGACGCCCGGAGCCAGCTTCTCGTGATACTTCCACTTGCCGTAATTCTTCTGCACGACGGGCGGCAGAAACTTGTCGTAGCGCGGAGGACCGATGTCCGTCAGTCTGGGCTGCTTCGCGGTGGTCGTCATTCTGCCTCCTCCTTCGCCTTCTGGTAGTAGATGTACGGATTGTCGCGCGGCGCCGAGACCATCTCCGGCACGGGATCGAGGCCGATGCCGTCGAGAAACGCCGCCAGGCCGACGCGCTGGACCATCTCGCCAATGCGTTCGCGGTTGGTGCCGTACTCATCCCAGAAGTCCCAAATGCGCGAGACCAGTTCCTTGATGGTCTCGAAGAGTTCGTCGGCGGGCACGAAGGGAATCAACACCGAGGAGAGCAGCGCGCCCTGCAGAATCGGGGCCTTGGCGCCGAGCAGGATCACCGCGCCGCGCTCCTTGCCCGGCCGGAGCGCCTTGGGCATCACGTTGATGCAGTGCATGCAGCGCACGCAGTCGCGATTGTCGATCGCGAGCTTCTTGCCGTCCCAATCCATGCACTTGCCGGGACAGTGGGCGCAGACATCCTTCTGGATGTCGAGTCCGGCGGCGGCGTAGTTGGCCACCTCGGCCTCGTCCACCTGCATCTCGTCCTTCCAGGTGCCGATCACGGACATGTCGGCGCGGGCGATCGAGGCCACGCAGTCGTTCGGGCAGGCCGAGAACTTGAACTTGAATTTATACGGGAAGGCCGGCCGGTGCAGCTCGTCCTGATAGTGCATCGTCAAGTCGTAGCAGAGCTTCATCGAGTCGTAGCAGGCCCACTCGCAGCGCGCCATGCCCACGCAGCTCGAAGGCGTGCGCACGGCCGAACCGGATCCGCCCAGATCGAAGCCGGCGTGCGCCAGCTCCTGGAAGGTCGGCTCCAGCTCGTCGGTCGTCGTGCCCATCAGGATGATGTCGCCGGTCGAGCCGTGCATGTTCGTCAGGCCCGAACCGTGGCGCTCCCAAATGTCGCTCAGCGTGCGCAGCGACTCGCTCGTATAGAACCATCCGGCCGGATGATTGACGCGCATGGTGTGAAAGTGCGCGACTTTGGGGAACTGCTCGCCCACATCGCTGTAGCGGCCGATGACGCCGCCGCCGTAGCGAAGCACTCCCACCAGACCGCCGTGCTTCCAGTGCGTCACCTTGTCTTTGTACGAAAGCTCCAATTGGCCGAGCAGATCCCCGGAACTTCCCGCAGCTCCGCTGGCCGACTTGATCTCGGTCACGAAACTCGGCCACGGACCTTTTTCCAGTTCGTCGAGCAGTTTGGTTTCGGGCTTGCCGTTGGCCGGCTTCTTGCCCTCGTTGGCGTCTGCCATAGACTGACTCCTTTCGCCGCGTGGCGCCGGTCGATTGAACCGGTTTCATCGAGCAAGAGAGGTTGCTCGGTTCATAGAGCGAGCCGGAGAATCTTCGGATCGCGTCAAGTTATCCTGTCCGTACCGTTCTCTAGCGGAACAGATTTGCGGTCGCAGTCGATTGAACGCCCGCACACTCTTTTTTTCCGTGACGATTGTCACAACATGCGATGATTGACAAGGGAAAAACGATATTACTTTCTTTTATGCGAGATGCACGATAAGTTATAACTAAAACTAATACGCGATAAGTTTTTCTTGCAGCGGAGAAATGATGGATCAAAAACCGAAGGACAAGATCGACACATACTTTCCCCTGTTGCTGAACATGACCGGACGCCGGTGCCTAGTGGTCGGCGCGGGAACGGTGGCCTCCGGCAAGATCGACAGCCTTTTGCGCTGCGGGGCCGATCTGACGGTCGTCTCGCCGCGCGCCGTCGCGGCGATCGAGGAACTTGCGCGGAACCGCAGGCTGGCGTGGCTGCGCAGAGAGTTTCAGGCCGAGGACGTGCGGGGCAATCTGATGGTTGTGGCCGCAACCAACTCCGGTGCGACGAACGCGCGCATCTTTGCGGCCTGCCGGGAGCAGGGCGTGCTGTGCAACTCCGTGGACGACCCGGAGCATTGCGACTTTATCTATCCCGCGGTGGTACGGCGCGGGCCGCTGCAAATCGCGATCTCGACGGGAGGACGCAGCCCCGCGCTCGCATCAAGGCTGCGGCGCGAGCTCGAAGAGCAGTTCGGCCCGGAGTGGGGCGCCTGGGTCGAAGAGCTGGGACAAAAGCGCAATGCGCTCTCCGGCGAAACGCTTTTGCCGGAAGAACGCCGCGCGCGCATCGAACAGATGACCTCGCCTGAGGCCTTCGCCGACTTTCTGCGCCGCCATCGCGCGGCGGCGGAAGAACCAAAGAACGACTGAGCCCTCCGCTCAGCGCCACTCCCAGTCGATGAATCCGGGCTTCACCTCGGTCATGGCGTTGACGACCAGTTCGACAAGTCCGCCGTACAGGAGGCGATTCTTTTCCCAAAGGCCGTAGTACTCGATCATGTCGCGGAACTGCCCCTTGCAGTTGCTGCACGGCGCGCAGAGATACTTCGGCGTCTCCGGCGCGATGCAATCGGAGAACGCGTTGAGGATCTGCTCCATCTTCTTGCGTCCGGCCACCTGGAAGCGCCAGTCGGCGAAGTTATTGCCGCTCATGATGGCGAATCCGCTGCCGCCGCCGCAGCAGTAGTTATCGACGCCGTGCGGCGTCATCTCGCGGAACCGGGGCGCGAGCGCGCGCAGGATCTCGCGCTGCGGCTCGACGATGCCCATCAGGCGCACCATGTTGCAGGGGTCGTGCAGCGTGACCGGAAAGTCGTTGCGCGCGGGATCGAACTTGAACCTGCCGCTGAAGACGATCTCGCGCAGCATGGGCAGGTAGCTCTCGCGGGGAATGTTCAGCTCGCCCGTCAGCAGGCGGTCGGCGACGACGGTCAGCGCCTTGTGCGCGTGGCCGCACTCGCCGAGCACGATGCGCTTGACGCCCAGTTTTTTCGCCGCCTCGGCGTGCTTCAGCGCCACGCGCGCAAACTGCGCATCGTCGTACCAGACGCCGTAATTGATCGAGTCGTAGCCGGCCAGCTCCGACGACATCGTCCAGTTGACGCCGGCCATGGTCAGAATCAGCGCGAAGGCGCCGGGGTTCTCCGGCCAGGCCATGATCTCGCCCGCGTTGTGAATCAGCAGCACGTCAGAGCCCTTCACGTCCCAGGGCGTATGCACCTCGATTCCGGTGCGCTCGCTGATGTCCTCGTCGATGAAGCTGATATTGTCTTTGACAATCTCGGCGGTCATGCCCGTCGAGGAGCCGGCCTTGAGTTGCAGCATCGAGCCGCTGTCGTGAATCTCGCGCGCCGAGATGCCCATCTCCTGGCTGAAGAGCTTGCGCAGTTCGTGCGCCACCAGGCCGTTGTCGCAACCGATCGGGCAGCTCTGCGCGCAGCGCCGGCAGAGATTGCAACGGTAAGAGAGTTCGATCAGCCGCGCCACCAGCGGCCAGTTGAGCTGGATGGAGCCGTGCTGCCAGGCCGAGAGCAGGCCGCCGCCCTTCACGTGCTTGAAATACAGCCGGCGCAGAACCTCCGAACGATAGGTCGGCCGGTACAGCTCGTTGCGGCCGCTGGCCTCGAAGATGTGGCAGGACTCGGCGCAGGTCTGGCAGCCGGTGCAGTGCTCCATGGTCAGCAGCAGCGGCTGCAGAAAGGTCCAGTTGTTTTCCTTGTCGAAGAGCTTGTCGAGGCCGCGCAGAAATTGCGCGACGAGCCGGTCTTCTTCCTCGCGCGTCTTCGGCTTGGGAATGTTGACGGCGCAGGTGTCGTCGAGTCCGCACTCGTAGCGGCCTTTCGCCTGCCCGGTCAGCTCGGTCCAGGGGCGGATATTTTCCGGCTTGTCGAGCGGGGCCGGCAACGGCATCAGATTTTCGTTATCGAGATGAATCAACGGCTCGCTGTCGGGCCGCGCCATCGCGCGCAGCTTGATCGGATGGCTCATTTCTGCGTCTCCTCGTTGGGATGGGCGTTCGGATTGGTGGAGGCGATCTCGCCCCAGGTGCGTTTTCCGTCGGCGCCGATGTGCGCGGCCGACCAGGTTGGACGATAATTGAGCGCCGTCGCAATCTTCGCTTCAATCGCGCCGCCGCGCTCGTTGCGCCGGTCGTCCCAGCGCACCGTGTGCCAGGTGAAGTACTTGGCGATGAAATGCGCCATGTGCGTAAACGGAATATAGGCGGCGAGCGCGCAGCTCAGCACGACGCCGATGGCTGGAACGGCGGCCACATGCACGCCGCCGTCGAATCTCCAGGCCCCGCGCACGATGGCGGCGACGGAGGAGGGATTTTCCAGCCAGGCGGCGGCAAGAAAGCCGAAGGCCACGAGGAAGAAAACGAGATTGAAGAGGTCCGCGGGTTTGGTGTAGTTCTTGAGCGCCGGATCGGAAAGACGGCGCGCCAACAGAAGAATGGCTCCGGCGATCACCAGCGCAATTCCCGCCGCGCCCAGCCATTTGCCGGCCAGCAGCAGCCACGCTGCCCCTTGCGCAAATTTCACGCCGGAGAGATAGGCCCGGATCGCCGCGCCCACGCCGCCCAACGCCGCGGCGGCGATGGAGACGTAGAGACCGAAGTGAAAGAGGTAGGAGGCGGGCCAGAGCCGCCGGTTGTACTCCCAGAGCCCCTTGAGGAAGGCGATCTCCTGAAACATGGCGCAGAACTCGCCGCGATGGTTGACCGCCTGCGGACTGAGCCACCACTGCCCGGTTTCAAAGTACGATCCGCCGTACCGGGCGCGCTCCGGCTCCTCGTGCGCGACGGGATACAGCTCCCAGCGCAGGTGAAGCGGCAGTCGCGCATACTCGCGAATGCGCAGCAAACATCCGAGCAAAAAAATCGCCAGGCCTGCATACATGGCGAAGTAGACCGCATTCGTCATCGCTGTCTCCGTGGCCGATTGCGCGTACCGCGGCCGATTATGCGGGCAAGCCCGCTCGGAGGACAAGCATAGGCCCGGTCAAGGAGAAAAGAAGTGCCATGGATCACAATGCTTCGCGGAATGCCGCTTGTCGCCGGGAAGGAGTTCTTCGGCGACTAAGTGTGATACTTATCACCCGACGCACTGGCGTTCTCCATGAATTATGGACGGAAATGTAGCTTGGATCACATGAAACAAGCAAAAATACACCGACGAACATTCTTAATTAGAGCGTTTTGGTTGAAATTCATGGACAACTTATCGGCCCAACGCCCTATTCAGAGCGGACAAAATTAAACAAGGTACTTTGAGCGGCGACAGTTCGTTTCGTTTTGGCGACAGCCGGTTGCGCACGCGCCTGCCTCCCGAAGCCTCTCGACGCCGGCGTCGCGCGCAAATGGCCTTCATTTCCCGTCTAAGTCGGTAAGCCCGACGCGACTTATGAGCAACTTAGAGCAAGCGTGACCGCAGTCACAGATGCCCGTCCAAAGCGAACTTAGAATTTGCTCGGTTTCAAAAGGTAAGAACGGATCGTCGTTTACCGGATGAAACGATCCTGCTGCAGGCAATGCCTGCGGGAAGACTCAAGCCGCGGCTGATTGAGCGCGGCGCATGGCTCTCCGCTCGCCTGGCACACCCGAATTGATCGGGACGCGAGTGCTGTTGCTCGCAGAAGGATGCGTGTGCGGTTTCAAATCTCTGTCGTCTTAATAATTCGGGCAGCACAAGGGCGCTGAAGGAATGCCCGCGTGTGGTCCGTCCACTAGCAAATCCGGTACTTGGTTGTACGAGTACTCTGATCCACAATTCGGGCTCCGCTGGAGGTGAATCGTGCCGAGTTATGTCAATCCTGAGAAGTGCGACGGCTGCAAAGCGCTGGATCGCACTGCCTGTCAGTACATTTGTCCGAACGATCTGATGGCGTTGGACAAGAATACGCAGAAGGCTTTCAATCGCGATCCTTCGATGTGCTGGGAGTGTTACAACTGCGTCAAGATCTGCCCCAACCAGGCGGTGCAGATTCGCGGCTATGCGGACTTCGTTCCGCTGGGAGCGTCTGTGACGCCGATGCGTTCCACTGATTCGATCATGTGGACCGTGAAGTTCCGCAACGGGACGCTGAAGCGTTTCAAGTTTCCCATCCGCAGCACGCCGGAAGGTTCGGCCGCGCCCGATGGCGGCTACGAAACCAAGGCCGATCTGAACAGCTCCACGCTCTATACGGAGCCGGCCTCGCTGGGAACGCCTGAAATCTTCAGCCTCAAAGGAGGAGCCAATGCCTAGTCCCGAAGTTGTTACAGTCGAAACCGATTTTCTGATTCTGGGCGGGGGCATGGCTGCCTGCGGCGCCGCAGTGGAAGCCGCGTACTGGGCCAAGCAGAACGGTCTGAAGGTTACGCTGGTGGACAAGGCCGCCGTGGACCGCTCGGGTGCGGTGGCGATGGGCCTTTCGGCCATCAATCAATATGTCGGCCTGCGCGACGGCGCCAACTCGGTGCATGACTACGTGAACTACGTGCGCAACGACCTGATGGGCGTCACGCGCGAGGATCTGGTGGCCAACATCGCGCGCCACGTGGATTCGAGCGTTCACCTTTTCGAGAAGTGGGGCCTGCCGATCTGGAAGGACGAGGGCGGCAAGTACGTTCACGAAGGCCGCTGGCAGTTGATGATCAACGGCGAGTCGTACAAGGTGGTGGTCGCCGAAGCCGCCAAGAACGCCCTGCTGCAGAGCGGCGTGGGCGAGATCTTCGAGCGCATCTTCATCGTCGGTCCGCTGCTCGACGGCGATCGCTGCGCCGGCGCTCTGGGCTTCTCGGTGCGCGAGAACAAGGTGTACGTCTTCAAGGCCAAGGCGACGCTGGTGGCCATGGGCGGCGCCGTGCACGTCTTCAAGCCGCGCAGCTCGGGCGAGGGCATGGGCCGCGCCTGGTATCCGCTGTGGAACGCCGGCTCTTCGGCCTACTTCACGCTGAAGGCCGGCGCGGAGATGACCTGCCAGGAAGTGCGCTTCATTCCTGTCCGCTTCAAGGACGCCTACGGTCCGGTGGGCGCATGGTTCCTGCTCTTCAAGTCGCGCGCCACGAACGCCATGGGCGGCAACTACATGATCGAGCGGCAGCCTGAACTGGAGAAATGGGGCCCCTACGGCCGCGTCAAGCCGGTTCCCGCCAACCTGCGCAACTACCTCGGCATGCTCGATGTGCTCGAAGGCAAGGGCCCGCTCTACATGCGCACGGAAGAGGCCATGAAGAAGCTCGCCGACCAGTACAAGGACGATCCCAAGGCCTACCAGAAAAAGATGAAGGAACTGGAGTCCGAGGCCTGGGAAGACTTCCTGGACATGACGGTTTCGCAGGCGATTCTTTGGGCGGCCACGAATGTGCAGCCCGAGGACAAGAGCTCGGAGATCGCCGCCGCCGAACCGTACTTCATCGGTTCGCACTCGGGAGCCTCCGGCGCCTGGGTCAGCGGCCCGGAAGACATCCAGACCTCGAAGACCAAGTCGGATTACTTCTGGGGCTACGCCAACATGTCGACGGTCAAGGGCCTGTTCTGCGCGGGCGACGCCTCGGGCGCCTCCAGCCACAAGTTCTCGTCCGGTTCGCACGCCGAAGGCCGCATCGCCGCCAAGGCCGCGATCAAATATATCGTCGACAACAACAATCTGCCCAAGACGGACCAGGCCGAAATCGACAAGGCTGTCGCCGAGATGATGAAGCCGCTCGATACCTTCACGCAGAACCAGAATGTGTCGACCGACGAGGATCTCAATCCCAACTACATCAAGCCGCGCGCGTTCATGTACCGGATGCAGAAGATCATGGACGAGTACGCGGGCGGCGTGACGGCGCAGTTCACCACGAACAAGCCCATGCTGGAGCGGGCGCTCGAGCTTCTGGCCTTCCTCAAGGAAGACGCCGAGAAGCTGGCCGCCTCCAATCTGCACGAGCTGATGCGCTGCTGGGAGAACGTCCACCGCATGTGGCAGGCCGAAGCGCACGTGCGCACCATGCTCTTCCGCAACGAGACGCGCTGGCCGGGTTACTACTTCCGCGCCGACATGCCCACGCTGGATGAGGAGAACTGGCACGTCTTCGCCAACTGCCGCTGCGACCCGAAGTCCGGCGAGTGGCAGATGACCAAGCGGCCCATCCTCCACGTCTTTGAACAACCCACTGCGTAACGGTCTGCACGGCCGCAGACACGCCTTACGCACCGAACAGGCAAGGGGTTCCGGCCGCGTCCGGAACCCCTTCTGCATGGACATCCCGCGATGACGCTGCCCATCGAGACTCTTTGCCCTCACTGCCAGCGGCCCATGAGCCGCTGGACCAACCCGGAGGCGACAAGCTGGTCCGGCGCATTCCAGTTTGTCTGCTTCAACGACGAGTGTCCCTACTTCGTGCGCGGCTGGGAGTGGATGAAGAGCCACTATCACATCGCCGCGTCGTATCGCCACCGGATCGAGCCGGAGACCGGAGAGACCGGGCCGCTGCCCGTCTGGTCGCGCGAGGCGCTCAAGGACAACATACTTCCCGAAGAGGCGGCTCCTCATGCCTGAATTGACCGAACAAGCCATTCTGAACGACAGCGTGCGCATGGATCTGGACACCCGGTTCTGCTTCCGCTGCGGCCCCGATCGCGCGTGCTTCAACCGCTGCTGCGGCGACGTGACGATCGTGCTCTCGCCTTACGACGTGCTGCGCCTGAAGAAAGCGCTCAAGATCGAATCCTCGGAGTTTCTGGAGAAATACGCGCTGACCATGCGCTCACGGGAGCGGCAGGTTCCCGTGGTGCTCCTGCGCATGAACGAGAGCGACCGCCGCTGCCCCTTCGTTGGCGAATCGGGATGCGGCGTCTACGGCCATCGCCCCTGGCCGTGCCGCATGTATCCGCTGGGCATGGCCGAGCCGAAGGGGCCGAACGCCGCGACCAACCGCTTCTACTTCATGGTCGAGGAAGAGCTTTGCCAGGGCCGCCGCGGCGGCAAGGAGCGCACGGTCCGCGAGTGGATCGAGGATCAGCAGCTCGAAGCCTACGACCAGATGCAAGGACAGTTTCTCGAGCTGATGTCGCACGCCGGCTGGGATGCGCCCGCGCCGCTGAGCCCGGAAAAGCTGGACATGTACTTCATGGCCCTCTACGATCTGGACCGCTTTCGCCGCTTCGTCTTCAACACGCGCTTTCTGGAGATCTTCAACGTGGACGAGGAGCGCGCGGCGGCCATCGCCGGCGACGACGAGGAACTGCTGGAGTTCGGCATCGACTGGCTGGCCTTCAGCCTCTTTGGCGAAAAAAGAATGAAGCTGAGAAATCCGCCTCCGCCAGCCGGCCCCGGAACGGAGACATGGCCCCACGCGGGCGCGTAGAAACAACGATCGCAGAGACAAAGACGATGAGCAGCTTCGCGGCAACAAACGACAACGGCGGCATCCTCCTGGTGATCGGAGGCGGCATTGCAGGGCTGACCTGCGCAATCGAAGCGGCGGAAGCCGGCCGCGAGGTGGTTCTCGTCGAGAAGTCCGCTTCTCTCGGCGGGCGCGTCGCCGCCTTCCATCGTTACTTTCCCAAGCTCTGCCCGCCGCCGTGCGGTCTGGAGATCGACCACCGGAGAGCGCAGAACACGCCCCGGCTCACGATCCTCACGCTGGCGGAGCTGGAGAGCCTGCATGGAGAACCCGGCGCCTACGAGGCGGTGGTGCGCATCCATCCGCGCTACGTGACCCCGGCCTGCACGCTCTGCGGCGCCTGCGCGCCGGCCTGTCCGGTCGAGGTTCCCGACAGCTTCAACTACGGCCTCTCGAAGACCCGGGCGATTCATCTGCCGCACTGGATGGCCTCGCCTGCGCAGTATGTCGTCGAGCGCGCAAGCTGCCCGCAGGGCTGCGGCTCCTGCGCGAGCGCGTGCAAATACGGCGCCATCGACCTGAGCCAGCAGGAGACGCGGAAGACGTTCCAGGCCGCCGCGGTCGTCCTGGCCACCGGCTGGGCGCCCTACGACGCGCGCAAGATCGAGAACCTCGGCTTCGGCAGATTTCCCGACGTCATCACGAACGTCATGATGGAGCGGCTGGCGGCTCCGGATGGGCCAACGCAGGGCCGGATTCTGCGGCCGTCGGATGGAAAGCCGCCGCGCTCGGTGGCCTTTGTGCAATGCGCCGGATCGCGCGACCGCAACCATCTGCCCTACTGCTCGGGCGTCTGCTGCACGGCCTCGCTCAAGCAGGCGCGTTACGTGCGCGCGCAGCAGCCCGAGGCGCACATCTCGATGTTCTACATCGATCTGCGCACGCCCGGCGAGTTACAGAATTTTGCAGCCAGGGCGGTTGAGGAGACGGGAATCGAACTGGTCAAAGGCAAGATCGGCCGGGTTGAGGAACGCGCCGGAGGCCACGAACTGGTGCTGACCGCCGAGGATGTGCTGGCGGGCAAAAAGATCGAGCGGGCCTACGATCTGGTTGTGCTGGCCGTGGGCATGACACCGCAAAGCGGCGGCCTGCCGCAGTCGGCGCAGCTCGACGAGTTCGGATTTGCCTGCGGTAGCACCCCCGGCGTGATGGCCGCCGGATGCGTCAAACGGCCCACGGAGGTGTCGGCGGCCGTGCGCGACGCCACCGGCGCGGCGCTCAAAGCGATCGGCAACAGGACAAAATAGGCAGAACTTATGGATAAAAAACTGGGAGTGTACATCTGCGAAGGCTGCTCGATCGGCGAGTCTCTCGATCTCGACAAGCTGGCCGGAGTCGCGGTCAAGGAACACAAGGCATCCGTCTGCCGCAGGCATTCCTGCCTGTGCGGCGCGGAGGGTGTGTCGCAGATTCGCGCCGATCTGGCGCAGAACGCCGTCGATACGGTCGTGGTCGCGGCCTGTTCGCCCCGCGCCAAGACCGAATGCTTTCAATTCGAGACGGCGCTGCCGGTCGAGCGCGTCAACCTGCGCGAGCAGGTCGCCTGGTCGCACGAACCCGGCGAAGACGCGCAGATGCTGGCCGAGGACCTGCTACGCATGGGCATCGCCAGAGCCGCAAAGACGGAGCCCGTCGCGCCGCTGGACAATCCCATCGCGCGCACGATCCTTGTGATTGGCGGCGGCGTAAGCGGCCTCCATGCCGCTCTGGCCGGGGCCCGGGCGGGATACGAAGTTCTGCTGGTCGAAGCCGAGCCGCAGCTCGGCGGCCGCCTCGGCGGCCTCAAGAAGGTCTTTCCCACGCACGCACCGTACTCGGCGGCCGAGGACAACCCCCTGGCCGCAACCATCGGCGAGGTCGCGGCGCATCCCCTCATCAAAATTTTCTGCGCGACGCGCGTGGTCCGCGCCGAAGGCCAGCCGGGCAGCTTCGACGTGACGCTGCGCAACGGCCACGGAGAAGAAAACCATCGCGTGGGCGCCATCGTCATGGCCACCGGGTGGAAGCCGTACGATCGCGCCAAACTGAATCTGCCGGGCGTCGATCTGCCGAACGTCGTCACCAACGTTGAGCTGGAGCGGATGGCGGCGGCCGGCCCGGTGGCGCGTCCCTCGGACGGCAAGCCCTTGCGCAGCGCGCTCTTCGTGCAATGCGCCGGCTCACGCGCCCCTGAACAGTTGAGCTACTGCTCGTCGGTCTGCTGCATGTCCACGCTGAAGGAGATCGAGCTGCTGCGCGCGCAGAACCCGGAGATGGAAATCTACATCGTCTACCGGGACATGGTGACGCCGGGCCAGTACGAAAAATATTACAACGTCGTTCAGGACCATCCCCTGAACTTTTTCATGAAAGGTAGCGTCGAGAGCCTCGAAGAAGCCGCCGATGGCCAGATCGCCGTCAACGTCAATGGCAACCTGCTGGACCAGACGGTGCGCATCGCGGCCGACCTGGTGGTTCTGGCCACGGGCATGACGCCGAACTCGGCCGACAACGACGCGATCCGCACGCTGCGCGAGGCGCGGCGCACCATCGAACGCAATGAGTCGGCGATCCAGTGCGCGGAAGCAGAAAAAACCATTGCGCGGCTGGCGGACCACGACGGCACGGAGATTCTCAACCTCAACTACCGCCAGGGGCCGGACCTGCCCGTCCTGCACAACGGCTTCTCCAGCTCGCACTTCATCTGCTTTCCCTACGAGACGCAGCGCACAGGCATTTATACGGCCGGCGCCGTGCGCGCGCCGATGGACGCGGCCTTTGCCGCCGAGGACGCCTGCGGCGCGATGATGAAGGCCATTCAGAGCGTGCAGATGGCGGCGCGCGGCCAGGCCGTGCATCCTCGCGCCGGCGATCTGTCGATTCCCATCTTCGCCCTGCAGCGCTGCACGTCCTGCAAACGCTGCACCGTCGAGTGCCCCTTCGGCGCCATCGACGAGGACGAAAAAGGCACGCCGCGCTTCAATCCCTATCGCTGCCGCCGCTGCGGCATCTGCATGGGCGCTTGTCCCGAGCGCATCATCTCCTTCAAGAACTATTCGGTGGAGATTGTCTCGGCGATGGTCAAGGCCATCGAAGTGCCCGACGAGTTCGAGGACACGCCGCGCATTCTGGTCCTCGCCTGCGAAAACGACGCCTACCCGGCCCTCGATCAGGCCGGCCGCAACCGCGCGCGCTACGACGCCAGCGTGCGCATCGTTCCCCTGCGCTGCCTGGGCTCGCTCAATATCGTCTGGATCGCCG
>JAJYFB010000216.1 GCA_021785495.1 Acidobacteriota bacterium | reverse complement strand
GCTTGATCCTGCGCCCGCACGCCCTCCAGCAGCGTTTCGTCCGAGGCCGCTGCGTGCTGCCCACCGCTCTGCCGATCCCTGCTCAACGAACGCCCCGCCTCTCCCGCCGTGGCCTCTCCCGCCGTGTAGGAGTGACCCTCGCTTATCGCATCCGATCGGAAGCCGTTTCCAGCCGTGCGATTTTTCGTAGGATAGCAAGGCCGGTTGCGACGACAGATGGTTCTGCGATGAATCCCGCGCGGGGCGCAAAATGTGTTATACGTTTTCACATGAGCACGCCTCGATCTTTTTCCGCGGCAATTCTTGCGGCTCTGTGCCTTTTGCCCTTCCTCGGTCTTGCGCAAACGCCGGCGTCTACGCCGCCCATGGGCTGGAACAGTTGGGACGCCTACGGATTCACCATCGACGAGGCGCAGTTCCGGGCCAACGCCACCGTGCTCGCCTCGCTCGAACAGTTCGGCTGGCGATACGCCGTCATCGATGAGGGCTGGTACATGGCCAATCCCGATGGCAAGACCCTGGCCGACAAGAAGTACCGCTGGAACGGCGACGGGCTGCTGATTCCGGTCGATGCGCGCTATCCCTCGGCGGCCCATGGCGCGGGGTTCCGGCCGCTGGCCGACTGGCTGCACAGCCAGGGACTCAAATTCGGCATCCACATCGTGCGCGGCATTCCCCGCCAGGTGGTCGCGCAAAATCTTCCCATCGCCGGCACGGCGTTCCATGCCGCCGACGCCGCCGACCTCGCGTCGTCCTGCCCGTGGGACGAGGGCAACTGGGGCGTCAAGGATAACGCCGCCGGCCAGGCCTATTACGACGCGATGCTGAAGCTTTACGCAGGCTGGGGCGTGGATTTTCTCAAAGTCGATTGCATCTCCGACCATCCCTACCGCCCCACCGAAATTCGTCAGATCGCCGCGGCCATTCGCAAGACCGGCCGGCCCATCGTGCTCAGCCTCTCGCCCGGTCCCACCCATCCGAGCCACGTCGCGGAGATTCAACAATACGCGCAGATGTGGCGCATCACGAACGACCATTGGGACGGATGGAAGTTCCCCGATCAGACCGCCGATGGTTTTCCCTTTGGGTTGCGCGGCGATTTCGCCATGCTTGCCCAGTGGTCTCCCTACTCCGGCCCCGGCAGTTGGCCCGATCCGGACATGCTGCCCGAGGGATGGCTGGGTCCGCACCCTGGCTGGGGCGATGTGCGCGCCTCAAGATTGACGGCCGACGAACAGCGCACCGAGTTCACGCTCTGGTGCGTCACGCGCTCGCCGCTGATCGTGGGCGCGAATCTTACCCGGCTCGACGCTCTGACCCGCTCGCTGATGACCAACCAGACGCTTCTCTTCGTGGATCAGAATGCGAACGATAGCCGCCCGGTAGACCTTTCCGCGCTGGGCCCGCAATTTGAGAACATCCGCGTCTGGCGGGCCACCGTGGGCAAGGCCGGCGACCGCGGCTATGCCGAGTACTTCGCGTTTTTCAATCTCGCCGATCACGCCACTACGGTGCGCGCTCCGTGGAAAGCGCTTGGGCTCGACAACCGGAAGCACTCGGCCGAGAACGCCTGGGACGATTCGACCACGAAAGACGCCAAAGAGATCAGCGTGAATCTGCCGGCCCACGGCAGCGCGCTGTTCCACGTGCGATAGGGATCGGTTCTTTCGTTCTGTCAGGTTTGCCGAGTCTGCCTCTGCCGGCGTACCCTCTTCGAGGGACAAGTCATGTCGCTGCTGCGCTCCGTCTTCATCGCTCTCTCGCACAGTCGCCCTCTGCGTCATTTCTGCGAACGCTCCCTGCTCGGCTCTCGCCTCAACGCGCGTTTCATCGCAGGCCGTACGATCGACGACGCCCTGCGCGTCGCCGAGGCGCTCAACGCGCAGGGCATCGCCGTCACGCTCGACTCGCTGGGTGAAAGCGTCACTTCCGAGGCGGAGGCGCACCGCGCGGCCGAGGTCTATCACAAGCTGCTGGACGCGATTGCCGCGCGCCATCTCAACGCCAACGTCAGCCTCAAGCTCACGCAGATGGGGCTGGAACAATCGGCGGATCTGGCCGAGTCCATCGCCGGCAAGTTGGCCGAGCACGCGCAGGCCACCGGCAGCTTTGTGCGCGTCGATATGGAAGATTCGCGCCTGACGGATGCGACGCTCGACCTTGTGTGTCGCATCCACGCGCGGGAGGCCGTGCGCGACGCGATTGGCGTCGTTCTTCAGGCGTATCTCTACCGCTCCGAGGCCGATGTCGAAAGGCTTCTCGCCGAGGGCATCCGCATCCGGCTCTGCAAGGGTGCCTACAAGGAGCCGGCCGAGGTTGCCTGGCCGCGCAAGGCCGATGTCGATCGCAACTATCTCAAGCTCAGCCAGAGGCTTCTCGCGAGCTCCGTCTATCACGGGCTGGCCACGCACGACGAGAGGATCGTCGCGAACGTCAAAAGCTACATCGCGTCGCGCGGAATCGACCGCAATCACTTTGAGTTTCAAATGCTGTATGGAGTGCGGCGCGACCTGCAGCGCGCGCTGGTGCGCGACGGGTTCCATGTGCGCGTCTACGTGCCCTTCGGGACCGAGTGGTATCCCTACTTCATGCGCCGCCTGGCCGAGCGGCCGGCGAATGTGCTCTTCCTGGCCAAAAATCTTTTCCGCTCGTGAACGGCCAGCCTGCGAAGAGCGCAAAGCGAATCGTCTCCA
>JAJYFB010000073.1 GCA_021785495.1 Acidobacteriota bacterium | reverse complement strand
CACATTCTGGGCCTCGACGGCGTGGCCGTGATCGTGAATCGGCGCAATCCCCTCAATTCCATCTCGAAAAAGAAACTGCAGAGCCTCTTCGACGGCGACAGCGCTCAGTGGGAAGACGGAAGTCCCGTCCACCTCTACGCGCGTGACGACAATTCCGGAACTTACGACACCTTTGCGAGCCTGGTGCTGGCGGGCAAGCCGTTGGCCAAAACCGCCAAACGATTCGAAGACTCGACCCAGCTCTCGAACGAGGTCGCCAACGATCCGGATGGGATCGGCTTCATCGGTCTGCCGTATGTTCTGCGTGCCAAGGCGCTGGCGGTCTCCGACGAGGGAACGGAACCGCTGCTGCCGACCCTGCTCACGGTGGCGACCGAGGACTACGTGCTCTCCCGCCGTCTCTATCTGTACACGCCGGCCAATCCGGCCAAGCCGCAGGTGCGCGAGTTTGTGCAGTTCGCCCTTTCGCCGGCCGGCCAGAAGGTCGTGGCCGCCAACGGGTTCATGGCCTTGACGGCCGAGGGCGTGGCGGCGAAGGCCGCCGTGGACTCGCCCATTGACTACCGCCGGCTGACAGCCAAGGCCCTGCGGATTCCCATCGACTTCCGGTTCGTCACCGGCGAGGCGCAACTGGATAACCGTGCGCTGCCGGATCTGGACCGTGTGGAAGCGCAACTGGCCAGCATGGGCACGGGCGGAGCGAAGGCGCAGGTTCTGCTCTTTGGTTTCTCGGATTCGTCGGGCGGCTCGCAGGCCAATCAGCTTCTCTCCTTGAACCGCGCCAAGGTGGTCGCCGAGGAGTTGACGCGCCGCGGTATCGCGCCGTCGGTGGTGGAGGGCTTTGGCTCGGCGCTTCCCGTGGCTTCGAACGATTCGCCTGATGGCCGGGAGAAAAATCGCCGTGTCGAGATCTGGATCGAACAATAGGACGCGGCAAACGTCAGCGGCAAAGCGTCAAGGCACGCCGGAGGCAAAGCCCTCCGGCGGCCGTTGCGGCAACGCGGATTGCCTGTAACATCCTGGTAACTCAATGGATATTACGAAAGAGCTATGAGGGTTACCCCACAAAAAGAGTAATCTATTCCAGTGCGGTCAAACGGTACACACGACACGGTGAAAACGTCCCGCCTTTCCTTGCTTTTCGCGGTGTTCGTGGTGGTCTGCGGGCTGCTCTATGCGGCTCGGCCCGCTTGGGCAACGACGATTTACGTCTCCCAAGTCTCGTTGTCAAATGGCTCTGTAGGGAATTTATTCCTGAAGGTAAATAATACAAAGGTCAAAGGCTTCACGGCTGGACAGATTGATCTTACGGCCAACGTTGGGACGACGCTGGACTCTGGCTCAACGTTCACTCTGGCGACCTGGAGCGTCGATTCACCCACTCCCAATAGCAACCCGGCCGCGACGAATACCAACTATCTTTTCGCGCTGGAGCCGACCTCGGAGATCGACTCAGGCGCGCTCTCAAGTGCGCTGATTACTGAGATTACCGAGATTGCCTCTTACGGCAATAACTACTTAGCGAAAAATGGTCCAGACGCCGACATGTCGGCGGCCATCCAGATCGAGATATGGACTGTTGCGTACGGCTATACCTATGCTGGAGCAAACAAAACCATACATGACGACATCACGACCGTGAAAAGTAACTACCTCACAGTTCCGGTCAACTCCGGCGCGGCGGCGTTGATCTCCATCAATCCCGACGGCAGCCTCAGCCAGGGACTCATCGGCTTCACTTCGTTGCAGGTTCCCGAGTCCACCGGTCCCTTCGACTTCCTCCTTGCCGTGCTCGCGATTGGCGCAGCGACTTTCTGTGCACGCCATTTGCGTTTTCAGCGCGACCGCGAGGCGTAACCGGGCCATCGCATTGGCAAGGGAATCCCCGCCGTCCTCGATCGGCTACAATACAGATTCATGACGAATGGCGCACAGATCGAGTTATGGCCTGCCGAACGGATCGCGGCGCAGGCGGCCGTGCAGGAGGCCCCGAACGGCATTCGCTATGCCGCATTTGGCGAGACGCGCCTGGCCGAGGCGGACCTCGAACGGCTGGTGGGCGCTGTTCCCGCCGCGCTGGTCCCGGCCCTGCGCAATCGCGCCTATTACTTTGTGCCCCTGGCCATCGCCGATACGGGCGAAACCCAGATCGCCCCGGCTTACACGGTCGATTTGGGCGATCGCGCCATCTGCCACCGCAACGCCACGTTCGGCGCCACGGAGGCCGTTTTCATCTCGACGCGTCTGGTGGAAGACCGTTTCGGCCTGGCCTTCGAGTTCTTCATCAACGTGGCGCACAATTTCGTGGCAGCGGCTGGCGTCCCGGAGAGTTTCTCGACGCTGGCCTGGTCGCAGGCTGAAGCGCAGGTGCGCGGCGAAACCAGCCTCGACGCCTGGGAATCCCGCCGCCACGCGATCGAACCGCACGGAGCGGCGCACGCCGTCGACGAACGCGCCCGCATGGCCTTCTTCGAGTCGGCCTTCTCCGACGCGCTGGCCATCTACATGCTCTCGCTTGCCGTCGATTTCGATTTCCATGATTTGCGCGAGCGCGAGTATCCGCTCCTGGCTGCTCCATCCCTTGCCGAGCGCCTGCGCCATGTAGCCGGTCTCTTTCCCGCCAACCCCGGCTACGAGTTTCAGGTTCTTTACCGCCGCAAGGGCTGAACCAGCCTCACCGGGCCGCTGGCCTCCGATGGAGCCGAAGGCGCATTCCGGAGAGAATGCGGTGGATTCCGCAGGACGCGCGCATCCGCGCCGAGGGGCGAAGAATCGCGCGGAAAAGCATGAGCGATTCAGGGACGCAGCCATGGGCTCATGGTAGCTGAACCTGCGGCCACGTCTCTCCTCGTTCAACAGCTCCTGCGATGCGCGGCCGGAAGGAACCCGTGTTTCGCTTCATTCGCGCGGCGCGAAGTATCCCTTCTTGGCGCGCACAGTGTAACGGCGGTCGTAGCAATAGAGATAAATACTGCGGAACGCGCCGTCCATCTTGAAGTCGGCCGGCGTATAGACGAGCGCATACTGGCTGCGCAGTTCTTCTTCAATATTTTTGAAGCTCGTCGCCATGTCCTCGACCGAGGGCGGGAAGAAGACCTCGCCGCCGGTCTGCTCGGCCAGTTCCTGCAGAATCTTGTCGCCCTCGCCGCGGCTGGGCGTCCAGTTGGTGCTGATGGCGTAAATGATCGTCTCGGCGCGCTCGCACTCCTTGATGGCTTCGGGCAGATACACGTGGCTGACGTCGTCATTGCCGTCGGAGACAAGGATAATGGCTTTGCGGTAGGGCTCCGGTCCGCGCGCGGTGAGCAGCTTGTCGCGGCAGGCCGAGTACACGGCGTCGAACAGCGCCGTACCGCCTCCCGGACTCAACTTGTCCACGCCCGTTTCAAGCGCGTCCTGATCGTTCGTCCAGTCGGTGACGATGTTCGGTGTTTCATCAAAACCCATCACGAAGGCGCGATCGTTGCGGGCGCGCAGCACTTGCAGCAGAAACTCCTTGGCTGACTGTTGCTCGAACTGGAAGCGGGAACGGATCGAACTGCTGGTGTCGATGAGGATGCCGGCGCGCAGCGGCAGATTGATCTGCTGGTGGAAGGAGTTGACCCGTGCTGGCGCCTTCTGGTCGTCGAGCAGCGCAAAGTCGCTCTGGTTCAGATTCGAGATGTAATGGCCGCGCCTGTCCGTGACGGTGAAGATCAGGCTGACCTCATTGACCGCCGTGCGGATGGTCGGCGTGCCCACATCCGTGGAGGCGGCTGGTGCGTCGGCGGGCGCGACGTCCGAGGTGGCCGGTGGCGCGGCCTGCTTTGGAACGGACTGTGTGGTGGCCGCGCCGGGTGTGACGGCGTGCCCGTTCGGGGTCTGCGCCAGAAGTGCATGGTGCGATGCCACGGCAAGCAATCCTGCCGCCAGCGCGATCTGGAGAGTGCGGAAGCCCTGCACGCGGTTGCCCGCGACGGTGAAAAAAACATGCTTGCTCATGACCACACCATTGTAACAATCCCGCAGCCTCTACAACTCGAGAACATTGTCTTCGATGGCAACACGCACATTGCCGTCGGATTTGGCCAGCCGCCGCACCGCCTCCGGCTTGTCGACTTTGGCCTTCAGCATCACCAGCGCGACCGGAACGCTGCGTCCGGCGATGCGGATGGCCTCGACGGCCGCGGCGCGGTCCAGATTGCAGGCGCGCATGAGGATGCGGATGCCGCGCTCGACCAGCTTCGAGTTTTGCATGTGTACGTTGACCATCAGGTTCTCGTACACGTAGCCCAGCCGCGTCATGGCGCCCGTGGTGATCGTGTTCAGGATCATCTTCTGCGCGGTGGCGGCCTTCATGCGCGTCGATCCGGCGATGACCTCGGGACCAACCTCGGCGACGATGGCGATCTCGGCGGCGGCGGCCAGCGGTGTGCCCTGATTGCAGGTGACGGCCGCGGTTTTGGCGCCACGCGCTCGTGCGTAGGCTACGGCGGCCACCACGTACGGTGTGCGGCCGGAGGCCGAGACGCCGATGACGATGTCTTTGCGCGTCGGTCTGCGTCGCGCCACGTCGCGCTCGCCCATCTCTTCGGCGTCTTCGTTGACCTCGACGGCCGAGGCTAGCGCCTTCGGGCCGCCAGCCATGATGTACTGCACCTGGCCGGGCGCCGTCGAGTAGCTGGGCGGGCACTCGGAGGCGTCAAGAGCGGCAATCCGTCCGCTCGATCCCGCGCCCACGTAGATCAGCCGGCCGCCATCGCGCAGGCTGCGCGCCACCTGATCGATGACGTTGGCGATCTCGGGCAGGGCCTTCTTGACGGCCCCGGCGATCTTGGCGTCCTCGTGATTGATGATGCGCGCAATCTCGAGGGCGGATTTGGTGTCCAGCCCCTGGGAGGCCTCGTTCTGGCCTTCCGTCGTCAATTGTTGAAGCAGCTCCGCCTGGTCGTTGTTCGTATCTTTGGTCCGTGCGCCAGGAGTCTCCTGCATCGTGGTGCTCGATAGCATCGCGTCAGTCCCCAGTTTTGATTGTATCGATAAAAACAGGCAACCCGAAAGATTTGTTCCTGCCGGCGGGGGGATTGTCTGCTGGTCAGACCTGTTGGCATCCGTGGCGAACCGCGTCGTGAAAGGCCGGCCGCACGGCGCGGATGGACTGATTCTTGCGATCCGGCCAGGTGCGGTTGGTCAGCAGCGCCACGGCGACTCCGGCCTTCCGGTCGATCCACAGCGAGCAGCCGCTATAGCCAAGGTGGCCGATGGAATCTTCTGCAAAGCACCGTCCCGAGGACGAGGGCTCCGACGGCGTATCCCAGCCGAGCGCGCGCGAACTGCCTTCCGGCGGCTGCCGCTGGCAGAACCGGTCGAGCACCGCGCGATCGAAGAAGGAATCCAGCTTTCCGCCAGCGGCCGTACAACCGCTGGCGAGAATCGCCTCCGCAAAGCGCAGCAGGTCGGCAACGTTCGAGAAAAGCCCGGCGTGGCCGGCCACGCCGCCGAGCATCCAGGCATTTTCGTCCTGCACCTCGCCCTGGATACGGCGATGGCGAAGGCTTGCATCCACTTCGGTGGGAGGAATCGTGGGCCGAAGCGCCTCCGGTGGACAAAACGTTGTCGCCGTCATGCCGAGCGGCCGGAAAATCTCCCGTGCGGTCCATGTGGAAAGCTCTTCCGCCGTCAGTTTCTCAATGGCTTTGCCGAGGAGGAGGAAGCCGGGATCGGAGTACTCGGCGCGCGCGCCTGGTTCGGTCTCGACCGGCAACGCGAAGCAGGCGCGCAGCAGTGCATCGGGCGTCGTGACCGTACGAAAAAACTCCACATTGCCCGGCAGACCGGAGTTGTGCGCCAGCAGGTGGGCCAGCGTGATGCTTCGCGCCGGATCGCTGGCCGTGCGTCCAGCCAGGAACTCCGGCAGCAACGCGCCGAGCGGCGCATCGAGATCGAGCCGTCCGCGCGCGACGAGGCGCATGGCCGCGGCCGTGGTGGCGACGACCTTCGTCAGGCTGGCCAGATCGAAGACTGTCCGCGCAGTTACGGCCGGCGCGGTCTCCTCGTAGGTGAAGCGCCCCAGCGCGCCCTCGAAAACAACTTTGCCGCCGCTGGAAACACCAAAAGCGCAGCCGGGAAACGCCCGCGCGGCAATGGCCTCCTTGAGAACCGCAAGCGCGTTGGCGAACGGGTCTCGTTTCCCGGCGGAAGTCGCAGGAGTGGGCTGGTTCTTCGTGGTCATGGTTCTGCGGTCATGGTTCTTCTGTAGGGTAACGCGCAGGGCGCGGCGATGTTCGGCAAACGGGAAGTCGCCCAGGGCCGACGTATTTCGATGTTGCATTGCCGCCAGGAACAGCCTGAAGCGGTCACAGCCTCAGTCGTTGCGGAAAAGCCAAGCAGGACCGGCGAAAACAACAAAACAGGAAAAGATGGGACGAATGAGCCACTTGCAAAATTCAGTTACGGAGCGGCCGCAGGAGAAAAAACCTCCATCGGGGGCAAAAGCTCCATTCATTCCAGGCGTCTTATGGCGCGACTCAAGTCGTGCCCTTTCAAGTTTTGCGACCGTCGATTGAATTTTGCAAGTGGCTCGAAAGTCCCGTGGTTTTCTTTCATGCGCAAGTGGCTCGGCAAGACAGATTTTCCAGGGAGTTCAGCGGTGGGAATGTTTCGGCCGTTCTCCAGCCGCGCAAAAAACCCAGCGCCTGCCGCGTATGGGCAGGCGCTGGGTTCAACTCCTGCTTGAACTTACTGCAAACTCGCCATCAGGCTGTCGAGAGCCGCCTTCGGTGGCCGGACGATCGATTCCGGCAGCGTGGCCAGCGGCTCGTTCACCATGTTCAACCGGTCGACGAAGGTTGGCTGCCTGGTGTCGATGAAAAAGACTCCGGTGAGAACCTCGTCGTTTTCGTGCGCCTCCATCAGTGTGCGTACCGCGTTGGCTTTGTCGGTGGGATCGTAATCCTCGCGCAGCTTGCGCATGCGCAGGTGTGAGCCGTCGTGCATCGCCACGTCGTAGACTGCGCCGGAGTCGTAGTCGATCTCGATCTCGTCGAAACTGGGCACAAAACCGACCTCGTTGACCGGCTCGTCGTGGTCCTGCAAAAATTTGTAGCTCTTGGTCGAGCCCTCGTGATCGTTGAAGGTGACGCAGGGGCTGATGACGTCGAGCAGCACCGTGCCCTTGTGCGCGATGGCCGCCTTCAGCATGGAGAGCAACTGTTTCTTGTCGCCGGAAAAGGAGCGGCCGACAAAGGTCGCGCCCAACTGGATGGCGAGGGCGCAGGTGTCGATCGGCGGCAGATCGTTGATGACGCCCGTCTTGAGTTTGGAGCCGATGTCGGCCGTGGCCGAGAACTGTCCCTTGGTCAGTCCGTAGACGCCGTTGTTCTCGACGATGTAAATCATCGGCAGGTTGCGGCGCATCATGTGGACGAACTGGCCAATGCCGATCGAGGCCGTGTCGCCGTCGCCGGAGACGCCGATGGCTGTCAGCGCGGCGTTGGCCAGCAGTGCGCCGCTGGTCACACTGGGCATGCGCCCATGCACGCTGTTGACGCTGAACGAGCGGCTCATGAAATACGCCGGGCTCTTCGACGAGCAGCCGATGCCGCTCATCTTGATGACCCGCTCCGGCTCCACGCCCATCTCGAACATCGCGTCGACGATGCGCTCGGAGATGGCGTTATGGCCGCAGCCGGCGCACAACGTCGATTTGCCGCCGCGGTACTCGACAATGGGCAGACCGATGCGATTGACCTTCGGGCCCGCGGCTCCGTTTACAGTTGCAGTGGCCATTACAAGCCCTCCCTGGTTTTGAATTCATCGGTAATCGTGCGCGCGTCGATGGGCAGGCCGTTGTAGTGCAGGATGCTGCGCAGTTTCACTGTCTGTCCCGCCTCCAGATCCAGCTTCAGCAGGCTCGCCATCTGCGCGTCGCGATTCTGCTCGACCACATAAACGCGCTCGTGGCTGGCCACAAAGTCGTGAATCGCATGCGCGAAGGGATAGGCGCGGATGCGCATGTAGTCGGCGCGCACGCCGAGTTCGTTTTCGATCTGGTCCAGACTCTCGCGCAGCGCGAAGTCGGTGGTTCCGTAGGCCAGAAAACCGATCTTCGACTGGCCGTCGCGATAGGCGACCGGAGCCGGCGTCAGCGTGCGCGCGCCCTCGAACTTGCGCGCCAGCCGATCCATGACCGCCTGGTATTCGCCCGGCCGCTCCGTGTAGCCAGCCGCATCGTTGTGCCCGGAGCCGCGCGTGAAATAGGCCGCCTTGGCGTGCTGCGTGCCCGGCAGCGTGCGCCAGCCGACGCCGTCGCCGTCCACGTCGCGATAACGCGCAAATCCGCCCAGTTTTTCCAGTTCTTCGCCCGAAAGCACCTTGCCGCGATCGAGCGGCTTCGCGGGATAGGCGAACGGCTCCGACATCCACTGGTTCATGCCCAGATCGAGATCGGTGAGCACGAAAACCGGCGTTTGCAACCGTTCGGCCACATCGAAGGCCGCGCCGGCGAACTCGAAACACTCCTTCACGCTGCCCGGCAGCAGAAACGGATGCTTGGTGTCGCCGTGCGAAAGAAACGCCGTGGAGAGCACGTCGGCCTGCTGCGTGCGCGTGGGCATGCCCGTTGAAGGGCCCGTGCGCTGCACGTTGAAGATCACGCCGGGAATCTCGGCGTAGTAGCCGAAGCCGGCGAACTCGGCCATCAGCGAGACGCCCGGCCCGGAGGTCGCCGTCATCGCGCGCGCGCCCGCCCATCCGGCGCCCAGCACCATGCCGATCGCGGCCAGTTCGTCCTCGGCCTGCACCACGGCGAAGGTGGCCTTGCCCTCGGGTGTGATGCGCAGCTTCTTCAAAAGAGCCGTCGCTTCCTCAATCAGCGAGGTCGAGGGCGTGATCGGGTACCATGCGACCACGGTGACGCCGGCAAAGACCGCGCCCATGCCGCAGGCCGCGTTGCCGTCGATCACAATCTGGCCCGCAGTGCGGTCCATCGGCTCGACAACGTACGGATCCTGCTTGGGCAGATTGGCCTGCGCGTACTCCCACCCGGCTTTCACCGCGCCGAAGTTCAGATCGAAGACCTTCTGCTTGTGAGAGAATTGCTGGCGCACGCACTGCTCCACCACGCCGAGGTCGATGCCGAGAACCTTGGCGGTCACGCCCACGTAGACCATGTTCTTGACCAGCTTGCGCAGCTTGGCTTCGGGGCAAATGCTGGCGGTGATCTTGTCGAAAGGCGCTGGATAAAAGACCAGATCCTCGCGATACTGCTTGAGGTTCAGGCTCTCTTCGTAAATCGCCACGCCGCCGGCGGGCAGCGCCAGCGCATCCTCGCGCGCCGTCGCCGGGTTGAGCGCCACCAGAATCTCCGCCTCCTGTTTGCGCGCCAGATAGCCATCCTTGCTGGTGCGGATGACAAACCACGTCGGCATGCCCGCAATGTTCGACGGGAACAGATTTTTGCCGCTGACCGGAACGCCCATGCCGAAGATGCTCTTGAAGAGCACGCTGTTGGCCGATTGCGAACCCGATCCATTGACCGTGGCTATGTTGATGCTGAAGTCGTTTGCGATGCGCTTGCGCGTACCGCTTTCGCCCTGCTCTTGCCCCAGGACCAGGTGTTCTGTCGCCATGTGGCGGAATCCCCTTCCGAAGGATCTTGAAGCGATGATCTTGCCCGGCCTGCGATCGTAGGCAAAATCCTTCGCTTCGGTATGTGATTATAGTCACTTTTGAGAGGGACTGTCTTTGGCCGTTCGGCGCATTCTGCGACAGGCAATGCCGAATCGGGCAAAGCGCGATGGTTGCAAAGGCGCATGCCTGCGCTCACGCGCTCCCTGCCGCGAGCGTTTTGCGCGCATCGCGCCGCCAGCGCGCGACCAGCGCCAGCGCAATCAGAATCAGCGCGACCGTCAGCCCGATCCACAGCCCGTAAATTCCCCGCTTCAATCCGAAGCAAAGAAAGAAACCCAGGGGAAGTCCCAGCACGAAGTACGCGACGAGATTGGCCCACATGGGCGCGCGCGTCTCGCCCAGGCCGCGCAGCGCGCCAGTCGAGACCGTCTGAATGCCGTCGAAGACCTCGAAGCAGGCGACGATGGCCAGGAGCTTTGGCCCCAGAGCGAGCACCCGTGGATCGCGCGAGAAGAGCGCGATCAGCGGGCGCGGCCAGAGCAGAAACGCGAGCGCGGCCAACAGCATGAAGCCCGTGCCCAGGGCCAGCGCCATCCACCCGGCGCGTTGCGCCCGCGCCCGATCGCCCGCACCCAGGGCGTGGCCCACGCTGACCGCGGCCGCCGCCGAGACGCCCAGTGGGACCATGTACGTGAGGCTGGCGTAGTTGAGCACGATCTGGTGCGTGGCCAGCTCGACGGGCGTCAAATAGCTGGCTGCAAAGGTGGCCAGATTCCAGGCGCCCACCTCCAGCAGAACTTGCCCGGCGGCCGGCGCGCCCAGCCGCAAAAGTTCTCGCAGCCGCTTCCATTGCGGTGCCGCCCAGTGGTGAAACAGCGGATGCCCGCGGCTGCGTTCGTAACGCCAGGCGAAGCCGAGGAGCGCTGCGGCCATGACGAGGCGCGAGAGCACAGTCGAAAGCGCCGAGCCCGCGACGCCCATCGCCGGCGCGCCCAGTTTGCCGTAAATGAGCGCCCAGTTGCCAATCCAGTTGACCAGATTCGCAACGACGTACGTCAGCGTGATGACGCGCGCCTGGCCCACGCCCTGCAAATAACGGCGCGTGGCGCCATAGAGCAGCAACGGCAGCGTGCTCCAATTGACCAGACGCAGATAGACGCTGGCGGGCCCGGCGACTGCGGACGCGATGCCAAAATGCGTCAGCGTGAGGCTTGTCAGCGCGATGACGAGCGTGATCGGCACGGCTGCGATCAGCGCCAGATAGACGCCCTGCGCCAGCCAGCGATGGCACTCGTCGTGATCCTGCCGGCCGTAAGCCTGCGCGACCAGCGTGTCGAGGCCCAGAAGCAGGCCCATGCCGAAGATCGAGGGCGTGTAATAGAGCGCATTGCCCAGAGCCACGGCGCCAATCGCCGCCGGGCCGAGCCGGCCCACCATGAGCGTATCGACGACGCCCATCGCCATCCAGCCCAGCTCGCTCAGTACGACGGGCACGGCCAGCGCCGTCATCGCACGCAGCTCGGCTTTCCAGTTGGCTGGATTCTTCTCCATCACCATCCTCTTTGAGGAACGAACCGTGGCAACTTGCTCGAAAAGGTTTGCTTGTGTCGATTCGCTCTTCGGAACAAAGGAATTCGCCGGAAAATTTGTCACCAGAGCTTCGATCATGGCGAGTCGAAGCTCTTCGCTCGATCCAACATGATAGATTACGTCCCTACTGGAAAGTACCACGTTTTTTCTGTCTCATGCGGCGGTCTCCAGGCCGCATTCGCTGCATTTTGAGGCGTGATTTGGCTCTTTGTAACGTCGAAGAATATTTTGCAGAGTTGTGTAGCTGCCTTAGTACAGTAACCACTACTGGTTGTGTTTTCCGCTGGGCAGGCTCGCCCGCGATGGCCGGTAGCGCGTTGGCTTTGTGACCACCGCGTTCTCCAGCAGTCGATAGAACAGCATTCCGCGGCGGCGCGACTTTCTGCGATTGAAGCGGAAGGCGAACTCGTCCAGATAGGCGTCCAGATGAGCCGCTGTGACCGAGCCTTGGTGCGTTCCCAGCAGCCATCGCTTCAGCAGAGCGGCCACCGTATGAACGCCCGGCATGACGACATGCGCCGGATCACCCGTTGCCGACAAGTTGATGGCCTGGTGATGGTAGTTGCGCTTGGATAATCCGTTGTAGCCCTTCCACGCATCGGTGCGAACCGCGCTTCCCGGCTCAACTGCATACTCGACAAAGGGGCTCAAGCTGGCCGAGGAAACATCCGCGACCCGTCTGAGGCGCACGCGCCCAAAACCTACGGGGTCAAGCAGTTCAATCGCAATCACCACGACAAATTTTCTCTCCGCGCCACGGCCGCGCGCGCCCTCGGCGATGCCGCCCACATAGGTCTCGTCCACCTCGACCGTACCCGAGAGCCTCTCGCGCGCCGGACGCACCATGGCCGAACGCAGTTTGCGTAGCATGGTCCAAGCCGTCTGATAGCTACCCAGACCCAGCAACCGCTGCAAACCCAGCGCGCTGATTCCGTATTTTTGGTTGGTCATGAACCAGACGGCAGTAAACCAGTCCGCCAACGGAACCCGGCTGCGATCGAAGATCGTTCCCGCGGTTACGGAGACCCTGCGGGCGCAACCGGAGCAAGCCCAGGAGCCATCGTCGAGCCGCCAGCCCTTCTCGCCGGCACAGCCCGGACAGCGAAAACCCTCGGGCCAGCGCAGCCGTTCCAGATAGGCAACGCAGAATTGTTCGTCGGGAAACCAGGCGCGAAACTGCTGCCAAGTGCCTGGATAATCAAGCTGTTTCGAGACTTCAGGAGTGAGAACCACAATATCTTGAGTCTACTGTATTAAGGCAGCTACCCCACTTAAGAAAAAATCTGGCCTGGTCGTACATGGTCGGTTAATGGCAGTTGCCAAGCAGGTCCAGCCCTCGCGGCGCAACGCGGTTGTCAGGCGCGTACGCCCGTAGCTGCCTATTGAGCATCGAAAGGCAGTCCCAACACAGTGGACAATGCGGACCGGGCATTTTCGAGCGAAGTCCGCAACCGAATCTCCTCGGCCTGTTTTGCCAAGAGATTCGATTGAGCCGTCACATACAGTCCGGCATTGAGGTTGTTTTGGCGAAGGTTTTGTTCCGCTGAAATTGCGGTACTCTGCAGCAGTGGCAACTGGGCATCGAGATCCTTGAGTTGGGCGCTCATGATCTCCGCTGCTTTCCATATCTGGTCCGCCTGGCTGGCCGCGGCGTCAAGCTGGGCCTGATATTGCTGGTAGAGCAGGTCACGAGTAGCGTGCTGAATCGCGATCTGACCCCGGTTGCGATTGAAGAGAGGCAGTGTGAGTGTCACCTCCGGGCCGACCGCATTCACGCCTTCCACGGGATCGCGCTCAAGATCGATACCGGCGCTCAGCGATGGGAACTGCGCCAGCACCGCGCGGCGCAGGTTTTCTTCCTGGCTTTGATATCCGGCCTGAAGCGCCAGTAAGTCGACGCGCCTGCGAGGCAGCGCCGAGATTGCATTCTTGAACATTGATTGAGACAAGGGTTGAAGCTGCGACTGGCCGATCAGATGCAGCTTGACGTTGGGTTCGAGGCCGAGCAGGGCGTTGAGTTCGTGTTGGTTCAGGTTGCTATCGATTTGAAGCTGCCGCAGAGTTGCATCGGCGTCGCTCAGCAGGGTCAGATCCGAGGCGACGGTGGTGGATGTCTCGTCACCCCGTTCCATGGCTGCCCGGGCCCGGTGAAGATTCTCGTCGAAGAGTGTCCGATTTGTTTGGAGAACTTCGAGCAGACGATCGTCGCTCTGCGCCTGGATAAACAGTTCGCGGGCTTTTTCCGCAACCTGAATCTCCTGCCACAGTATGTTGAGATGAACCTGGGCTCCAGATGCTCTGGCTGCCGCCTTGGCCGCGCCTCGGGTGAG
>JAJYFB010000215.1 GCA_021785495.1 Acidobacteriota bacterium | reverse complement strand
GGTAGTGCTTGAGATGCCACTGATCGACTTGTTGCGGCAGCTTTTTCGGGGCGTTCTGCGCGTGCAGAAACGCGGCCATCAGAACCAAGGCGCAAGGCGCAAGCCTAAAACGTTTTTTTTCGATCATCAGGTCTCTCTTTTGAGGCGTGAAAACCGCCGGAATCCAGTCTCCCGAACATTCTAGTCCTCTGCTTGCGCCGTCATCGCGCCCGGCTGAGACCCGAGGAGAATGGGGCGGAGTCGCGCAAAGAGCAGAACGTCAAAACAGACGTGGGACAGCCGGGGCAAAGACGCGCGCGCGGCCGTTCGATGCGCAAGTTGCGGATCGAACGGCCGCGCGGTTTTTTCGCCGGACCTGCCTGCTCAGTAGAGAGCGGGGAAGGTGAAGCCGGCTTTGTTAATCAGCGTTTGTGGCCACGTTGTGTTGTCGCCGAAGAGGCTGAAGGGAAAATTCGTGTCCGCCGGGTCGGCGACGACGTTCTGCGGGATGGTGGCGGGCGCCGTGGGTTGCGTCATGCTGTTTGCGTCTTGCAGCAGGCGGTCGTACCAGAAGCCGCCGGCCGCGCCGTTGTTCCATTGCGCGTCGGTGTAGGTGCAGGTGCTGGTGGGCGCAAAGCGAATCTGCGCCGGGATGGTTGTGCTGGGCTCGTACTGCCCGGTCGTGCTGCTGTATTCGAGCGGCTGGTACTGCGCGTAGAGTTGGGCCACGCCCGTTTCGCGGTTGCAGTAGATGTGGTCGATGGTGCCCACGGCTGTGCCCGCGGCCAGGGTTCCGGTCGCCTGCCAGACGTTCGGGGAGCTGATCAGCGCCTCGCCGAAGCCGTAATAAGCGCTGCCGGTGCCATCGCCAGGCAGAATCAACTGGAAGGTGTCGAGCAGGTCGGGATAGGGCGGCATTCCCGATGCGCCCGGAGCATTCAGTTGCACGGCCATGAGATAGCTGCCGGCGGCCAGCGGCGAGGTCGGATCGAAGCTGGCGCCGATGCGCGCAAAGCGCAGAATGAAGTTGGGATCGGTGGGGTCCAGCTCGCCGTTGGCATCCAGGGCGGGCGTGGTGCCGGTGGGGTAGAAGCTGTCGCGGGCGCTGATGTCGATGTGCGTGGCGCTGGTGCGCTGGTATCGAATCGTACCGGCTGTCACGTTGGTGCCGTTGTCGAACTCGTACTCGGCCACGCCGGAGTAGACGGTCGAGCTGGCTCCGGGCGTGTGCGTCAGCATCACCGTGCCGTTGATATTGCCCGAGGCGTTGAGCACGACAAACGACGTGGCGTAGGCGTAGCTGGTTCCGTCGTAGGAGACAGTCACCGCGTTGAAGGTCACCGGCGACGAGCCGTTCGACGCCGCCGAGAACAGTTGGGTCATGGCGCTGGTGGCGTCGAAGCTGGTATTGGCTTTCGTTGGGAAGCTGGAGCCGGCCAGATACTGCACCTCGGCGGCGATGGCCAGGGCAAACTGGGTGTGGTCGGCGTCACCGCTCAGCAGATAGTTCAACTCGGCGGCGGCGCAGGACTGTGTCCCCGAGGAGTCGGTTGGCGACCAGATGCCGAGATCGCCCGCGTTGATCTGGCCGTTGGTGGTCACCATGCCCGTACCGGCGTCGGGAGAGTTCGTGAACCAGATGCGCGGTCCGAAACAGAAATTCGACGCCGCATTCACGTTGTTGTTGATGTTGGTGTTGATGGCTGCGCTGCCCAGCGTCTCCAGCGTCTTGACGGGCGTGGGATCGCTGCCGTCAAGCAATGCGGCGATCTGCGCCGTTTGCGCGGCGAAGGCCGTCTGGAAGTTTCCGGTCGTGGTGACGGCCATGGGCCTTGCCAACGCGCCAGCCCGGCGGAAGACCGTCGAAGCCGTGGAAGAGGTGGTCAACGAGGTAGGCGAACTCAGCGAGAGGCAGCCGGGGAAGTTCGCGGTGCCGGTTTCGGCGCAGCCGCCATTGACCTGCACGGCTACGGCGCTGGCCGTCAGGCCGACGGTCTGGGGTGAACCGGAGGCATTGTCCGTGACGGTCAGCGAGCCGGTGCGCGTGCCGACAACTGTCGGCGTGAAGGTGACGGCGATGGTGCAACTGCCGCTGGCGGCCACCGAGGAGCCGCAGGTGTTCGTCTCGGCAAAGTCGCCCGAGGCCGCGATGCTGCTGATGGAGAGCGCGGCCGTGCCGCTGTTGGTGAGCGTGACGGACTGGCTGGCGCTGGTGGTGCTCAGCGTTTGGCTGGCGAAGGTCAGCGTGCTGGGCGACAAGGTGGCCGAAGGCGCGGCCGCCGCCGCTCCGGTTCCGCTCAGGCTGACGGTCTGCGGCGAGCCGGAGGCATTATCTGTAACGGCCAGCGTTCCCGTGCCCGTTCCAATCGCCGAGGGCGTATACGTGACGGCGATGGTGCAACTGCCGCTGGCGGCCACCGAGGCGCCGCAGGTGTTCGTCTCGGCAAAGTCGCCCGAGGCCACGATGCTGCTGATGGAGAGCGCGGCCGTGCCGCTGTTGGTGAGCGTGACGGACTGGCTGGCGCTGGTGGTGCCCAGCGTTTGGCTGGCGAAGGTCAGCGTGCTGGGCGACAAGGTGGCCGAAGGCGCGGCCGCCGCCGCTCCGGTTCCGCTCAGGCTGACGGTCTGCGGCGAGTTGGAGGCTCCGTCGGTAATCGTCAGCGTTCCCGTGCGCGTTCCCGCGGCTGTCGGGGTAAAGGTGACGGCGATGGCGCAACTGCCGCTGGCGG
>JAJYFB010000004.1 GCA_021785495.1 Acidobacteriota bacterium | reverse complement strand
AACCCGCCCATCCCGCCAGTGCCGACAGAAGAAATTCAACACTAAATTCGTGCGCCACTTGTCTCAAACTCGTTGACACGCTCCGCTCGTGCAGCGGAACGCTGGTGCTTCCAGTTTTCCGCGCTTGGCCGGTCGTTCATACAACACCAGTGCATAGAGCTTTGGCAGCTACCATCCGGCCCTCAACATGATCGCGACCAAAGACGAAAGCTCCGACAAAAGCAGCACCACGTCCATGCTGTCACGCGTTGCGGCTAATCGTGGATTTTTAATGCCGTAGAAGCCAGCATCCCACCCAGCCCCATCGTCTCCACCGCGGAAGAGGGTACGATCACCATCGAGCCACGCTCTTTAATGGCCTCGTAAAGCATGTTCATTGCGCGAAGATGCAGTGCGACTGGATCGTCTTTGTAGGTTGAGGCGGCTGCGGCAAACTTATCAGCGATTTCGGTTTCGGCCGTTCCGAGGATTACTCGGGCGCAACGCTCGCGCTCTGCCTGCGCCTCGCGCGACATCGCATCTTGTAACTGCACGGGAATCTGCACGTCACGAATCCCCACCGACTGAACGGTGATTCCCCAGGGATTAGTCTTGGTGTCGAGAATCTTCTGCAACTCCTCGCCAAGCATCTCGCGCTCGGCAAGCGCTTGGTGCAGGTCATGTCTGCCGATGGATTCGCGTAGCGCGGTTTGTGCGCTCATAGTGATGGCGTCGTTGTAATTCTCGACTTCGAGGATGGCTTTCTCGGCGTTCCAAACCATCCAGAAGATGATCGCGTCGACGTTCACAGGCACTGTGTCGCGAGTCAATGTAGTCTCGGCTGACACATTAGCGACGCGCACTCGCTGGTCGACGAACTGATTCAAAGTCTCGATGATTGGAATAATGAGACAAAGCCCCGGATTGCGAAGACCAACATAGCGGCCGAAGCGTAGCTGCACGGCTTTTTCCCACTGGCGGACAACCTTGATTGCGTACAACAGGTAAATGCCAACAACTGCTCCCGCGATTGCCGGTAAAGGCCGCTGCGTTGTGCCGGTAATGATGCCTCCGGCTAGCAGGCAAATAATGAATGCGGTAACGGCCACGCTGTTCGTGTTCTGAAAATTGACTTTCGGTGTCATACGTTCTCCTTTAGGGCCCGCCCACCGGGCCATGCCCGCAACTGCTCGACAAGTTCGTCGACTGTGATTCCTACAGCACCTGCGCGCGCAATGGCGTCGGCCACAATCTGGCTCAACTGCCGCTCTCGCTCAGCTTTGGCGCTTGGCAGCTTCTGGGTGCTGATAAAGGTGCCCGTCCCTTGATGCGTCTCGATCAAGCCATTGAATTCCAATTCACGATAGGCTCGAACCACCGTATTCGGGTTGATGGCGAGATCTACTGCAAGTTGCCTTACGGTGGGTAACTGGTAGCCCATCGCAAGCGCACCCGACGCCAGCCCGCCGCACACCTGATCGATGATCTGGCGGTACACCGGCACGCCGCTCGCCTCATCCAGACGGAATCGGAAGGGCGCGCGAAACTTCTTCGAAGCGGCATTCATGATCGAATCATGTACTAGTATTCTAGTACATGTCAACACATTTCTTGAAGAAAGTTTTCCGCCATGCCGTAGAGTAGGCGTGGAGCTAACCGCCTGCTGTTCCGGGAAGGGATCATCTCGGCCCAGCCCGCTTTGAGGTCATAACCGATCAGAATGGGAAGGATTGAAAAATTATAGTCTTTGGGCTGTATCTGGAGAGCCCCCGAGGCAAACGGCTACGGTGAAGTCGGTGAGTATCTAGGGATAACTGGTCAAGTCTCTTTCCCAAAGCAACCATAATCATATCAACATCTTATCTACGGTTAAGTGTCGCCGAGCGCAAGCAAGCTCTTCAGATCCAATACAATTTGCCGCTGTCATGAGCGCCCTCCGTGGCGCTTTCAGTTCTTCTGTGGCTTGAAACGCAGTCCCTCGACCGAAGGAGTTGAGGTATGGCCGCAACAAAGTCTACGGAAGCCGGGCGCGAGAAGCTCTTCGCGCAGCTTGAAGCGCCGTTCGATCCGGCGCTCGTCAAGTGGCGCGTGATGCGCACCTTTGACTATGGCCGGAGCGCTTCAAGATCGCATCGGTCACTGAACAGCCTAGCCTGGCTGACGGGGTGAACCCGGAACTGGGAGACAGCGTGCCGCTGCACCTGATGCGCGAGAACGAGATTGACGCCGTGGCACCGGCCATTCTCAATGCCGCCAGGGCGTTTCTTGCCGAAGGATAGGTAGTAGATGGCTTGGTATTCTTGCTCGTGTGTACTTATCTGGCGCGAGCGCAACCTATCGACCGCTCCACTCCTGGCGCACGCGCGCGGCAAACTGATCAGGCTCTGCTGCATCCAACAGAACCGGTATTCCGTTTTCACGGGACGGTGGAAACAGCACCAACCGCTCTGCTCCTGTTGAGAACAGTTTTATGATTCGTCCGTTTGCCGTTTTGTAGTCCCCCACCCGATAGTGCAGGCTTCCAAACCCATTTGTCCGCAACACCGGCTTCCAACCGGGCTCGATCCGCAAATCGATCACGCGCACATTGGCCACATCAATGCTCGACGCCGGGACGGTCATCCCGTAGAACCGTGAATGAATGACCAGTGAATCCCGCGTCAGATCCACCGGAGGGCGGCCAGGAGCATAGAAAAAGATGAAGAACGTAACAAGAGCCAATAATAACCCCGCGATTGCGAGTCCAGTGGTGCGCTGACCGGCCGGGGTGCTATTCGCCGACTCGGTGAGCGAAAAGGCCGGGCTGCCGCCACCCGCCGATTCCGCACCCGGGGTCAAGGTTTGCGTATCCGCGCACTCAATCGCCGCGAGAAATCCGTCGCGATCTTCCGGACTTACCAATACAGTCTGGCTTCCGTCGGTCACTACGACAGCCTTGCTGCGATCCGTAACATACCACCTGGACTTTCCCAAGGCCTTAGACCAAAACAACCCGTAGTAACCAAACAGACCGCCGCTTCCCCACAGCCGCACACATCCCCGGAAATCGGCGGGAGTCGCATCACGCACGAATCGAAGGCTGGTCATCGGAAACGTGACATCACCGATGAGTCGCTTCACATGAAACTCCCCCTCGGAGATTTCAAAACCGCGTGGCGAATATGCGAAGGCCAGAGCAAGTACCGCCATGAATGCCATGGCTATGAAGACCGCAACCATGCCAGCCCTCATCGCCATCAGTGGAACCGCAACCAACAGCAGCACCACGCCCCCGGAAACGATCCGAGTCAGCCGGTCATGATGGGCGCCGAATGTTTGATCCGCCATTTCGCCTCCGATTGTCATTCGTCGAAGCAAATGCATTACACGTTCGCCTAAGGCGCCAACAATTACATTCACGATAACCGGCAAGCTGAGCCGCGAATGATGCAATAGCTCTTCGAGTTCAGCGCCGAACTCGCGCCGCCACGCTACGGGATACACCCGTAAAAGCAACCAAATGGTGGACCCTCGCAACTTCATACCAGCCGCAACCTTTCCAGTCCGGCCATGGCCACGTGCTGCATCTCCTTCAACTGCGCGGCCAGTTGGCGCGCGCCGCTGCGAGTCAGTTCGTAAGGACGCTGGCGTCCCGGACTAGCTTTGGGAACGATCAACTTTTTCTCCACTAATCGCGTGATGGCCGTGTAGAGCGTTCCCGGCCCAATCGCCACGCCCGAAAACGCCTCAATGTCGCTCATCATGGCGTAGCCATGCTTTGGACCAGAAGCCAGGCTGGCCAGGATAAGCAACTCTGGATCTGATGCGGGTCCCGCTTTTGGTTTTCTCGCCATGTTCTTCTATACGATATATCGCATTTCGATATATGTAAAGCACCAAAATGTGGAGCATCTCACGCTCGGTTTGTTGCAAAACGACAAAAGTTTTAAACACCCGGATCATTCATCGTCCGTGAACACCAACCAACTCAAATACAAGAGCTTATCGCCCGCGAAGGAACTATGGCCAGAATTGCGGCGCGGTTGAAGATGGGCTTTTACCCGCTTCCCGAAAGCGAGGCCGCGCGGCTCCGCGCACTGCTTGAGTTTACCGGCCCGGCATCCGTCCATGTAAAGGTTATTTCTGGACGCATCCTATTGATCGCTGCATAAATTATGCGATGAGATTCGATCTTCAGGCACCGCAAAATAGGGCTTCAGCGACGGTTCGAATGTTGCATTCAATAGGCTGCGGTCAATAAGCATAGCTGGCCAGCCCGCCGGTCCCTGCCTCACAGCTTCGCATCTGCACGCTCGACGCGGAGTGCGGAGCGATTCGTAACGTCGGCCTGTCTGCGCAGGACGTACGAGGGAACGAAGTCTGCGAATGCAAGGACGAGCCCGTCAAGGTTCAGTTTCAAGAGCCGCGTCATGCCATTCAGCGTATTCCGGTTTCGTCCTGCTGACCGGGCCGCGCTGAAAGATCTGCCGTCAGGCCTGTTCGCCGGAGGCGAGGAGTCGCTCGCTCACGGACGAGGGATGGTGCGCTTGCGCCGCCTGGCGCGCGGGCCGGATCTGTATCAACGGCATGGCATCAGCCGGACCCAACGTCGCGCGGGAAAGACGGAGCTTCAGCCTCTACCGGGCCGGCTTTTGCCATGCTCGCAGAATTTTGCAAGAGGCGTCCTGGTCCGAAAATAATTGGGCTGGAGGAAACAGTGTATTCTTGGCAGAGGAAACGGAACCAGTCCGGCCATGAAGAAGAGTACAGAGAAAACCCCGAGCGGGCATGTCAACCTGCGCATGCTAGCCGAGCATCTGGAACTGTCGCAGACCACGGTCTCGCTTGTACTGAACCATTCCCCTTCGGCCAAGTCGATTCCCAAGGAGACGCAGGACCGCGTCATCGAGGCGGCCAAGCGGCTCAACTACCGGCCCAACTATTTTGCGCGGTCGCTGCGGCGCAGCCGGTCGATGAGCGTCGCCGTCATGGCGCCCGACCTGAGCGAGGGCTACTTCACGCGCGTCATGAGCGGCGTCGTGCAAGAACTGACCCAAGCGCACTACTTCTTCTTCACCGCCTGTCACAACTGGAACCAGGATCTGCTGGAGCGTTACCCGCGCATGTTGATCGACCGCGCGGTGGATGGGTTTCTGCTGTTGAATACCGCCATCGAGGAGCCGGCCTCGCCGGTGCCGATCGTGGCCATCTCCACGCACTGGGCCACGCCGCGCGTGACGAACATCGTTCTGGATCATTACGTCGCCGCCAAGGTGGCGCTCGAGCATCTTTACGGACTGGGCCACCGGCGCATCGCCTTCATGCACGGTCCCGAGGCAATTCCCGACTCGGAGTACCGCTGGACGGGCATCGAAAAGGTGGCGCAGGAGCTGGGCATCGAGACCGATCCCGCGCTGACGGTGCATCTGGAAGCCACCGGCTGGCCGGTCAAGACCGGCTTGCACCCGATGGACCCGCAGATTGCCTACGACCCCACGCGCGCGCTGCTGGAGCGTACGCGCGATTTCACCGCTCTGTTCTGCTTCAACGACACGGCGGCGATGGGCGCCATTCGCGCCATCCGGGACGCCGGCCTCGATGTGCCGCACGACATCTCGGTGGTCGGATTTGACGACATCACCTCGGCGGCCTTTGCGACGCCGTCGCTCACCACCGTGCGCCAGCCGCTCTTCGAGATGGGCCAGCAGGGCGCGCAGATTCTTCTGGAACGCATCGCCAACCGCGAAAAGCAGTTCCCCGCCGAGATCGAGGTTCGGCCGGAACTGATGGTGCGCGAATCAACCGGCCCAGCCAGAAGCAGCCGGTAGCGCTTCGGACCGGAACTGCGGAACCGATCGCCCGGATCAAACGCTGCGAAGAGACCCTCTGCAAAGATGCCATCCGCTCTTGAAGAGGGTCGCGGCCGCAATGGCGAGTGCGGCAAGGCACAGATCCAAGGGGTTGGAGGACTCTGGAACAGAGGGGGGTGGATCGACGCCATACAACGTGAAGGTGTTCGAACTACCATTCGAATGATAGCTATAATTGTACGAATGATAAGCTAATGAAGGGCCATTGCTTATATCCCAGTTCACAAGAGTGCTCGAGAAATCCCCTGCGTTGATCAGGGTAGCATTCGAAAGATCCAGATAGTAGGTTCCTGGCTGCAAGGATACCGTCACGTTGAACGTCGAATCGTAGCCCCAGAGGTTGTTATTGGCTTCCGCCGACGTCGACATCAGGCTATTCTGCAGCGAGGACGCTTGGCCGGATGCGTAGGAGGTTCCACCATCCGGCGATGAGGTGATCGCCCAGTTAATGCTCGATAACCCGCTCGGCGTTCCGCCATAAGTAGAAATCCAGTTGCCGAAGGAGATCGATTGAATGATGTCGTTTCCACTGATCGTAAAAGAGTCTGCGACCCAGTAGCCATTCCCGCTGATCTGATAATTTGCATTGCCTGCGTCAGGATTGGTGTACGAAGAAGCGGTGCTGTTGTCGTAGAGGATAGGTAGGGTGGTTGCATTGCTTGCGCTGGCGCCCGCCAAGGCAAAAAGAGATGCGAGAATCACAAGCCTCTTCATTGCAGATCTCCACAACCGCAGTTCAAAGTTTCATCCGCTCAATACATGACAAACAGCGCACTTTCGCGCGCCGCCGCATGAACTGGAAAGAAACTGAACGCCGATCTGCAATGACCAAGGAGACGAAAGTCAAACGTCCATCTGTACTATTTGCCCGCCCTCTTTGGAGCAGCGCCTCTGTGCGATTTCCACAGGTTTTGCACAAATCGTAGCTCTCCATGGTCCTCGTGTCAAGATATTTGTCAATTTTTTGCAGAAATTTGGAGACAAACGCCTGTGGTTCGCTCCACGCGGCGTTCCTCCGCGCAGGATCGCCTGTCCGTTCGAGCCTTCGCCCCACCGCGGGAAGGCCGGGCCATCCCGGCGCTGACGGCGAGTCCTCCTGCACCGTACAATCGAAACGATGGCAACCGAACGATTCGCTCAGCAACTTCTCGCCCTGCTTGCGCGCACCAGCTTCAAGCTCGGACAGTTCCAACTCTCCTCGGGCGGCACGAGCGACTATTACATCGACTGCCGCACCACCACGCTCCATGCCGAGGGCGGCCGACTCACAGGGCACGCCATTCTCGATCTGCTCGAAGCCCATCACATCGACGCCGAAGCCGTCGGCGGCCTGACCATGGGGGCCGATCCGATCGTCTCGAATGTGGCCACAGCCAGCGCCTGGCGGGCCTTTGAGCATCCCGGCTCGCCGCTGCTGCACGGCTTTCTCGTCCGCAAGGCGGAAAAGGCGCACGGAACCGGCCGTCGCATCGAGGGCTTCTGCAAGCCCGGCGCGCACGTCGTGATTGTGGACGACGTCTGCACCACCGGCGCCTCGACTGTGGCCGCCATCGAGGCCGCGCAGGAGGCCGGCATGATCGTCGCCGCCGTGGTCTGCATTGTGGAACGCGAAGAGGCGAACGGACGGCCCGCCGTCGAGAGCGCCGCGCACGGTGCGCCCTTTCTGCGTCTCTTCACGGCCAATGAGGTCCGCGCCGAGCATGTGAAACAGCTCGCGGCATCGATCTCTTAACCACAGGGCAAACGCATTTGGATTTCGCATTGCCGTCAGGAACAGCCGTGCCCTGGCAAAACAAATCATCCAGCAATCTGAAATGCGTTTGCCACGTTCTTAACCAGCCGGCGCTTGACTTGCGTTACGCAACGCATTACACTTGGCCGTGATTCGTTCGATCCGGCATAAAGGCCTCAAACGCTTGTATGAGCAAGACGACGCTCGTGGCGTTTTGGCCGAGCACGTTACAAAACTTCGCAACATACTGGATACTGGCCCGTCTTGACGCGGCAACCGCTCAGGAGGACATGAATCTCCCAGGATTTTCCCTTCATGCCCTCAAACGCGACTACGACGGATTCTGGGCAGTTACCGTGCGGGCCAATTGGCGGGTTATCTTTCGATTCTCCGCAGGGAACGCTGTAGATGTAGAGCCACTTGCAAAATTCCGTGCCGGCACATCCGCAAGCAGAAGATCGTCCCTCAGGGGCTAAAGCCCTCATTCATTCCAGGCGACTTACGGCACGACTCAAGTCGTGCCCTTTCAATTCCTGCGCACGTCGATCGAATTTTGCAAGTGGCTCTGTAGATTACGTCGATTATCACTGAGGAAGTATTGCCATGCCGATGAAGAATCCGCCGCATCCTGGTTCCGTTGTCCTGGCCGAATGCATCAAACCGTTCGGTCTGACCATCACGCAAGCGGCATTGGCTCTCGGCGTGACAAGAACGACGCTTTCCGAATTGGTGAACGGCAGGCGCGGCATCTCTGCCGAAATGGCAATCCGGCTTGCACAGGTCTTCGGCGGTTCTGCGGAAAGCTGGATCGTGCAGCAGGCGCACTACGATCTGGCGCAGTTTCCGAAAGAGCGGATTCAACTCAAGCGAATGGCTGCGGCATAATCACCGCGCAAGCCTAACGCAAGCAGGGCGGACCGATGCGGTCCGCCCTGCTTGCTTGTGCTTGTGCTCGTGCGCGCTGACTTTACATTAGTTTTGCGCCGCTGTTCCGCTGGCTGCGCCGCTTCCGCTCGCGTTCGAGAGCAGACGCACCTGGACGCGCCGGTTGGCTTTGCGCCCGGCCGCCCTGTCATTCGCCGCCACGTTCTCGTCCTTGCCGGTGCCGATCAGAGAGAAGTGGGGCGGCGCAATGTTATGCTTCGCGGCCAGGTACTGCACCACGGCGTCGGCGCGGCGCTGGCTCAGATCGTAGTTGTACTGCGCGGGGCCGGCCGAATCGGTGCCGCCGGTCACTTCCAGAATGTAGTCCTTGTCCGCGCTCAACTGCCCGGCAAAACTGTCCAGTTGCGCCTTGTCGTCGGCGGCCAGCACGGCCTTGTTGAAGCCGAAGGTCACCGAAACCTTGGCGAGTTCCTGATAGTTGTCCAGGTTCTTCACCACGCTGTCGAGCGAGTCGGCGCGCTGCACGGCGTTGTTGGCCGCGGTTTGCGCCTGGCTGGCCGCCTGGCTGGCCTTCTGCGCGTTCTGGTTGGCGGCGTCGGCCGCGCTCTGCGCCTGGCTGATCCCGGCCTGCGCCTGCGCGTCCACATCCTGAATCCGTTTGTTGTTCTCGGCCGTTTTCTGGTCCAGTTGATCGGCATGCGTGACCAGCGGCGCGGTCTGCGTATGCACGTAATTCTTGGTGGCGCATCCCGTCACGCCCAGTGCGGCCACAGCCGCGGCAGCCAATGCAAGTCCAACTCGATTGCTTGTCATCGTCTTCCCCCTTCCATCTTTCGCCCGGCGTCGCTCGATGGAATCAGGCTGCGCGGGCTCATGTCAACGCTGTGGAAGAAGCACGACTCACGCCAAAGGCAGAAATCATCACAAATAATTGAATATAAATAATTTACATACAAGAAACCGCCCCCAAACGCCCAAGGAGGCGTGTAATTTTTACCCAATCGGGTAAGGATTGCCTACCTTTTCTGCGCTGCCGGCGAATTGCACACGAGTTTGCATGAAAGGATCGCCGCGCCCCTCCAGGGCGCGAACGGCTCTTCTCCGCACCGTCCCAGGGTTCCGCTGCGCTCCACCCTGCGCTATTTTCGCCTGTCCCTCCGGGACGCAACCGGCGGTTGGATCCAAAGCCGTGTCCATTGCGTACTCTGGCTTCGTTCATGCGATGGCCCTGCACGAGCAGCAGGACGTCGGCGCTGCTGCGCGCAGGCCCGCTATTCTAGAAGCTGGCCGCCCTGCGCCGCGCTTTGCCCCCGTTTCGCCTCCGTTGCGCCATGGACCTCTACGAAAAAATCCGCGCCCTGCCCACCGATCCCGGCGTCTACCTCTACAAAAACGCCGCGGGCGAGGTCATCTACGTCGGCAAGGCCAAAAATCTGCGGGCGCGCGTCCGCTCGTATCTGCTGGCGGCCTCGCAAGCCAATGCCAAAACCGGCTCGCTGATGCGCGAGGCCGTCGATCTGGACTACATTCTGGTCGGCAACGAACAGGAGGCGCTGGCCCTTGAAAACAACCTCATCAAGCAGCGGCAGCCGCGTTTCAACATCCTGCTGCGCGACGACAAGACCTATCCCTACGTCAAACTCACCCTCGCCGACCGCTTTCCGAAGGTCTTCGTCACGCGCCGTCTGCGCAAGGACGGCGCCGCCTACTACGGCCCGTACTTTCCCGGCAGCCTTGCCTTCCGCGTGGTCGAGCTGATTCAGCGCAGCTTCCTGCTGCCCAGTTGCAAGGTCGATCTGGCGCGCTACCATCCCCGCGCCTGCCTTCAGTACTCCATGCATCGCTGCCTCGGCCCCTGCGTGGAGGGCCTCACGACGCCCGAAGCCTACAAGCAGGCCGTCCGCGACGCGCAGCTCTTTCTCGAAGGCCGCCACGCCGAACTGGAGCGCACACTCACCGGGCGCATGATGGCCGCCGCCGAGGCCGAACAGTTCGAGCTTGCCGCGCGCCTGCGCGACCAGATCTCAACCGTGCATCAAATCCAGTCCCGGCAGCGCATCGACACCGCCCAGCCCGGCGACGAGGCCGACGTCTTCGGCTTCCACTTCGAGGACGGTTCGCTGGCCGTCAACCTCTTTCACCTGCGCAACGGCAAGATCGTCGATCGCCGCGAGTTCTTCTGGGAGGACGTTCCAAGCCTGATGGAAGCGGTGGAAGACCGGGAACAGGGTTCAGAGAACAGGGTTCAGGGGACAGAGGTGCGGAATCGTCCATCGTCCCTCGACCCGATTGGCAATCGCAAGGAAGACGCGGCATTCGCCCCGGAGCAGGAGGCCGAGCCTTCCTTCCACGCCGGCGCGGTCTTCAGCGCCCTGCTCAAGCAGCTTTACATCGATCAGCAGTACGTTCCGCGCACCCTCCTTGTGCCGGCGGATTTTGACGACCGCGAGACGCTGGCCGCCCTGCTCGGCGAACGCGCCGGCCATCGCGTCGAGATTGCCGCGCCGCAGCGCGGCGAAAAGCGCGCCCTGGTCGATCTGGCCGCCCAAAACGCCAAGCAATCGTTCGTGCAGCGCTTCCGCGTCCTTGAACCCTCGCGCAAAGCCATTGAGGAGGCGCTGGCCGAGGCGCTGATGCTGCCGGAGCGGCCGCGCCGCATCGAGTGCTTCGACATCTCGCACATTCAGGGCGTGGAAACCGTCGCCTCGATGGTCGTCTGGGAAGACGGCAAGATGAACAAATCAGCCTATCGCAAGTTCAAGGTGAAGACCGTGGCCGGCGTCGACGATTTCGCTTCCATGCGCGAGGTCGTCGAGCGCCGCTATCGCCGCATCCGCGACGGCGGCAGCGGCGGAATCGATGCAGACGCGGACAGAAGCGAGATTTTGAGCGCTCGTTCCGGTGAGATCGGTGCAGTGGAGATCGAAACCGTGAACGAGACCGTTGCGCAAGCATCTGCGCCCCGGAAGGGTAATGCGAAGATAGCCCCGGGCGGAAGCCCTGGGTTGCAGACGCAAACGATGACGCAAGCCCCGGAGGGGCGACCAAACTTGACCTCGACAAAGGACGCGAAAAGGCACGCTCTCCGTAGCGCCGATCACGATCCTACAAACGGCGCTTCGGCAGCAGCAGCCATTCCGCCCAAGAGCAAAGAGCCTGCGACGATGCCCTCGCTGGTGCTCGTCGATGGCGGCCTGGGCCAGCTTCATGCCGCGGCCGAAGCCCTCGAATCTCTCGGCCTGCTCACGCAGCCGCTCGCCTCCATCGCCAAAAAGGAGGAGATTCTCTATCTCCACGGCAGCGAGGACGAGCCCATCGTGCTCGACCGCCGCTCGCCGGTTCTGCATCTGGTCCAGCTCATCCGCGACGAGAGCCATCGCTTCGCCATCGGCTACCATCGCCAGCGCCGCGCCATGCGCGACCGCGACTCCGAACTGCTGCGCATTCCCGGTGTGGGCGCGCAGACCCGCCAGCGGCTGCTTACCCACTTCGGCAGCCTGCGCGACGTGCGCGAAGCCACGGTCGAAAGCCTGGCCGCCGTCGTCGCGCGTAAAACCGCCGAGACGATCTGGCTGCACTTTCACCCGGGGTAAATCGCGAAAGAACCGACCCGCAGCGCTGCTCGCGATCCACCGTTCACCGGAATGCGCACCGAATTCTTCTCAGGGCCAACGGTAAACTGGACCGTGCCAATTTCTCCGTTCAGGACCGTCGTTGTCGCTGGCGGCGGCGAGGATGCGTCTGGCCTTGATTCCGCCTTTCGTTTCAATGGAAGGGCGGAAAAGGATCAAACCGTTTCCCGCACTTCCCACAGACCTTGAACATCGAGGAAGCCAGTTTTTCATTTCTGCCGCCTCGACGATGACGAGCAATTGTTCCACGGAAAAAACCAAAAAATGTCCAAACAAGCGGGCCCGTTCAGCATTTTGTACCGGTAACAGGCCGTTCAACCGTTGCAAATTTCATCCCAGAGCGCAGGCGCAACCGGAAGACCGAGGCGCAGATTCTCCTCGCGAAGCCGTAACGTCTGCTCGCCGGGATAGCGCAGTTTGCCGCCGGGCGCAGCCGGACGGGCGCTGTGCAGCGAGGCAAGGATGTCATCGGCGATCCGTTCGGCTTCGGCCGCTGGTCCGAAGGCCGCCGGATGGAACGTGAGAAAGATCTGCGAAAGGCCGGTCTCTTGCAAAGGATCGTGCGCAATCTGGTGTGTCGCCCGGCCCAGAGCCAGCGTGGCCGCCACCAGATCGAGCGCCATCGAGAGCCCCGAACCCTTCCAGCAGCCGATCGGCAGCGGCCGCCCCGATCGCTCGATGGCCGCCGGATCGCGCGTCAATCTTCCTTCAGCGTCGAAGCCGCCCTCGACCGGCAGCATCGCGCCGCGCTTACGATAGCTTTCCAGCGCACCGTAGGAGAACTGCGAGAGGGCCATGTCGAGAACGAAGTGGCCGCGCGAGCGCGGCACAGCAAGGACGAGCGGATTGTTGCCGAGAACCGGATCGACGCCGCCCCAGGGCGGCAGATTTGGCATGGTATTCGTCCAGCAGATGCCGATCCTGCCGGCCTCGGCGGCCTGCCAGCCATAGGTTCCGCCGCGCATCCAGTGGTTCGTGTTGCCCAGGGCGACGCAGCCCAGGCCGTGTTCGCCTGCGAGCGCGATCGCGCGTTCCATCGCGGCCCATGCGTTCAGGTTGCCCGGCCCTTTGCGGCCGTCCCAGCGCTCCAGCGCGCCCAGTCGGCTGACGGCTACGGGTTCGGCCGCAGGATCGACCGCGCCGTTTTGAATCATGGCCACAAAGCGCGGAAAGCGCTCCACGCCGTGCGTCAGCACGCCGTCGCGCGTGGCTTCGGCAAAGAGCCGCGCGCAGAGGTGAGCGCGCGGGGCGGAAAATCCCAGCTTGCACAGAATGGCGGCGAGGGTCTCATGGACTTCGGCGAAGGCAACGCGATCGATGTGGCTCACGAGCAACTTCTATCAGGAAACCGGGCCGATCGCAAAGCCCGTGCGGCGGATTGCGCGATTCAGTCCTTCGATTTTCTCTCCGTGAGCCACTTGCATGCTCTACTCTTGGCTAGATGGGTATGCCGCGCACGATTTCCAGAATTCGAGAAGCGATCCTCCAGGCCTTCGCCCACGACGTGGTGAATACGGCCAAGGCCGCGGCCTACTCGGGCATGTTGATGTTCTTCCCTTCCCTGCTGGTCATCACCACGCTGATGGCCCAGGTGGAAGAGGGTACTTCGCTGGTCGGCGAGGTGCGCGCCATTCTTGAACAGTTTCTGCCGCCAGACACGCTCGACGTGGTGCAGGAGGCGATCCTGGCGCACCATCTCCACTCGGGACAGGTGATCCTGTCGGCCGCCGGCCTGAGCCTGCTGGCCGGATTGGGCATGATGCTCTCGCTCATGGAGGGCTTTCGCCGCGCCTACCGGCTACCGCCCGAAGGCTGGAGCTTCTGGGGCCGCCGCCTGCGCGGCCTCATGCTCGTCTTTGTTGTGTTGGCGCCGTTGTCGCTGGCCTCGCTGGCCATCGTCTTCGGCCATCAGATCGAGGGCTGGATGGTGGCCGCGGCCGGCCACGATCTGCGCCACGCCGTGCTTCTCCTCTGGCGCGTCCTGCGCTGGCTGGCGAGCTTCACATCGATTGTCGCCGTGCTCATCGCGCTTTATCACTTCGGCACACGGCGCACCGAGCACTGGCTGTGGGTGATTCCCGGCGCCGTGGCCGGCACCTCCATCTGGTTTCCTGCCACGCTCGCCTATGGCTGGTACGTGACGCGCGTCGCCAATTACACGCGCCTCTACGGCTCGTTTGCCGCCGGCATCGCCACGCTGGTCTGGCTTTACATCACCTCGTTCAGCGTTCTGCTGGGCGCCGAGTTGAACGGCGTTCTCTACTGGGAGCGTCACGCCGGATCTGCGCCGCGCCGGGCCACCTCGGCACAGGCGCGCAATGTGTAAAATGCGCGCATGTTGCAAGGCTTACCGTCGCGGCGGCAGCTTCGCGTAAAACAATTTTCCCGCGATTTCCCGGCACTTTCGCGCGTCCCAGGCTGAAACAGCGGCTCCATTCCAGCCTTTTCGCGCAGGGCCGTGATTGCGCCCCAAGTTACAATAGGGGTAGCGATGCTTCTTCTACCCCATTCCTAACCACTCTTTCACTTTTTGGGGCCCTCTCGTAATTGCCCCCTGGAGTTGCTTTTCATGACGATTTCCGATTTGAATCCTACCGCTGTTTCCACGCAACGCCGCGCCAAGATTGTCGCCACGCTGGGACCGGCCTCGAATACCGAACCGGTGCTGCGCGCCATGGTCCGGGCCGGGGTCGATGTCTTCCGGCTGAACTTCTCGCACGGTTCGCACGAGGGCAAGGCCGCGGCCATCCGCAAGCTGCGCGCCGTCGCCAAAGAGGAACGCAAGCCGCTCTGCATCCTGGGCGATCTGCAGGGGCCGAAGATTCGCACCGGCCTGCTCAAGGACCATCAGCCGGTGCTGCTCAAGGCCGGCCAGCGGCTGGTCATCACGCCGAGCGATGCGCCCGGCACGGCGGCCGCCGTCGGCACAACCTTCAAAACGCTGGCGGAAAACGTCGAGCAGGGTTCGCGCATCCTGCTCTCCGACGGGTTGATCGAGCTGCACGTCGAGCGGGTGGACGGCGAAGATGTGATCTGCGAGATCATCAACGGCGGTCTGCTGGGCGAACACAAGGGCATCAACCTGCCCGGCGTTCCCGTGCGCACGCCTTCGCTGACGGAAAAAGACTATGAAGACCTGGCCTTCGCGCTGCAGCACGGCGTCGACGCCATCGCCGTCTCCTTCGTGCGCACGGCCGAAGACATCAGCCTGGTGCGCAACCGCGTCACAGCCCTCGGCCATCACACCTGGATCATCGCCAAGCTCGAAAAGCCGCAGGCGCTGGTACATCTCGACGCCATTGTGCAGGCGGCCGACGGCATCATGGTCGCCCGCGGCGACCTGGGCGTCGAAGTGCCTCCCGAAAAAGTGCCCGCGCTGCAGAAGCTCATCATCCGCCGCGCCGCCGAGTACTCGAAGCCCGTCATCACGGCCACGCAGATGCTCGAATCGATGATCGAGAACCCGCGTCCGACCCGCGCCGAGGTCTCCGACGTGGCCAACGCCATCTACGACGGCACCGACGCCGTCATGCTCTCGGGCGAATCGGCCGTCGGCAAGTACCCGGTCGAAGCCGTGGCCATGATGGCGCGCATCGTCAGCGAAACCGAGCGCCACATGCGCGAGAATATCGAGAAATCGCCGCGCAAACACCACAGCCATCTCTCCATTCCCGAGACGATCTGCGAGGCCACGGCCCATGCCGCCGACGATCTGGACCTGCGCGGTATCGCCCTGTTCACCGAGTCGGGCACGACGGCGCGCCATCTCTCCAAGCACCACCCCGCGGCGCCGATCTACGCGCTCAGCCCGTTCGATGTCACCGTCAACCGGCTGAATCTGCTCTGGGGCACCACGCCCATCCGCTGCGCCAAGGCCAATACCACCGAGGCCATGGTCGAAATCGCCGAAAAAATGCTGGAAAAGGGTGGCTATGTACGCCCGCGCGAGGTGATCGCCATCGTGGCCGGCACACGCACCAAGTCCGGTTCCACCAACTTCCTCCGCCTGCACGTGATGGGCGAAAATAAGGACGCCTCGCCGCAGCCACACACGGTCACTCCGGCCACGCAGCTACCGGCCGCGAAGAAGAGCGGAAAGCGCTCCTAGCTTTTCTCTTTGTAGAGGCGCAGAAACTCTTCGATTTCCCCTGGATTCATGCCGTTGGCCCGCTCCATCCGGTCCAGCGGCAGATCCTTGCGGCCGGTGTTCTGCTCGAAGACAAACTCCAGGCCCACGCCATCGGTTCCCCAGCGCACGGCCTTGGCGTTGACGGTGATCGAGCGTTCGACCGTTGCATTGTGCCGGTCGGTCAACGTTACGCGGACGACTGTCCCCGGGTACCATCGCTCTCCGGTGACAATGAACATGCCCGTCGGGCTGATGTCGCGCACGGCGTGCGCCACCGGCGTGCCGCCGGTAAAGAAGTAGGCAATCAACCCCGGCAGCGACTCGCGCGGGGCCGTGCGGGGATCGGCCGGGGCCCGGCGCAGCAGCCGCTGCCACCAGTTGCGCGTATCGGCGGAAGGTTTCCAGGGCTGGCTCGCAGCGTGGACCGGCTGGGGCGTTTCTTCCCGCTGTGGAGCCGCCGGCGCATCGGCAACGGCCGCCGCGGCATCAACGATCGCGGCCTCGGCGGACGGCCGCGCCTGCGGCGTCCCCACTTCAACGGGTACAGCCGCTGACGCGGCAACAGCTTCAACGGCCGGCAGCGGCTCTGACCGGGCCTCAGCCGCCGCAGCAGGCGATTCACCGGCCGGACGGACCCGCTGCGGCGCCTCTTCCACTTCGGCTTTCCGATGGTCGAAGTGCTCGCGCAACGCATCGGGTGTGCTGACCAGCAGTTGATGGCCGACGCGGACGCCGCTCTCGGCGACGGTAGACTCCGGCAGCGCAAGCACGCTGCGTCCCATCGCCCAGGCGACGCCGGAGCTGCCCAGCGGAAAAGACTCGATGATGGCCAGCACCATGCCGTCCTCGCCCAGGTAGACCAGATCGAGAGGCACGCGAATCCCGACGGCGGCAATCTCCTTGCACGGATAGAGCCAGAGCCCGGCGCCATGGGATGGCGTGAAACTGCGCAAGCGGAGTTCGGCCGCACCCGAAGAGGCGTCGACCGCCTCGACTCCGGTCGCGACAAAGCTCTCGCGCGTCTGGTTATAGACGCAATAGACCCCTGCTGCGGCGCCGAAGAGATCCTCCGGTGCGAGCTTGCGCGCCACATTCTCGCGTCCGGGATGGAATCCAGCTTGGGGAAAACGCCTGATCTCAGCCATGGTCCTGCTTCGATTTCTCGGCAAACTACGACTTTTTCATTACGCGCACAACCATCACCTTCGTAACGGCATTTCATGGGTTACTATCGTCACCAACAGATTCCCATCCTCGAAAGATAGGTGATGCCTGTCCACGCTATGCAATGAAACGGCCAGAATCGTGAGGCAGCGCTCAGCCCGGCCTAATCCACCCACCCACCCAGCCATCCTCGCCGGCTCCCCGCAACAACTGCGCAAGGATGCCCGCTCGGTCTCGCTTCCTTCCGTCTCTCCTCGCTCCCGGAGCCGGGGACGCATCCTGCAAGCGCTCCAGACGCGGACTAAACGATGGATCGGCGGCCACCGCAGATTCTCAAGTCAGATGCTTCGATGCCGATACAAAAGCCGGAGGGTATTTTTCGGATCGGGAGCCGTTCCAGATCGGCGCAATTCCCATCCGGTCTCCGCTCCCAGTCGGAATGTGCCCCGATCCGGCCTGCGCGCAGCCGGAATCCTTTCCGCGCATCCATGCGCAACGGATCGCGCCGCGGCCGTGGTAGGCCGAACCGCCGCAGGAAGAAGCAACAGGAGGCGTGGCCTCCAGAGAGGAAGAATCAGTGAGCATTCTCAATGGATTCGGCATGAACGGAAGATTGAAACAGCAACGCGAAAAGAAATTCTTTGCAGAGCAGAATGGAGCCGGGGCGGAATTGCGCGCGGTGGTGGACGCCATCGACCGCGCGCAGGCGGTGATTCACTTTACGCCCCAGGGCATCGTCCAGAGCGCCAACCGGAATTTTTTGGAGGCGATGGGCTACACGTTGGCCGAGATCGAAGGCAAGCACCACCGGATCTTTGTCGATCCAGCCTACGCGCAAAGCGCCGGGTACGAGCGTTTTTGGGAGACGCTGCGGCGCGGCGAGTTTGTCCGCGGTGAATTCAAGCGCATCGGCAAAGGCGGAAAAGAGGTCTGGCTGCTAGCCAGTTACAATCCGGTCTTCGACGCGAGCGGCAAGTTGATTGGAGTCGTCAAATTCGCCACGGACATCACGGCCGACAAACTGCGCAATGCCGACTACAAGGGTCAGATCGAGGCGATCCAGCGCACGCAGGGCGTTATCGAGTTCTCACTCGACGGCACGATCCTGACCGCCAATCGCAATTTTCTCGATCTGATGGGCTATACGCTGGCCGAGGTCGAAGGCAAGCATCACAGCCTTTTCGTCGAACCGGGCTTCGAAAAGTCGGCCGAGTACCAGGAGTTCTGGCGGAATCTGCGCGAGGGCCACGCCGACAGCCGCGTCTTCAAGCGCATCGGCAAGAACGGCAAGGTGGTCTGGATTCAGGCCAGTTACAACCCCATCCTCGATCTCGACGGACGCCCGTTCAAGGTGGTTAAATTCGCATCGGATCTGACCGGGATCATCACCGAAACCGAGTCCACGCAGCGGACCGCGCAGAGCGTGGCCGCAGCCACCGAGGAGATGTCGTCGTCGATCGCCGAGATCGGCCGCAGCATGGAGTTGTCGCGCGATGCGGCGGCCCGAATTGCGGCTTCGTCGGGCGAATCAGGGGCGCAGGCGGCCCATCTGCTGGAATCCACCCGCGCCATGGAGCGGATCGTCAAGCTGATTCAGGAGATTGCCGGCCGCGTGAACATGCTGGCGCTGAATGCAACCATCGAGGCGGCGCGGGCCGGTGAGGCTGGCCGAGGATTTGCCGTCGTCGCCAGCGAGGTGAAAACTCTCTCCGATCAGACCGCCAAGGCCACCAGCGAGATTGCGCGGGAGATCGGCGCCATCCAGGAGACCTCGACCCGCGTGGCCGCAAGTATTCAGGAGACGGTCTCCTGCGCAGGCGACGTCGAGCAGCATGTCACCAGCGTCGCCACGGCGATTGAGGAGCAGTCGGCGGTCACCAAGGAGATTGCCGGTCATGCCAACGCGATGGTCGCCGCGGTTGAGACAATTCTGGAAGAGACCAGGAGAACGAAGGATCCGGGCCAGCCTATGGCCAAAGCCGCATAGCGGCCGCCGCAACAGCCGGTGGCCGCGTCTGGACCAGCGATTTTATGAACAACTTCCTTTTGCCGTTGCCGCAGGCAGGAGCAGGCGGAGGCGCGCAGCCGAAGCCGTTTTTTTTGAGATTTTTCACAGAACTTTTTGCAAGATTCACCAAAACCGGTTGACAAGGAATCCAATTCGGTCCAAGATTTCCACAGACGTTGTGGAAATAGACGCAGACGGACGATCGGGCCGTTGAGCGCGACGAAATTTCAAACTGGCCTTCCTGCTTTTTCCCGTTTCGACCGTCTAACGGTTACACGGCTGCTCGGCCGGCTCCCTTGGGCGCCGGCGCCAGATCGCACAAAAACGCCTCTCAGGACAAGCTGGAGGCGATTTGGGAAGCGCCGAACCGCCGATGCACTGAATCGGCAGTACGTACCTTCCCTTTCGGTTCCGATTGCGCCGGTTGAGGCACTCAGAATCGTCTGCACCCGACTCGAGGCAGCGGGCATCTCGGCTGCGGCTCCGAGCGCAGGCGCTGCGTGGATACGGAGGAAGCCATGGTGGTGACATCGCAATGTTCCGGCCGCCGGGTCACCGGCATTCTGGTCGGCGAAAGCAACGCGCAACGCTATTTTTCCAGGGAAACCAAGGAGATCGAGTTGCAGCTCGATCATCTGCGCATCGAGTGCGGGCTTCCGCCTCACTTCTGGAACGGCAAGCCGGAGATCTCCGATCCACGGCTCAGCCTCTGGCTGGAGTCGAAGGACCGCAAAGGCCACGGTTGCCGCACACCCACGCCGCTGGCGCTGATTCCCTCGGGAACAAACTCGTTTATCGTCGCGCCCGCTCCGCGTGAAGCGGCAGGCTGAGTTTCGCAAACCGCCCTGCTGCGTTCCCGCGAAAAAGAAGGAGGCTCTCATGAAATCCGAGCCGATCGCCGCTGAACTTGAGGCTCATGCCGCCGAAGCATTGAAGGCGCTGCTTGAGCAAACCTCAGCCGTCAAGATCCGGGAGTTGAAACCGGCGCATCTGGCCCGCGGCCGGAGCGGCGAACTCATAGCCTATCTTGACGTGTACGGCCACAGTCATACCCTGGCCTGCGAGGTCAATCTCGACGCCAGCCCGGGCAAGGTGCGCGCCTCGCTCAAAAAACTGCGCAGTTGCGCCGCTCGTCTGTCCGGAGAGGCGATTCCGGTCCTCATCGCGCCCTATCTCTCGCCTGAGGCGCAGGCGCTTTGCAAGGCCAGCCACGCCGGTTTTCTTGATCTTGAAGGCAATGCCCGCATCGCCTTTGGCGAGTTTTTCATCGGCAGGCGTTCGCTGCACCAGCAGCGGACGGCGGCGTGAGCGAAACAGGGAGCAGAGGGCAGGTTTCGAAGATCAGACGACGACCCTTTTCGCAGCCGGAGCCTGAAACCTGACCCCTGCCCTCTGATCGCTCTGTTTTTTCAAATCTCCAGAATCACCGGCAGAATCATCGGCCTTCGACCGGTGGTCTTCTGGATCAGGCGTTTGAGATCGACGCGGACGCGCTCGTTGACTTGGCCGTAGTCGGATTTTTGTTCGGAATTCAGCCCATCCAGTGTTTTTAGGACGGTTTCTCGCGCCTGCTCGGTGATGTCGGCGCCGCCGAAGCCGCGCATCAGCACCTCAGGCTCGCGTTCGAGCCTGCCCGTGCGCTTGTTGATGGCCAAAATGGCCAGCACCACGCCATCTTCGGAGAGGATGCGCCGATCGCGAATGACAAGGTCTTCGACGACATCGATCGAAGAGCCGGAGTCGATGAGAATGCGCCCTGCCGTGACTTTATCCCGCTTGCGCGCGTTGTCGCGATCGATTTCAAGCACGTCGCCGTCTTCGATGACGATGGCCTGTTCAATCGCGCCCGTCTCCGTTGCAAGCTGCGCATGACGGCGCAGATAGCGATAGTTGCCGTGAACGGGGATGAAAAACTTGGGCCGGACGAGGTTGATCAACAGCCGCAGCTCTTCCTGGCTGCCGTGGCCGCTGACGTGGATGAGGCCATGCCGGCCGTCGTCGTAGATCACGTTGGCGTCGCGCCGGTTCAGGTGGTCGATGACGCGGAAGATGGCCTTTTCGTTGCCGGGAATGACGCGCGAGCTGAGTACGACCGTGTCGCCGGGATCGATGCGCGCGTGCTTGTGATTGTCCACGGCGGCGCGGCTCAGGGCGCTCATCGGCTCGCCCTGCGTGCCGCTGATGAGAATCATCGCCTGTTCGGGCGGAAGGTCGCGAATCTGGCCGGGATTGACGATCAGCCCCGGCGGAACGTCGATGTAGCCCAGATCCTGCGCGATCTCGGCGCTGTCGGCCATGGAGCGGCCGACGAGGGCTACCTTGCGACCGTGCTTGCGCGCCAACTCCATTGCGATGCGGATGCGATAGATCGACGAGGAAAAGCAACTGAAGAAGAGCTTCTTCCGAGTTTGCGTGAAAATCTCATCGAGGCGGGGAATCACCGAGCGCTCGCTGGGTGTGTAGCCGGGCCGTTCGACGTTGGTCGAGTCCTGCAGAAGGGCGAGCACGCCGCGTTTGCCGTACTCGGCAAAGGTGTGCAGATCAAAGGCGTGGTCGTCGAGCGGCGAGAGGTCGATCTTGAAGTCGCCCGTGTGGATGAGGACGCCCACCGGCGTGTCGATGGCCAACGAGATGCAATCGGCCAGCGAGTGGGTGACGCGAATCGGCTCGATGGTGAAGGGGCCGATGACGACCTTCTCTTTGGGCGCGATCTCGATCAGCTCGATCTCGTCGAGGAGCTTGTGCTCGTCGAGCTTGTCCTCGACATAGGCCAGCGTGAACTCTGTGGCGTAGACGGGGACCTTCAGCTCGTTGAGTATCCACGGCAGGCCGCCGATGTGGTCCTCGTGGCCGTGCGTGAGGACGATGCCGCGCACGTGCTTTTTGTTTTCAATCAGGTAGGTAATGTCGGGAACGACGATGTCGACGCCCAAAAGCTCGGATTCGGGGAACATCAGTCCGGCGTCGATGACGAGAATGTCGTCCTCCCAGCGCACCGCCAGGCAGTTCATGCCGAACTCGCCCAGGCCGCCAAGAGGAATAATTTGCAGTTTTTTCGATTTCATTGGACAACTTCGATGCTACCACCGCGGGCGCTGCGAAGATAGCGCGGCGTTTTGCCGCGAACGGGCAAAGCGGGAGAAAACGGGAACGGGGGCCGGAGGCGGTTTGGAATGAGCTGAAACTGCATGGATTCGCGTCCATCGGCAATCTTGGCAGACGATTCCATCGCGCACTTCCATCCTTTCTGCAAACGATGCGAAAACAATGGGCGCGGAAGGCTTAACGCGGAGGGCGGGAGGGAGATGGCTTGGGGACGGAGGGTTCGCCGGGCGCAAAACGGACGACCGGAGGATGGGCAAAGACGACCGTCGCGGAGACGGATTGCGTGCGCGATCCGGTCGAGACAACACTGGAGACCGCGCTCCGGTCGAGCGTGAGCTTGCCGTTGGCGATCGCCGCGTCGCCGGTCCAGGCCTGGAAGCGCGCCAGCGGATCAGGAATTTGTCCGCTCTTCGCGGAGGCCGGCGCTCCCATCGCTCCGCGTCCACAGGCGAAGTGGAGCGCGCCTTTGGCCGAAGCGGCCAGATCGGCTGCGGTATAGCCTGCAAGCTCGATCGTGCCGCTGCCGTTCAAAGGAGCGCCGGCCCAGCGCAGGCCTAGCAAGGTTCCGAGCGAAGCCGCATTGAGCCGCTGGAAGCTGCCGTTCAAAACGTAATCCGGCTTGTCGCGATCATTCGCCGGTTTGACGATAGCGCCCGACACATGGAGGCTGCCGCCCAGGAGACTGGCCACAAGGCTGTCAATTTGCGCGCCGGCGGGCTGCACGCGCAGATCGGTCGAGAGATCGCGCAGCGTGACCGGCCCGAGCAACAGCGCATCCGCCTTGACCGTGCCTTCGAGTGCGGGCCACGATGGCGAGGACGAGGGATGCAGGCGGTCGAGGAGGCCGGAGAGCAGTGTGGTCTTTTGGGGCGCGCCGAGCAAGGCGGATTGAAGCAAAGCGGCGTCGAGCTGGCCAAATTGCAATTGAAATTGCGTAAGGCAGGGTTGCGGCGCGGGCGCTTGTGCGGGGCAATTCAGCGGCAAGTTCAACGCGGCGCTTCCTTTGACCGGCCCATAGGCGAAGAGGACCGGATCCCAACGCAGGCAGAGGCCGTCGAAATGGAGTGACGCCTCCTCAATCTGAACAGGCATGGCGAGAAAATCGGAGCGCCAGTTGGCGTTGCGCAGAAGAACGGTTCCTGTCAGCGTATCGGCTGCGGGAAGAGCGTCGCCGAGCGAGGCCGGCGATTGGGATGCGGAGTCCTCCGTCTTTGCGCCGGAGGCGCCTGCAAAGAAGTTTTCCTCGGGCGGCATCCACGGCCCAGCCGCGACCAGATCGACAGTGAGCGGCTCGCCGGCCAGGCCGGCAAGCGCTTGTGTCTGCGGAATGCCGGCCGCGTGAGCCAGTTCGCGCGCGCGCGCCAGCGATGCCTGGCCGCGCACGCCCACCGCGTAACCGGCAAGCGCGAAACGCAGCGTGACGGCCAACGGCGTCTGGCCTCCGGCGGGAATGTTCACGGCTCCCGTCAGCGCATCGGTAGAGAGCTTCGGATCGGTCGAGGGCGCAAGGACAATCTTCGCAGCCTGCACGGGCTGGCTGAGTCCACCGCCGTTGACAGCGAAGTTGTCCACGGTCAGCGAGCCGCTGAACGGGCTGGAGGGATGGACGGAGGCTGGGCGGCCGCGCCTCAAGCGCACACCGGCGACTGGCGGCGGGATGGCGGCCTCGCTGGCGGCATAGGCAATCTTTCCGCTGACGGAGCCCGCAGCCTCCAGTCCGGGATCAATGCTGCTGCGCAGGGTACGCAGCAGGTCGAGGCCCGCGGCGACAGGAATGCGGTTGAGTTCGACGGTAAACTGCGCCGGGGCATCGAGGCCGGGCTTTTCACCGGTCAGGCGCAGTTGGCCGTTGCCCAGGGGCGAGGTGCAGGCGAGGTTCTCGATGCTACGGCGATTGTAGCGATAGTCAAAGCCGCAGTTGGCGTCGAAGTCGAGCGGGGCGGCGGGAGCAAACTCGGCGCGATGCACTTCGGCGGCGCGCAGCCGCAGGGCGACGCGCGCGGCGTCGGCCGTTCCCTCCAGGTGCAGATCGCCGGTCAGGTCGCCGCGCCAGCCCGGATCGGAACCGGTCACGAGGCGAGCCAGTTCGCCCAGTTGCGCCTTGCGCCAGTTCAGATCGAGACGCAGGGGCATCTGCTGCAGGGAGGCGGCGGTGTGAACGCTGGCCTCCATGCGCACCACTCCGGTCTCCTCCTGATGCAGATCGACGTCGGTACGCGCCGGCTGACCGCGCAGGCGGATGCGCCATTCGCCGGGGCTGGACTGCCAGACGGAGAGATCGGCGTTGAGCAGCGAGAACGGCAGTTTTTCCGCGCCATTTTTGAAGTCGATCCGGGAGTTCGTGGCGACAAGCGAGGGCAGCCGCCGCGCCGCGCGCGGAACCAGCCCCATGGGGACGGCTTTGCTGGTTGCCCCGGTCTGGGCGGCGGCGATGCGGAAGATCGGATCGAGATTCCATTGGCCGGGCGCAGTGCGGACCACGTTCAGTGTGGCGTCGTCCACGCTGATCTTGTCAATTTCAAGCCGTCCGCGCCATAAAGCCAGCAGATGCAGCGAGGCCGTGACCTTGCTCGCGTAGAGCACCGGCTCCGCGCCGTAAGCCGGGTCTTCGGCTACGGTCAGGTCGTGCAGAACAAAGCCGGGCCAGGGCAGCAGGCGCACTTCGACCGAAGAAAGACGCACAGGCCGGCCCAGCGACTCCTCCATCAGGCCCGCGATCTTTCCTTTGTAACGGCTGACGCCGATCAGCGGCGGCACAACCAGGGCCAGCACCAGAACCGCGATCAGGGCGAGCGCGATCCGCAGCCGGCTGCGCGTGTTTGTTTTGCTTGGAGCGCCGTTTGTCATGGAGGTTCCACGGATCATTCTACGGCATACGCAGAGCCGCCGCGCAGACGGCGCGCCAACCGGATGCGCCCAGGGCGAGAAGGATTTTCTGCGCTTTCCGGCGGGAAAATGCGATTGTGGACTGGAAAAAGAGGAGCGCCGGAAGATTGGCGGCGAGCTTTCGCAATTTTGGGCGGCAGCGAACCGCGCAATTTGCGTCGATTCGGCCGGGTTGCAGGAGCGCTGCGCGCGAACGGGTGTGCAGCGTTCGCGCGCGGCCAGATCAGAACCGGATCAGAAGATGAAAATGGGGCCGAACTCCTCGCGCACGTCGTTCCATTCGCGCGAAGACACGCCGCGAAAAAGCGGCAGGGGCTCATCGGGGTTCGCGTGCGTGGTGTAGATCGACTCTTCAAAGGAGAACGAGACCCAGCGGTTCAGGCTGTAGTTCAGCGTGCCCACCGCCATGGTGCTGTAACGGCGGTTGCCGCTCGGTCCCAGGTGATCGAGATCGCGGGTTTTGGCCTGATCGACGCCATAGAGCGCGTAGAGAGACCAGCCGGCGTTGCGCCCCGTGGGCCGGGCGCCAAAGATGCGCGACAGCGGCAGGCCGAGCTGCGCGAATCCGCCTTCGGCGCGCACCGGCCGCTCGGGAGCGACGACCTGCTGGCCGCTGGCGTTCGTGCCGAGGACCACCGTCGAGGAGCCGTCTTCGCTGGCCACATCCACCGTGTTCGTCAGCCCGGCCGCGTCGTTGAAAAAGCTGTAAAGCTGGCCGGCGAAGAAGAATCTCAGGTCCGAGCCGCTGTAGAATTTGCCGATCAGCGTCACGTAGCGCGTGGGCAGTTGCCACTCCAAGTCCCATCCGGCCGTATGGCTGCTTCCGGTGACGCCGGTGGCGAAGGTCTGTTGATACGCTGCGGGGATGGCCGAGGCCAGCACAGTCGCCGTGCGGCTGCCCTGCTCCATGCTGACGATCCACTGCGCCGGAGGAACGCCCGCCGCGTGATCCAACTGAAACTGGCCGGCCAGACGGCCTTCCAGTTGCGGACGGTTCGAGTCCGGCCCCTGCCGCTCGCCGTAGCCCAACTGCTCGGAGATGTTGGCCGCCGAGGGGGGCAGTCCGCTGGCCGGCAGCGTGATGGCGAACTCGGGCATGAGCTGGAAATTGGTGAATTTGTGCGTATAGCCCATCCGCATCTGCGGCGTGCGCTCATAGAGCGTGCCAAAGCCGATGCCCAGACCGGTGGTTTCGAGCATGTTCGGCAGCGTGGACGAGGCAAAGGGCGTCCAGTCCTGCCCGAAGAGAGCCGAGTAGACATTCTTCGGGTTCGCGGTGTAGTCCAGCCGCGCCCAGGCCAGGCGCACCGAGGGATTGCTGGAGCGGACCGAGGAGAGATTCCGGTTGTCCGAACGGTTGAAGTTGCCCTCGAAGTCCATCTCGATCCTGCCGTTGATGCTCCACTTCGGGCTCGCGTCGTACCAGACGAAGTTGGCTCCGAAGCGGGTGCTGCGCGCCTTGACGTGGAACTCCGGCGCGCCATCCGGGCCCGTGTCGGCCAGAAAGCCCGGCAGCGGGAAATCGTCGCCGTTGGGAGACGAACTGTCTTCGATCGCGGTGGCTTTGATAAATCCATACGGAGTCATGCCGACGCCTTCGGCCAGAAAGGCTGGCGTCGTGGCGTTGCGCGGCACGCCGCCGACGGGCAGCGCGCGAATCGGGGCCAGAGACTGAAGCGGCCCCAAATGCGGCTTTTCCACCACGGAAGGCGCTCCCGGCTCGGTGGGATTCGGCAGCGACTGGGCGCGGAAGAAGGGTGCGCCGGCCGGCTCATGCGGCTTTTGCGCGGCCGGCGGAGGCGCAGATGCCGCCTGCGGAGTCGCGACCGGTTGCGCGCTGGCGGCTGGCTGCAGATCCGCCTCGGTCAAAACGCCTTTTTTGAGCAGAATTTGCGTTAACTCCGCGTTGGCTTCGCCCGGCGTCGCAGCCTGCTCAATGCGTTTGGCTTCGTCGGGCGTCAAGATCCCCTTCTTGGCCAGGATCGCGGCGAGCGCGTCTGGCCTTTGCGCCACCGGACTTTCCTGTGCCTGCATGGCCGCCTGCAGAACCACGGCAAAAATCATGCAGAGCAGGATTCGGAAACCGGAACGGTACCTACGGTTCAATCGGAGCATCGCAACTGTCCTCCTGTGCGGTGTCAAAAATGAGCATCGGCGCACAGACCGATGGGATGTGATCGCATTCCGGAAAATGCGATCCGGGATGAAAGAAAATACCGACTTGGTAAGAGATTGAATTCAATGGTAATTCAGAAACTTGCATCAGGAGTTTGTTCGCGCGGCGCACCGGACCCGCGTTCGCTTTCGGCCGCGATTTTGCGGACCGGAAGCGGCGGAGTTTGCATACTTTCGAGCTACGCGCAAGGCCGAGGCGCATTTGCGGTCATGGTGCGCATCGAGCTGATCGAGCGGGTGCGTGAGTTCATCCCGCGGGAATGGATGCGAAGGACGCCGTTGCGGCAGGGGACGGCGCGCGGCCAAATGCAGGCACACGCGCGTTCGTGCAGCAGGCTTTGCGAAAGCGGTCGAGATCGCGCTGCATGGCCTTGTCGCGGCCCAGCGCGACGAGAGTCGCGCGCAGAATCTCCGCGGCACAGGAATCCGCGGGCGGCGCGATCCGGTAGTGCATCCAGCGGCCCTCGCGTCGCGCCGCCACGATGCCCGCGCGGCGCAGATAAGCCAAGTGGCGCGAGATCTTCGGCTGGCTTTGCCCAAGGATCTCGACAAAGTAGCAGACGCAGACCTCATGACCGTTCATCAGATTCAGCAGCCGCAGCCGCGTGCGGTCGGCCAGGGCGGCGAAAAGCCGGGCCGGATCGCACTGTTTTGTAGTCGCGCTCGCCACCTTTTCATTTTATGCGCGCGCTCAGCGTCTTGACAGTTCCGCGCCACGAGAATACATTCGCTTTAGCGTATACAAGGAGGCGCGACGATGGAGAGTTCGGAAACGATTCGGGAACAGGTTCGGGAGAAGTACGGAAGCGCGGCCCGCTCCGTGGAAGAGTCTGGTTCGTCCGGAGGCTGCTGCAACAAGGGACGCCGCTCCTGCGATCCCATCACGACGGACCTCTACAGTGCGCTCGAAAAGGGTGCGCTGCCGGAAAAGGCCGTTCTGGCCTCGCTCGGATGCGGCAATCCGACGGCGCTGATCGAACTGAGGGCGGGCGAAACGGTGCTCGATCTCGGCTCCGGCGGCGGCATCGACGTGCTGCTCTCGGCGCGCCGTGTCGGCCCCACAGGCAAAGCCTACGGCCTGGACATGACCGACGAGATGCTGGCCCTTGCGCGTGAAAATCAGCGTCAGGCCGGGGTCGAAAACGTCGAGTTTCTGAAGGGCGAGATCGAAAGGATTCCCCTGCCCGACGGCTCCGTGGACGTGGTGATCTCGAATTGCGTCATCAATCTTTCGGCCGACAAGGATCGCGTACTCGCCGAGGCCTTTCGCGTGCTCAAACCGGGCGGGCGCTTTGCCGTCTCCGACGTGGTGGTGCGCGGCGGCGTTCCCGAGGAGGTGCGCAGAAACATGCTCCTCTGGGCCGGTTGCATCGCCGGAGCGATGGAAGAATCGGAGTATGCCGCGAAGCTCGCGAAGGCAGGGTTTGAGGATATTTCGATCGAGCCGGTGCGCGTCTACGCGATGGAAGACGCACGCAAATTCCTCGCCGATTCGGGCGTGGATGTGGACGCCCTTGCCCCGCAGGTGCAGGGAAAATTCGTGAGTGCCTTCCTTCGCGCGACCAAACCCGGGAAAGCCTGCTGCTGTTCGCCGGAGAGCAGCGCTCCGGTGCGGATCACGGCGAAGGCTTCTTCTTGATCCGGCAAAAATGGATTGCACAGTGCGCTCCATCCTTTCCGCAAAAACGTGGAAAGGATGGAGCGCACTGTCGTTGACCGTCCTGGCTGCATCCTGCCGAGCCAGAGCAAACCGATCCAGAACCAATCTTCTCTCCGCGCACCATCGCGGCGCATCTCATCTCCTCTGGCTGAAACCATTTGCCAGCCAGCCTCGTCTATCCATCAGCGCCCTTGTTCAAGGCCGTTTCCGCGAAGAGTTGTTGCGCTTCAGCCAGCCTTTATCGGCCGGTTTTGCGCGCAGCCTGCCAGGGAGAAGCGGCTTTCCGCATTTGGGCGGATGGCGCGATGGAAAGGCGCGACGAGTCGCGCGGTGCGCAATTGCCTGTGAGAAAATGCGGGTAAATCGATGGTATTTCTCAATCCGGCCGGAAGGTCAGCAGGACGCATGTTCCCTTTCATGAAACAACGCAGAAGAGAATACAATGCGCAGATGATTTTTTCGGACCGGACCGGGCCTCTGCCAAGACTGAGCAAGGCACAGACAAGACTGAGCAAGACACAGAAAAGAAGCCAATGAACCAAAATTTGCCTGTTTCGCATTCCGCCTTGGGATTCGATCCCTCCGAACGGGCCCATCAGCGCCGCCATCGCTGGATCTGGGCGATTGTGCTGCTGTTCTTCGGGCTGCTGTTCTTCTGGGCCTACCGGCAACACGGCCCGAGCGGCGCGGCTGCGGCCGGGGCCGGAGCGAACCGCCGCGGCGCCATGGCTGGGCCGATTCCCGTGCGCGTGGCCACGGCCACCCAAGGCAGCATCGGCGTCTATCTGGACGCCATCGGCACGGTGACGCCCGTGTATACCGACACGATGACGGCCGAGGTCACTGGCGTGATTACGGCCGTACACTATCGCGAGGGGCAGATGGTGCGCAAGGGCGATCCGCTGGTCGATATTGATGACCGCCCCTACCAGGCGCAGCTTGTCCAGGCGCAGGGCGCGCTCGAACGCGATCAAAACCTGCTCGCCGAAGCCAAGATGGACCTTCAGCGCTACCAGGCGGCCTGGGCCAAAAACGCCATTCCCCGGCAGACCCTCGAAGATCAGGAAAAGATTGTTCTCCAGAACCAGGGGACGGTCAAGAATGACGAGGGCGCAGTCGCCTACGACAAAGTCCAGGTGAGTTTTTGTCACATTACGTCGCCGATCGGCGGCCGCGTCGGTCTGCGGCTGGTCGATCCCGGCAATCTGATCACGGCCAACTCGACCACCGCGCTGGTTGTCGTGACCGAAGTGAATCCCATCACCGTGATCTTTACCCTGGCCGAAGATAGCCTGCCGCAGGTTCTCGACCCGATGCGCACCGGCAAAATACTCACCGTCGAGGCCTACGACCGCACAAATACAAAGCTGCTGGCCAAAGGGCGGCTGTTGACCGTCGATAACCAGATCGATACGACGACCGGAACCGTCAAGCTGCGCGCTCAGTTCGACAACGCCAGGGGCGAACTGTTCCCGAACGAGTTTGTGAATGCGCGGCTGCTGGTCAAGACGCTCGACCAGCAGGTGCTGCTGCCCTCTTCGGCGATTCAGCACAATGGCGCGGCCAGTTTTGTCTATTTTCTTCAGGGGCTCGGCACGCCGCAGGCCAAGGCCGTGATGCGGACCGTGAAAGTGGGCGTCTCGAACGCGGGCCAGACGGTCATCACGACGGGTCTCGCGGCTGGCGACGCCGTCGCCGATAGCAGCTTCCAGAAGCTGATCGATGGCGCGCCGGTCACGCGCTCCACGGCGGCGCTGCCGCCCGAGGCCGCCGCCGAGGACGCTCCATGAGTCCCTCCCGCCCGTTTATCTTGCGACCGGTAGCCACCTCGCTGCTGATGTTCGCCATTCTTCTGGTGGGTTTTGTCGCCTACAGGCAGTTGCCGGTTTCGGCGCTGCCGCAGGTCGATTACCCGACGATCCAGGTGCTCACCTTTTATCCCGGCGCGAGCCCCGACGTGATCGCGACCACGATCACGGCGCCGCTCGAACGCCAGTTCGGCGAAATGCAGGGCCTGAGCCAGATGACCTCGACCAGCGCCGGGGGCGTCTCGGTGATCGTCCTGCAGTTCGATCTTGCGCTCGGTCTCGACGTGGCCGAGGAGGAGGTGCAGTCGGCCATCAACGCGGGGCAGACCTTCCTGCCCTCCGATCTGCCCGTGCCACCGGTCTATAACAAGACCAATCCGGCCGATGCGCCGATTCTCACCTTCGCCATCAGCTCGGACGCCATGCCGTTGTCCACGGTCGAGGACATGGTCGATACGCGGCTGGCGCCCAAACTCTCGCAGATGGCTGGCGTGGGCCTGGTCAGCATCAGCGGCGGCCAGAAGCCGGCCGTACGCATTCAGGTGAACCCGGTCCAGCTTTCTTCGTACGGCCTCAACATGGAGGACGTGCGCACGGCCTTGACCGAGGCCAGCGTCAACTCGGCCAAGGGCAACTTCGACGGCCCGCGTCAGGATTACCAGATCGACGCCAACGACCAGATCGCAACGGCCGACGAGTACAAAGACGTCGTCATCGCCTACTCGAACGGCGCTCCGGTCTTCGTCAAAAACGTCGCCAATGTTCTCAATGGCGTCGAGAACACCAGGCAGGCCGCCTGGATGGGCACGGCGAACTCGCCCTCCGGCCCCACGCTGAAGCCGGCCATCATTCTCAACATTCAGCGCCAGCCGGGCGCCAACACCATCACCGTCGTCAACGCCATCCGCAAGGTGCTGCCGCAGCTTGAGGCCACGCTTCCGGCCTCGATCCAGGTCACGACCCTCACCGACATGACCACCAGCATTCAAGCCTCGGTGCATGAGGCCGAGTTCGAGTTGATGCTCTCGATCGGTCTGGTGATGATGGTGATCTTTCTCTTCCTGCGCAGCCTGCGCGCCACCATGATTCCCTTCGTCGCCGTGCCCCTTTCGCTGGTCGGCACCTTTGCGGCGATGTACCTGCTCGGCTTTTCGCTCGACAATCTCTCGCTGATGGCCTTCATCATCGCCGCCGGCTTCGTGGTGGACGACGCCATCGTGATGATCGAGAACATCAGCCGCTTTCTCGAAGAGGGCATGGCCCCGCTCGAGGCCGCGCTGGCCGGCGCCGAGCAGATCGGCTTCACCATCGTCTCGCTGACGGTCTCGCTGATCGCGGTGCTGATTCCGCTGCTCTTCATGGGCGACGTGGTCGGCCGCCTCTTCCGCGAATTCGCCGTGACTCTGGCCGTCACCATCGTCATCTCGGCCGTCGTCTCGCTCACGCTCACGCCGATGATGTGTTCGCGAATTCTTCGTCACGATCCCGAGCAGAAGCAGAGCCGCTTTTATCGCTGGTCCGAGCGCGTCTTCGACCAACTGATCGCTTTTTATGGGCGCACGCTGCGCAGGGTGCTGCGCTATCAGACGGCGACGCTGCTGGTCGCCGCCGCGACCCTCGTCCTCACCGTGGTTCTCTATATCGAGATTCCCAAGGGATTCTTTCCCGTGCAGGATACGGGCGTGATTCAGGGCATCTCGCAGGCCGCGCAGTCGGTCTCCTTCGCGGCCATGCGCGAAAAACAGAACGAACTGGCCAACCTCATTTTGCAGGACCCGGCCGTCGAAAGCCTCTCGTCGTTTATCGGCGCCGATGGCATTAACACGACCCTGAACAGCGGCCGCATCTCGATCAACCTCAAGCCCGTGAACCAGCGCATCAACGCCTCCGACGTGATTCGCCGCCTACAGCGCAGCCTCGCGCAGGTGCAAGGCATTCATCTTTACATGCAGCCGGTGCAAGACATCACCGTGGACGACCGCGTAAGCCGGACGCAGTATCAATACACGCTTGAAGACCCGGACACGAACGAGCTGAACGAGTGGACGGACAAATTCGTCGCACAACTGAAGAAACTGCATGAGCTGGAAGACGTGGCCACGGATCAGCAGACCGGCGCGCGCTCCGTGCAACTGGAGATCGACCGCGTGACGGCCTCGCGGCTGGGCATCGCGCCCACCACCATCGACAACACGCTTTACGACGCCTACGGGCAGCGCGAGATCAGCACGCTCTACACGCAGTCCAATCAGTATCACGTCGTTCTTGAGACCGATCCCGCCTGGCAGCAGAACCCGGCCAATCTCGGCGATCTCTATATTCAGTCGAACGCCTCCTCGGGCGCCAGCGGCGCCGGCGCGGCCACCTCCTACGCATCGTCGGCCTCGGCTTCGGCGGGCTCGAACGCGCTTTCGACCTCGGTGCGCTACACGCCCTCTTCGCAGGTGCTCGCGCCTCCGGCCGCCGTGCTGGCCGGCACGGTCTCTGCGGGAACGACCAACGCCGTCAGTTCCGCAACGGGCGCAAGCGCCATTCCGCTCAGCGCCTTTACGCAGAGGCGCACGGCTACTGAAGCGCTTTCGATCAATCATCAGGGCCAGTTCCCTTCGGTGACCGTTTCCTTCAATCTGGCGCCGCGCGCCGCGCTGGGCACGGCGATCGACGAGATCGAAACGACCGCGAAGAACCTTCGCTTCCCCGCCAGCCTGCAAGCGGACTTTCAGGGCACCGCGGCCTCCTTTCACAATTCACTCTCGAACGAGGCGCTGCTGATTCTGGCCGCGCTGGTCACGGTCTACATCGTGCTCGGCGTGCTCTACGAGAGCTTCATTCACCCGGTCACGATTCTCTCCACGCTGCCTTCGGCCGGCGTGGGCGCGCTACTGGCGCTCATGCTCTTCCATCAGGATCTGAGCGTCGTGGGCATTATCGGCATCATCCTGCTGATCGGCATCGTCAAGAAGAACGGCATCATGATTGTCGATTTCGCGCTCGAAGCCGAGCGCAAACAGGGGCTCGATGCGACGGAGGCCATTTATCAGGCGAGTCTGCTGCGCTTCCGGCCGATTCTGATGACCACCATGGCCGCCCTGCTCGGCGGCATTCCGCTGGCGGCCGGCGCAGGGCTCGGCTCCGAGCTGCGCCGTCCGCTGGGCATCGCCATGGTTGGAGGCCTGCTGCTCAGCCAGGTGCTCACGCTCTACACCACACCGGTCATCTACATCTTTTTCGACCGGCTCGGCCGGCGTCTGGCGGGCCGCAGCCTTTCGCGGGGGCCGATGAACGATCCGCTGCCGCCGGACGCGGAGCAGGCATGAACCTCTCGGCTCCCTTCATCCGGCGGCCGGTAGGCACGACGCTGCTGACCGTGGCCATCGCCATCGCCGGCGCGATCGCCTTTACCGTGCTGCCAGTCGCTCCGCTGCCGCAGGTGGATTTTCCCACCATCAACGTCAACGCCGGCCTGCCGGGCGCAAGCGCCCAAATCATGGCGGCCTCCGTGGCCACGCCGCTTGAACGGCAATTCAGCCACATCGCCGGCATCACCGAAATGACCTCGTCGAGCCAGCTCGGCTCGACGAACATCACCCTCCAGTTCGACCTGAGCCGGAACATTGACGGTGCGGCTCGCGACGTACAGGCCGCCATCAACGCCGCACGCACCTACCTGCCCACCAATCTTCCGCAAAACCCCTTTTATCGCAAGATCAATCCGGCCGATGCGCCGATCATGGTCATCAGCCTGACCTCGAAGCAGTACCCGGTCACGAAGCTCTACGATCTGGCCTCGACGGTTCTCGAACAGAAGCTCTCGCAGATCGAGGGCGTCGGCCAGGTGGTGGTGGGCGGCGGCGCCACGCCTTCGGTGCGCGTCGAAATCGATCCCACCAAGCTCGAAAGCTACGGCCTCACCCTGGGCAGCGTGCAGTCGGTGCTCAGCCTTGAAAATGCGCACGAGCCGCGCGGACAGCTCTCCGATCACGGCGTCACCGAGGACATCGTCACCAACGATCAGATCTCCACGGCGGCCGAGTACCGTCCGCTGATCGTCGGCTATCACAACGGCCAGGCCGTCAAGCTTTCGGATGTGGCCGACGTGGTGGATTCAACGCAGAACCTGCGCACGGCCGGCTTCGCCGACGGAACCCGCGCCGTAGTGCTGATCATCTTTCGCCAGCCGGGCGCAAACATCATCGACACGGTCGATCGCATCAAGGCGCAACTGCCGTTTCTCAAGGCCGTGCTGCCCGCCGGCACGAAGATGACCGTGGACATTGACCGCACCACGACCATCCGCGCCTCGGTGAACACCGTCGAGTGGACGCTGCTCGGTTCCGTCTGCCTGGTGATTCTGGTCGTCTTTCTGTTTCTGCGCAGTGCGCGCGCCACGCTGATTCCGAGCGTCGCGGTTCCAGTCTCGCTTATCGGCACCTTCGCCGCGATGTACCTGTTCGGCTACTCGATCGACAATCTATCGCTGATGGCGCTGACCATCTCCACCGGCTTTGTCGTGGACGACGCCATCGTCGTCATGGAAAACATCACGCGGCATATCGAGGCCGGCATGGAGCCCTTTGCCGCGGCCATGCGCGGAGCGCGCGAGATCGGTTTCACGGTTTTTTCCATCAGCGTCTCGCTGATCGCCGTCTTCATCCCGATTTTGATGATGGGCGGCATCATCGGCCGCCTCTTTCGCGAGTTCGCCGTCACGCTTTCGACGGCCATCGTGATTTCCATGATCGTTTCGCTGACCGCGACGCCCTGCATGTGCGCCCATGTTCTCAAGGCGCATCGGCCCGGCGAGCGGCACAACTGGTTTTACCGCGCCAGCGAGCACGCCTTCGAGGGGATGGTCTCGCTTTATCGGCACTCGCTTGGCTGGGTGCTTGAAAATCCGGGTTTGACGCTGGTGGTGCTGCTGCTCACGATCGCCCTGAACGTTCTGGTGATCGCGCGCATTCCCACGGGCATCTTTCCGCAGCAGGACACCGGCGCGATTGTGGGCGGCGTGCAGGGACCGCAGGACGCATCCTTCCCGTTCATGCGCCAGTCGATCGTCTCGCTGGTGAACGTGATCAAAAAGGATCCCGCCGTGGCGCACGTCATGGCTTACACCGGCGGCGGCAACGGCGGTTTCATGTATATCGCGCTGAAGCCGTTTGGCTCCGGCTGCAAGGAGAGCCCGCGGTGCGACATGCGCCAAACGCCGGCCATGAAAGTGATCGCCCGGCTGCGCCCGAAGATGAATGCCTTGCCAGTGGCCTCGGCGTTTTTGCAGCCCGCGCAGGATCTGCGCATTGGCGGCCGGCAGTCGAACGCTCTGTATCAATACACGATTCAGTCGGACAACATTGCGGACCTGGCCAAGTGGGGACCGATCCTGCTGGAAAACATGGAGAAACTGCCTGACCTGACGGACGTGAACTCCGATCAGCAGAATGGCGGCCTCGATGATCTGCTCGCTTACGACCGCGTAACCGCGGCGCGGCTGGGCATGACCGCGCAATCGCTCGACGGCGCGCTCTACGGAGCCTTCGGCCAGTCGGAGGTCTCCGTCATTTACACGCAGCTCAATCAATATTACGTCGTCATGGAAGCGGCTCCGCCCTACTGGCAGGATCCCTCTGGTCTGGACAACATTTACTTCGCGCCCGGAAAAGGCTCTGGCGCGGCCGGACTCAACGCCATTTCGCCGCTCGGCGCGGTGGTCAGGGCCAGCGCCAACACCACGCCGTTGCAAGTCAATCACACCGGCCTGTTTCCCTCGGTGACCGTCTCCTTCAACCTGCGCAACGGCGCCTCGCTCAGCGACGCCACGCGCGAAGTCGGCGCCATGGAGCGGCGGCTGGGAATGCCTTCATCGGTGCGCGGATTCTTTGCGGGAATCGCCCAGGCCTATCAGCAGTCAAAGTACTCGGAGTTGATCCTGGCCGCCGCCGCCCTGCTCTCCGTCTTCATCGTGCTTGGCATTCTTTACGAGAGCCTGGTGCATCCGCTGACAATCATCTCCACGCTGCCTTCGGCCAGCGTCGGCGCCATGCTGGCGCTGATGCTCTTTCACATCGATCTGAACTTCATCTCGATCATCGGCATCATTTTGTTGATCGGCATTGTAAAGAAGAACGCCATCATGATGATCGATTTCGCCCTGCAGGCCGAACGGAACGAAGGCAAATCGACGCGCGACGCCATCTTCAGCGCCTGCCTGCTGCGTTTCCGCCCGATCATGATGACGACCATGGCGGCCATCTGCGGGGCTCTGCCGCTGGCCTTCGGATCGGGAACCGGTTCGGAGCTGCGCAAGCCGCTGGGCATCACCATCGTCGGCGGCCTGGTCCTGAGCCAGATGCTCACGCTCTATACCACCCCGGTGGTCTACCTGCTGATGGACAAGATGCGCCTGCGCGCTCTGGGCCGCACCCGCGACACGCTGCCGCCCACTGCGGAGGGAGCTTTGTCATGAAAAGGGACGTTTGTCATGCCTGAGTTGAAATTTCGATCCACGTTTGTCCTCGCTGCCGTAGCGCCTGGTCTGCTGGCACTCGTCTCCGGTTGCCGCATCGGTCCGCGCTATCAGCCGCCCGCGCCGCCCGCCGTCCACGCGCCCAACTACAAGGAGTCGACCGTCAACTTTCATGACGCCGACGGCTGGAAGGTCGCCAGCCCGCAGGATGCCATGCTGCGCGGCAACTGGTGGGAGGTCTTCCACGAGCCGGAACTCAACGCCCTCGAAGAGCAGTTGAACATCAACAATGAAACGCTGAAAGAATATTTTCAGAATTACATGGCTGCCCGCGCCATGATCGCCGAGGCCCGCTCGCAGTACTGGCCGACGCTGACGGCCAACCCTGCGTGGAACCGGGCGAGAACCTCGGCCAATCAAAGTGTCTCCTCCAGCGCAACCACCGGCAACACGTACTCTCTGTGGAACGCCCCGATTGACGCCTCCTGGACGCCTGACCTCTGGGGAAAGATTCGCAACGAAGTTCACGCCGAACAGTACGCCGCGCAGGCCAGCGCCGCCCAACTTGAAGGCGAAAAGCTGACCGAGCAGGCCAGCCTGGCCGAGTATTACTTTGAGATTCGCGGCCAGGACATGCTGCAAAAGATTCTCGACGAGACGGTGGCCGCCGACCAAAAGACGCTCGACTACAATCAGGCGCAGTACGAAACCGGGGTGGGCGATTCGCTTTCCGTCGCCGAGGCCAAAACCACGCTCGAATCGGCCGAGGCCGCAGCCACCGCCGTGGGCTTGCTGCGCGCGCAGTACGAGCACGCCATCGCCACGCTGCTCGGCAAAAATCCCACGGATTTTTCCCTGCCCGTCCGGCCCATCCTCTACGCCGCGCCGGCGATTCCCACCGGCGTGCCCTCGCAACTGGTCGAGCGGCGTCCGGACATCGCCGCCGCCGAGCGCACGCTGGCCGAGGCCAACGCTGAAATCGGCATCGGCTACGGCGCATTCTTCCCGCAGGTCACCATCTCCGCTTCGGGGGGCCTCGAATCCGCGCTCTTCAAGCACCTCTTCGACTGGCCCAGCCGCATCTGGTCGATCGGGCCCTCGGCTTCGCAGGTCATCTTCGACGGCGGCCTCTATCGCGCTCAGCTTCATCAATACGTCGCCATCTACAACGCCGATCTGGCCAGCTACCGGCAAGCCACGCTCACCGCCTTCCAGCAGGTGGAAGACGCACTGGTGGCCACGCGCAACGACTCGCAGCAGATTCTCCGCCAGCAACAGGCGGTTAAAGATGCGCAAACTGCACTGGATCTCGAACTCATGCGTTACGACACGGGCGTCGATCCATACCTCGATGTCGTCGTCGCGCAAACGACGCTGCTCAGCAGCCAGGAGGCGCTGAATACGCTCGAAGTCAACGAGATGGTCTCCGCCGTGCAACTGGTGGAAGCGCTCGGCGGAGGCTGGGACCGCACACAACTGCCCACTGCCGCGCAGACAGGGGCCAAAACCACCAGCGCGGACTACAAGCTGCAGAAGTAGCTTGTCAGCTATCAGTTGTCAGTTGTCAGTTATCAGTTGTCCCTGGTTGGCCGGCGATACTGGTCCGGGAGATCGCTTGCGGGCGAACGGCAACGTTCTCCTTGTTCTTGCTTCGTGCGCAGAAACGCTCAAATGATCACTGATCACTGATCACTGACAACTGACAACTGATCACTGACAACTGCCTTCACTGCGCCGGCCGGTAGCAGATGGCGTCGCCGTCGAGCCGGTACTCGGCCGAACAGGCGTCGCCTCCGCAGATCATGATTTCGCCGCCGTAGAGTTGCCGCTGGGTAATCAGCCCCAGCGTGCCGCAGCGCGGGCACGACATCACGGCAACGTAAGGGTTTTGCGCCTGGCCGAGCTTGGCCTGATTCTCCAGCACAAAAACCGTTCCTGGGTCCATGCGTTCGGGGATCCACTCTTCCAGAAACTGCAAGTCGGCTGCCATCGTTCCCTCCGGGTACAACCGAAGCGGATGGTTCCGAGCCGCGACCGTGTTTCCGCCGGGCTCTCGCGTTCGGGAAAAACAGGCTGCGAGAAACGGACCGGAGCGCTTGCCCCCGGTTGCAGACAGTGTCTCCACCCGGTGCGGAAATGTCAATGCCCATCCTTGCCGGGACGTGTCAAACGGGATTCCCCGTCTGCTCTCTGGTGCGATGCGGCCTGGCCCTGCGCGCGGGCAAACGCGTCGATCTCCCGGTAGATCTCCTCATTGCGCAAAATCGCTTCGACGTATCCGCGCGTCTCGCTGAAGGGGATCGATTCCACAAACTCGTCGATTCCGGAGTGCGGACCGGCGGCCTGCCAATCCGTCACGCGATTGTCGCCAGCGTTATAGGCGGCCAGCGCGTAGGCATCGACGCCGCCGAAGCGGTCGAGCATCCGCCGCAGATAGCGCGTGCCCAGCCGGATGTTGAGGTCGGGATCAAGCAGTTGGTAGGCGCTCCAGTGCGCAATCCCCTCTTCGCGCGCCATTCCACGGCCTACCGACGGGAGCAGTTGCATCAGGCCGTAGGCGTTGGCGCGAGAAATTGCGGAAGGGTTGAACTCCGACTCCTGCCGGATCAGCGAGGCCACGAGGTACGGATCGAGACCGTTCTTCGCCGACTCGTCCTCAATCGTCTTCCACCAGGGCTCGGGAAAGAGAAGCCGCCAGTCGACGAGAGGAATCGATGCGATGGGCGCGGAGGCGGCGCCGGGCAATCCTCGCTTGGCCGCGCGCACGGCGCGAAAGGTTTCGCCGCAGGAGGCGTAGATCTGCGCCTCGGCCAGCGCACCCATGGAAGCAAATTCAGGATCGGCATGAATCTCCTCGGCGATGTACTCGTTCAGGCCGGCATTGGCCACCAGCAGCGCCTTGGCCAGATGCGGACGATCCCCGGAGAAGAGATCGATCGGCTGTGGATCGGGCAACACACGGCGCGGCAGCGGCGCGGGCAATGTCTTTTCCGCGGCGGGGATGGAAAGCGCCGCCAGCCGCCGCCGTGCCCATTGCGCATAAAAAAAGTGGCTGTAGTCGCGGAGGATCGTACGATAATTTCCCGCGGCGAGCACGGCGTTGTGGTCGAACGATTCGTACAGGCGCGCCCGCCAGTAGAGAGCGGAAACCGTTTCGGGGGCCGCGGGATAGAGCCGAATCTGCTCGTCGAAGATATGTGCGGCCGCCGCATACGCTCCCAGCCGGTAGCTGAGCCATCCTGACCGCCAATGGGCCGCAGCGGCGCGCCTGTCGGTGGGAAAACGCGCAGCCAATTCGCCGTAAGCGCGAATCGCCGCGGGAAAATCGCGCGCCAGCAAATTCATATTGCCGGCCGAGTAAAGCGCCACAGCCAGCCACGGGCTCTGCGGAAAGCGCGACTCCATCTCGCCGACAATCTGCTGAACGCCGGCCGGGTCGTTGCGGTTCCGCGCCAGTTCCATCAGCAATTCCAGCCGGTGCGCACCATTCTCGTCGGGCGTGTCGGCAAGAGCGCGAGCCTCGGCCTCGGTCAGCCGCTTCAATTTGAGATCGCAGGCCGCCACGGAAACGGCCAATCCCTCCCGCGTATGCTCGTCGAATCCCGAAGCGTGCTCCAGCGTGCGGAACTGCGCGGCGGCTTCGGCGTAGCGTCCCGCGCGATAGTACGCCTCGGCAAGATTGCGCAAGTCGTCCGTGGTCAGCAGCGATTCCGCGCCCATTGCGGTCAACTTCGCGCGCGCCGTCTCTGCTTCGGCGCTCAAGGGATGGTCCATCAGAAGCCGTTTGAAAGCATTGGACGCGGCTTGCTGCTCGCCAAGCGCCAACTCCGTCTGCGCCTCGGCCAGCTCAAAGCCGGGACGGCTTGCGGCCGCCGTTCCTGCCGCCGCGGTGAGTACCTTCTGCGCGGCGGCGCGATCGTCAAGCGCCAACAGCACAGCCGCTTCCAGCTCCGGCGTGCGCGCGTTGAAGATGCTGTCTGGATAGCGCGCGGAAAATCCGTGCAGAATGCGCTCGGCCGCCGCGTCGTCGCCCGCATTGTGACTGGCCACAGCGTCAAGAAAGTCCGCGTAGTCGGCCAGTTCTCCATCGGCGCTGCGCGCCCGCGCAAGGGCCGTCTCCGCATCGGCGTAACGCTTGTCGAGCAGATCGGCGTGGCCTAGCGCAAGATAAGCCGCAGCCGCAGCCGGGCCCGTGTGATTGTGGGCGTAAGCTGTCACGGCCGCGTAGGCTGCCGGCGTGCGCAGCGTGGCCAGTTGCTGCGCCATTGGCTCCAGTTCTCTGGAAGCGACGAACGCGCGCCGCATGCGATGAACGCGCGCCGCCCGGCTGGCGCGATGCGCGGATTTTTGCTTTGCCGCATGTTTTTTCTTTGCCGAACCACTGGCCGGAGACGGCTGCGAAGATGGAACCGCGGCGTTGTCACGCCGGGCCATCGCGTGCGCGCAGTCCACGCACGCCAACGTGGAAATTCCAAGAAGAACCGTGCTCAAAACGAGAGCGCGTGGAAAGGCAAACCGCCGGAAAAACAGACAGCACATACTTTCACTCTAAGCCGTTGAAGAGGCTGCGGCGACCGGAGGGAATCTGCAATGTAACGGCCTTGATGCGCTCGCTGGCCTCCTGCATTGCGAAAAAATCACGGATTGGGCGCGCACGGACGCGCACATACGCATACAAATCGATCCAAGAAGACCCCTCGGCGAGTTTTCGCCGTGCAAACGTTCGCGGCGCACCCTCTTGGCGGAGAATAAAAAATGGAGGCTGATTGCCGATGACTGCCGCGCCGCATCGCGGGACGATCTCTGCCGAACTCGACGCGCTCTGTGACCAGCCGCGTGTTCTCGTGCGTCGCGGCGGAGCTCCGCGCAAAGATGGTCAAGCTGTCGTCTACTGGATGCAGCGGGCGATACGCGTGCTCGACAACCCTGCGCTCGATGTGGCCATCACGGCGGCCAATCTGCTGGAACTGCCAATCGTGATCTATTTCGGCGTGGCGCCGAATGACCCGAATGCCAATCTGCGTCATTACCATTTTTTGCAACAGGGATTGCGCGCGGCCGCCGAGGATGCGGCCGAACGCGGCCTTGGCTTTGTCGTCCGCCGCGCGCCGGAGACGCTGGCCGCCTTTCTTGAAGAGACGCGCTCCGCGTTGCTGATCGGCGACGAGAATCCCTGCCGCGAGCCGGAGCGGTGGCGTCGTGTGCTGGCCCGCCGGCTGACGATTCCCTTCTGGACCGTCGATGCCGACGTGGTCGTGCCCTCGCGCCTCTTCAACCGCAGCTTCGCGCTTCTGCACCATTTTCGTCCGAAGCTGCGCGCGGAGTTGCCGCGCTTTCTCGCGGCGCCGCCAGCCGTCGCGCCTCTTCACGCATGGCGGCCGGCAAAACCCCTTGCAAGCTACCCGCTCAACAAGGAAATTACCGCCGGGTTTCATGCGCTCGATCGCACCATCCGGCCCGTCGACGCCTTTACGGGCGGCACGCACGCGGCCTTGCAGCGTCTGCGCGCCTTCGTTGATCGCGACCTTGCGGACTACGAGGTCAATCGCAATCACCCTGAGCAAGCCGGCACCAGCCGTCTTTCGCCGTATCTGCACTTTGGCAACATCGGCCCGCTCACCATCGCCCTGGCGGTCGAGAAAGCCGTTCAGTCAGGCAGGGTTTCCGCCGCAGCCAAGGAAAGATTTCTGGAGCAGACCATCGGCTGGCGCGAACTTTCGGTTCTTTTCGTGCGCCACGAGCCGAATTACGACAGTTGGGATTCGGCCGCGCCGTGGGCGCGTAAAACCCTGATTGAGCACACGGCCGATCCGCGCCCTTATCGTTACACGCTCGCCCAAATGGAGCGCGCCGAGACGCACGACGAACTGTGGAACGCCGCGCAACGCCAGATGGTTGAAACCGGCTGGATGCACAATGTTCTGCGCATGTACTGGGCGAAAAAAATTCTCGAATGGTCGCCCGATCCGGCCACGGCCTTCGACTGGGCGGTGTTTCTCAACGATCGCTATCAGCTCGACGGCCGCGACCCCAATGGCTACGCCGGCATCGCCTGGTCGATCGTGGGCCGTCACGACCGCCCCTGGTTCAACCGGCCGGTCTTCGGCCTCATCCGCCCGATGAGCGGCGCGTCCTTCGCCAAAAAATTCAATGCCGCCGCCTACATCCGGCAGCACAGCGGCTCTGGAGATCGCACGTTGGCGCTCAACGATGAACGGCCTCCTGCTGTTTCCGCGCAGCAGCGCCCGGAAAGCAGGAGGCCGTACAAGCCATAGAAAAAAGTTCCGCCTACGACCGGTCGTAGAAACGGAAAAAGAGAGACTGCGTCGAAACCGGATCGGCCTGAGCCACCAATTCAGCCATCTGCGCGTCGTTGAGCGGGGTAAAGTCGCGGGCCAGTTGCACGTTTTCTTCCAACTGCGCAATCGAGTCGCAGCCGATAATCACCGTGCTGACGGGCCGCGAGAGCGTGTAATACATCGCCTCGCGGATGCTGAGCGCGCCGGGCCGCGTGGCCTGCACGCTCATGCCCTCCCACGTATGTTTCTGCGCTTCGACCGGCGGCGGTGTCCAGGTCTTCAAAAGCCGTCCTCGCGCCGGAATCTTCATGCCGATGATGCCCATCTGCCGCTCGACGGCCATGGGCAGCAGCTTTTCGTTGAAGCTGTAGTGATGTGGATCGGCGGCGTTCATCGCCATCAGGATGGTGTCGAAGGGATAGCGATTCAGTCCTTCCATCAATGCGTCCGGGCGGTAGTGGCCGGTGATGCCGAGAAAGCGAACGACCTTCTGCTCTTTCATCTCCAGCAGCGCTTCCATCGCGCCGCCTTTGGAGAAAATCTGATCGATGTCGTGCATCGTGCCTACGTCGTGCAACTGCCAGAGGTCCACATGGTCGGTTTGCAACAGTTGCAGCGATTTTTCGATCATGCGCAGCGAACCTTCGCGCGTCCGCTCCCGTGTTTTTGTCGCCAGAAATGCCTCGTTGCGCCGATGCGCCATCACGCGGCCAACGTACTGCTCGCTCCAACGCTCCGGCCCGCCGTAGATCGAGGAGGTATCGACATAATTGACGCCCAGGTCGAGGGCCCGCTCGATGATCGGCACCGCCACGTCGAAGTTATTCGGTTTTTCGATCGCGGCCTGCCCGCCGAGCGAGAAAATTCCGACCTTGTAGCCGGTTTTGCCCAGGTTGCGCGTCGGCATCGCAAGCTGTGTGCGCGGATTCTCCGGCAGCGCGGGCATGGTGTGCGTCGCATCGGCCCGGACCGCGGCGGGCGTCAGCAAGGCCGCCGTCATCACGCCGCCGGCCTTCAGAAATTCGCGTCTTCCATGGTTCATGGTTTCTTCGCTCATTCTCGGTCTCCTCCCGGCGCGCCGTGCAGCGCCATGCGTTCATCCTACTGTGCGTTGTCGATGGATGGGAACTGGAAATGCCACCGTACGGGCCGAAAATCCGGCTCGGCGATGGGTTCTGGTCGGTCGATTGTCACGCAGACGGGCTTCTGCTCTGCGCAAACTACTTTTCGATGCTGCCAGGGGCCGAAGCGATGCGACTTTCCACCACGGCACGCAGTTCAGTTGCGGCAGCGACTGCCGAGGCGAGCGTCGCCGCAGAGGAAATCGCCGTGTCTCCGGGCGCGGCCTGTTCGGTCAAGATCAACTCCAGTTCGCGCGCCAAATGGGTGCCGCGCGCCAGGCCGAAGGAGCCAAGCACGCCAGCCAGCTTGTGCGCTGCCGCCAGCGCCTCCGTGCGCTGCTCTTCCCGCAGGCCGTCTTCGCCCAGTGCGGCGACGGCCGACTCAAGGAGCGCAACCCGCGCAATGATCTCCGGCAGAAATCGCCGCCAGAGGCCGTCGAGCGCCTGCGCGAGAGGCGCACCGCCAGATGGGCCGGACTGTTCGAATCCTTCCATTGCGACCAGTCGTCAGCTCCAGCCCAGCGCGGAGGCGATCTGCGCGGAGAGCGTCAGCGGGTCGAAGGGCTTGAAGAGCACCGCATGCACGCCGAGACCGGCAAACCGCTTTTGATCGGTGCTCTGCACCTTGGCCGTCAGCAAGAGCACGGGAATCTGGCTCGTGGCCACATTTCTGCGCAATTCGCGAAAGGTGGTCGGCCCATCCATTCCAGGCATCATCACGTCGAGCAAAATGGCGTCGGGCTGCGACTCGGCCGCACGCGCCAGCCCCTCCCCGCCGGAACGGGCGCGTATCACCTCCCAGCCCGCCACGCTTTCCAGGCTCAACGCGGCAACCTCGCGAATGTCGTCTTCGTCGTCGATAATCAGGACTCTGCGGGCCAAGACGCCGGGCTCCCCCCTCCTTTATTGTCGGCCGGATGCGCCCGGTTGTCGATGACGTCGAAAAAACTTCAGATTACTTCTGGATTCGCGACGGCGGAGGATTCCTCCGCCGGCTGTCCGGCTGGCCGGGCCATGCGCAGCATGGTGAGCACCAGCGCCTCCAATTGCTGCGGCTGCACGCGTGCATGGGCAAGAAAATGCGTGGGGCCGAGGGACAGATAGCGTCTTTCGATGGCCGAAAGTTCGCGCCCGGAGTAGATCACCAGAGGCATCCGCGCCAGGGCTTCCTGCTGACGCAGCCAATCCACCACATTGAAGCCGTCGCCGTCCGCCAGGGCAATATCGAGCACGATCAGGTGCGGCTGGAAGGCGGAGCAGGCTTCCACGGTTCCGTCGAGCGAGTGGGTGATGGCGACGGAGATCCCTGCGCGGGCGATCATCTCGCCGATGATTCGCGCCAGGTCGCGATCATCGTCCACAATCAAAATCCGCATGGCCTCCTCCGGTCCGGCCAGCACATGCGCCATCTCGGCCAGCAGCGCCGTCCCTTCGGCGGGCTCGGAAACCACCGCTTCGGCGTTTTCCGGCGGAGACGGCGGATTCTTTGTGTCTTCCACACCGAGCAGCGCCACGGGAATTTTCGCAGTGGACTCTGTGCGCCGCAGCAAGGGCAGAATCGACCATCCGTTCAGACCGTCCAGCGCGGTATCAAGCAAAATGGCGTGCGCGCCCCGGCGAGCGGCAATCAGCGTCTGCTCGACCGTGCCCGTCTGTACAACGGAAAAACCATGACGCGCCAAAACTCCGGCAATCCGCAGGCGGGATTCGGCATTGGCGCCAGCCAGCACCACCGTTCCCTGCGCGCTTTCCATGAGCGGCGTCATTCCCTGCTCCGCGGTTGGATCCGGGCGATACGGCAAAAAGATGCGGAAGGTCGAGCCGCGTCCCCGGTTCCGCTCGGCCCAAATGCGCCCGGAGTGCTGCAGGACAATCGTTCGGCAGATGGCCAGTCCCAGCCCGGTTCCGCCCTTCTGGCGGGAATCGGAGGCATCCACCTGTTGAAAGCGGCCGAAGATGGTCTCCAGTTTGTCGGCGGGAATGCCGCGTCCCCGATCGATGACCGAAAGGATCACTCCGCTGGCGCCCGGCCGGACCATCACGTTGACCGGCGAATTCGGCGGCGAAAACTTGACCGAGTTGGCCAAAAGATTGGTGACCACCTGCAAGAGACGATCGGGATCGGCCATCACCTCGACGCGCGTGGCGTCGTGCATCAGCTTGACGCCGGCGGCATCGGCCATGGGCTGGAGACCCTCGATCGCCTGACGGACGATCTCGGCCAACTGCACGAGGCGGAAGGCCAGAGGCTCGCGTCCGCTCTGAATGCGCTCCAGGTCGAGAATATCGTTGATGAGCCGGATCAACCGCTCGGAGTTGGTCAGCGCAATGCGCAGCAGAGTGGAAGCCTTTTCACTCGATTGACCGAGCATGCCTGAGTTCAGCAGCCCCAGGGCGCCGCGAATCGAGGTCAGCGGCGTGCGCAACTCGTGGCTGACCGTGGAGATGAACTCATCTTTCATGCGGTCCAGAGCGTAGCGCTGTGTGATGTCGCGAAAACTCAGCACCCAGCCGGTGAGGCTGCCGTTGCCATGAATGGGCGTCAAGACGTACTCGGCCGGGAAGGAAGAGCCGTCGGCGCGAAAGAAATTTTCCTCGCCGGCGCTCGATACCGGCTGCGCCACGGCCTTGCGCACAAAACACTCCGCACCGCAGCGGCGATCGGCCCGCGCCGAGCCATGCAACAGATCGTGCAGCAGCCGTCCGGTCAGCGCTTCGGGTTTGGCGCCGAGCAACCGCGAAGCCGCCGGATTGGCGAAGCGCACTCTGGCCTCGCGATCCAGTCCGCAGATACCGTCGGAGACGGCGTCGAGCAGGATCTCCTGCTGGCGGCGGAGGTCGTCGGCACGGCCCCGTTCCTGGGTGCGCGCCAGAAGCTGTCCGAGCGAGGCTGCGGCAATCTCCACTCCGGCGATCGCCTCGCGGGCCTCGCTCAGCCGGAACCGGGAGTAGAACTCCAGAACCGCAAGCACGCGCTCGCCGGCGCGCACGGGCACCGCCCAGCCGGAGACCATGCCGTGCCGCAAAGCGTCCGTCGTGCGCGGACTTGCCTGCTCGGCGCTCAAGTCAGCGCACCAGACCGGATGGCCTTCACGCGCCGCACGTTCGGGCAGTTCGTCGCCTCGTTTCAGCGCATGGCTCTGGCTGCGCCGGAGAAAATTCTCGATGTGCTGACCGGCCACGCCCCAGGCCGCAACGCACTCCAGTTGCGACTGGCCGGCATCGACCAGCCACTCCAGCCCCAGGTCCCACCCCTGCAAATCGCAAAGGGTCTCCAGAATCCGCGCTCCCGCCTGTTCGCTCGGCGCGTTTTCGCCCACAATCTGGCTGACCGCCAGTTGGAGGGCCAGCCGGTTCTCGCGCTGTTTCTGCTCGGTCACGTCGCGCAGCAGGCAACGCACCGCCAGGGGATTGCCCGCCTTCTGGCGGCGGCTCAGGGTCATCTCCAGGTCCAGCAGACGTCCGTCCGCGGTGTGATGACGAAAGGGGGCGCGCTCCACCGGTTCGCCCTCCAGCGCACGCCGAAAAAGCGCGGCCAGATCGGACCGCGTGCTGGTCGAAAAGACATCCTCGAAGGAAGGCATGGCCAGCATCGACGCCCGGTCCAGCGCAAAGTAATGCTGCCAGGCTGGATTGGCGTAAAGAAACTGCCCTTCGGGGCTCAAGGTCGCCAGCATTTCGCTGGTGCCTTCAAACAGGTCGCGATACCGCTCCTGCGACTCGCGCTGGGCTTTTTCCCGTTCGCTGCGCGTGAGCTCCCGCTCGCGCTGGGTCTGTTCCGTCTCCTGACGCGCCTGTTCACGATCGAGGCGCAACTGCTCGCGTTCGGCTTTGACCTGATCGAGTTCGCTCTGGACCTGTTCGCGCTCGCTGCGGGCCTGCTTCAGTTCCTGTTCGGCCTGCTCGTGCTGCGGCATGGCGCCTTGGCCCAGAATCACGATGGCCAATCCGGTCACACGGTCCTTGGCGTCCCAGAGCGCCGAAAAATGCGCTGTCGCCGAGACATGGCCGCCATCCTGCTGACGAAGCTGCACAAGAAAGACAGGCATTGCCCCAGGCGGCAGGATGCGCAGACAATCCACGTAGCCGGCGATCCGGCTCACAGACGCATGTTCCGGAGCCCGGTAGACACAACAAAGCCTCTGCATCCGCTCCAGCAGCCGGTCGCTTTCGCCCGGCGCCAGCACATCATCCCAATCCCACTTCTTTTTTCGGTCCGCAGCCTGACCCAGCAATCGCCCGGCGGCCCGGTTCAGATAGGTCAGTTCGCCCTCGAAATTCAGGACCATCACGGCAAAACCGGCGGTGTCAAGCAGATGGCGCGCCCCCTTGCCGTCGCCTTCGCGCGCGCTCTCCATCATGCGGCCGACAAGATACGCCAATCCGAGCGTTCCAAGCGCCGCCGCCAGCACCGGCAGCAACGGCCAACGATAAATGGAAAGCAACCAGGCCAAACCCGATCCCACGGCGAGCGCCAAAAGAAAGAGCATCAGGATCGTCCAGGGACGCGCAATCCCTCGGCGCTCCGCCCTGGCGCGATCGCGATCGTCCACCTCGTGGCTTCTCTCCGAATTCAGATGCAGATCGATCATGCGTTCCTGCGTCTTCCGGTCGATTGGCCGGCCGATCCGCCCCATGCAAACCGGCAACAATCTCTCCCAGCCATCCTTCTGCGCCATTGCGTGAGAAAGAAAGAAATCCGCCCCAGGGGCCGCAGCCGGATCGAATTTGCATCCATCCGAATGCTGCGGCGCGATGTGCAGGTAGTATAAGCGTTTACTTTCCCGCCCTCCACACAAATCGGCGTCCTGCGCGATCGAAGGTCATCGATGGAGGACGGCAAGCACGTCTTTTCCGGCCGGCGCCCTTTCAACATTGCGCGACAAGCCGGTCTTCGTGCGATCGAGCCTTCCGCCTGCCCGTATACTGACCGCATGAAGCCCCGTCTCTCGATCGCCGCGGTTCCTCGTTTGCTTCTGCCCGCCGCCGGGCTGCTTTGCTTCGTTCTCTCTGCACCGTTCGCGCACGCCTGGGGCGATGTGGGCCATCGCCTTGTGAATCGACTGGCCATCGAGAATCTGCCGGCTGACATTCCAGCTTTCCTGCGCTCCCCGGCGGCGATCGACGAAATCGAGTACCTCGGCCCTGAGCCGGATCGCTGGCGTTCTCCGGCCGAGCCGGAGCTGAATGCCGCCCAGGCCCCGGAGCACTTCATCGATCTGGAACTGGCCGACGCGCTCGGACCCCTGCCGCGCAACCGCCTCGATTTCGAAGCCAAGGTCTTCGCCGCCCACGAGCGGCCCGAGCGCATCGGCTTGCAGCCCTGGGCGACCGATGAAGTCTGGCAGCGGCTGAAGGCCGCCATGCGCCAGTACCGCACGCTGGCTGCGGCTCGGGAAGATACCCGGCCGGTCGAGGCCGCCATCGTTTTTTACGCCGGATGGCTCGGTCATTATGTGGGCGACGGCGCGCAGCCGCTGCACACCACGATCAATTACAACGGATGGGTGGGACCGAATCCGCACGGCTATACGACCGATCACCAGATTCACTACCGCTTCGAGACGCCATTTGTGGCCGCCAACATTCACGCCGCCGACGTGCAGGCCAGAATGACGCCCGTGCGACGCATCCGCGGCGATCTCTTCGACGCCTACGTCGCCTATCTGCGCCACTCGGCAACCTTTGTCGAGAAGGTCTACCAGTTGGAGAAGGAAGATGGGTTCGAGGGCGCCGGCACGCCCGAGTCGCGCGCCTTTGCGGCCGCGCGTCTGGCCGACGCCGCCAGCATGTTGCGCGACATGATCGATACGGCCTGGATCGAGAGCGCGCAGCCGGTTCCCGATCGCTTCGCAGGCAAGTAAACGGCCCGCCGCCGCAATTGCGGAGCCGCTCAGGCGCGGCCGCTGCGGAATCGTTGCGGCTCTATTTTTCCGCGCCCTCCGGCGCTGGAACCTGCTCGAAGAACCGCGTCAGCGCAAGAGTCAGCAAAATCACGGCCGGAACGGCCATCAGCAGCCAGGCCAGCAGCGCCTGACCGGCCAGGCCACCCATCCACGCGGCAAGGTGAAGCGCGGATCGATGCAGAAGATCGCCCGTCTCCCGTCCGGCCGCCCTGTGCATCGGCACGAGCCAACGGCCCAACCGCGCCAGGGGAACCAGCAGCACGACCTGCAACGGCATGGCCGCAAAGTTCGCCGCCTGAATCGCGGGATGGCTGAGGCGAAAGACCAAGGCCAGCAGGGCGCAGATCACCGTGGGAATGCCGAGCAGCGGAATGCAGCCGACGGCGAATCCCAGCGCCAGCGTCAACGCCAGCCGCCGCGGCGAGACGCCCCGCCGCAGCCCGTCGATGGCGTTACGCTGGATGGTTTTCCAGGCTGTTTCCATCGTTTTCTTCAACCTCGCTCGCACGCTACTTCCTCCACCGTACCGAAAACCGGATTCGCATCGGATTGCCGTTCCATGAAATTCTTGTGAATGAACCGCAACCGTAACCGCTTCCCTGCCCCGTTCCGTTTTTGTTGCGATACTTTTTTGTTGCGATAAAAAGCTCGCCAGTTGGGCGTGTTCTTGCTTGTCTTATCTGCGGTACACTTGGAGCGGATGAGGGTCTTTGGCATCGATTGCGGAACCGAAGTAACGGGATTCGGGGTGGTGGAGAGCGTGGACGGCGCGAATCTGCCTCAGCTTCGGTGCATCGCGATGGGAGCAATCCATCTGGCCAAAACGCGGCCGCTTCCCGATCGGCTGGAACAGGTCTTTCGCGAGCTGATGGCCGAACTCGATCGCTGGCGTCCGGAGACGGTGGCCATCGAAGAGGTTTTTTACTCGGTCAACGCCAAATCGGCCATCAAACTGGGGCAGGTACGCGGCGTGGCGCTGCTGGCGGCGGCGCAAATGGGCATTCCGGTGGCCGAGTACGCGCCCCTCAAAATCAAGTCGAGCGTCGTAGGCTATGGGCTGGCCAAAAAGGACCAGGTGCAGTTCATGGTGGCGCGACTGCTGAAGCTGGACGAGTTGCCTCGCCCGGCCGACGCCGCCGATGCCTTGGCCGCCGCCATCTGCCACATTCACACGGCCGAGACGCTGGCCGCACAGCGGGATGCGCGATAAAGGCTGGAGTGAAGAACAAGCACGCCCTGGCGCGAGGACAGGCGGAAACAAAGAGAATTCTTTGCCTGCGAGCGACTCTTTCATGAAAAACTGTGTCCAAGCTATGTTGAGAGGCCGATGTGCGGCGAAAGAGTTCGCCCCAGGGCACGGAAAGGCGGGCGCAATGCGATTCACGGGGCGGTGCAAAGGATCGATGGGGCTGGCGGCGCTGACCCTGGGCGCTTTTGCCTTTGGAATTGCGGCGCGCGCGCAGGAGTACGCCGGCGGCCAGGGGCAGACGGCGAGAGCCGTGCGCCTGAGCTACGTGGATGGTTCGGTAAGCGTGGCGCAGGGCGATCAGGTGCTGGCCGAACAGGCCGTGGTGAACACGCCTCTCTTTGAAGGCGAGCAACTGACCACGGCCGACGACGGCAAGGCCGAGATTCAGTTCGAGGACGGCAGCGTGGCCCGCCTGGCTCCCGACAGCGCGCTCACCCTGTACGAATTGCGCGGCTCCGGCAGTTCGGCCGCGACCAAACTCGTCGTCGATTCCGGCCTGGCCTACTTTGAATTTCAGGGCGGCGGCCAGGGCGGACGCTTCGGCGTAAGCTTTGGCTCAACCGCAGCCACGCCCAGCGGTTTCACCGTCCTGCGCGTCGACATGGACGCGCCGCCGGGGGCCGTGGCTGTCTTCTCCGGCAATGTCCACCTCGTCATCGGCGACGATTCGACGCCTCTCCATACCGAAGCCAATCTCCACGGTGGCGAAAGCATCGTGCTCAACGCGATCGACGCGAGCGATTACGATCTGGCCGAGTCGATCGAGCCCGACTCCTGGGACGCATGGAACTCCGATCGCGACGAAGAGTTGACGGCCGAGGCGGCCGCGCAGACGGCTGCGCCCTCCGGCCTGAACGAGACGCAGAATGCGGCCTGGGACGATCTGGATGCCAACGGCAATTGGTACGACGTACCCAGCCAGGGCTACGTCTGGTCGCCCTACGAAGCCTCGAATCCGAATTTCGATCCCTACGGCAACGGCAACTGGACGTGGACGCCGGGCTACGGCTACGTGTGGGCCTCGGGCTACCCGTGGGGCTACCTGCCCTTCCAGTGCGGAACCTGGAACTTTTACGGCGGCTTCGGCTGGGGATGGACGCCGGGAGCCGGCGGCTATGCGCCATGGTGGCAATCGGGTCAGTACGGCGGTCCGAATGTCGGCTCCGCCCCCTTTGGCTACCAGCCGGTTACGCGGCCCTTTCCGCCGCGCAGACCCATCGTGAATCCGGGCGGACCGAGTCCGTACCGGCCGATCCCGGTGATTCACGTCGATCGACACACGGTGCTCGCCCAGTCCAGCCTGCCGGCACGCGACAAGGCAACCCCGGTGACGATTGCTGGCAGCCGGGTGCATCCGATCCAGCCCTTGCCCACGCGCGCCGTGGATACACAGGAGACCTTCGCCACGGCTGGTCATCGCAGCGCGGCCGAAGGCGCCGGGAATCGACCTTCCGCCTGGCCCAGCCCGGTGCGTCCCACCTTCTATTCCGCCTCGCGCCCTCTGGAGACCACAGCCCGGCCCGTTTACTCCATCTCGAGACCAGGCTATTCCACGCGCCCATCCATGTCGGCCAGCCGGGGCTTTCAGCCCTCTTATTCCATGTCCCGCAGTACGAATTCCTCTGGCGCCAACCGCTCTTTCGGGGGCGGTGCGACACGATCGAGCGGTAGCGGCAGCGGCGGGTTCAGCGGAGGAAGTCACGGTGCCTGGGGCGGAGGCGCGCGCAGCGGAGGGTCCTTCGGCGGATCGTTCAGCGGCAATGGTCATCCCTAGCGATCCGGCCCCACTGAGCGCTTCATCGTCCCCGGCAATAGCGCATTCCGCCGGAAGTGTGCAAACACGCGAGGAAAGTTTCCCGACGGTATAATCGAAGCCATGACGGCGAGCGCGGAAACTGAAATACGAGCGCATGAAGCGGCAGAAAACGCCACAGCCAAACTGCGTGCGCTTGAAGAGCGGCTCAACGGGCTGGGCTCGGTGATGGTGGCCTACTCGGGCGGCGTGGACTCGGCTTTTTTGGCCGCCACGGCGCATCGCCTGCTCGGCGAGCGCATGCTGGCCGTGCTGGCCGATTCTCCATCGCTTGCCCGGCGCGACCTTGAACAGGCGCGCGCCTTCGCCCAGTCGCTGGCCATGCCGCTGGAAGTGGTTGCGACCGACGAACTGGACCGGCCGGAGTACGCGCGGAACGACGCCAATCGCTGCTTCCACTGCAAAGACGAGCTTTTTCAAGTGATGGAGAAACTGGCCGCAAGCCGGGGCTTTTCATCCATCGCCTACGGCATGAACGCCGACGACAGGCGGGATTACCGCCCCGGCCAGCGCGCGGCCGAGGAACACGCCGTGCTGGCCCCGCTGGCCGAGGCCGGGATGACAAAGCTGGAGGTGCGCAGGTTGGCCTGCGCGGCGGGCTATCCACTCTGGGACCGGCCGGCCGCACCGTGTCTTTCCTCGCGCGTCGAGTATGGCCGGACGGTGACGCGCGAGGTGCTCGAACAGGTGGAACGCGGCGAAGAAGCCATGCGGCGACTGGGCTTTCGCCAGTTGCGCGTGCGGCACCACGGAGAGCTGGCCCGCGTGGAGATTGCGCGCGACGAACTTCCGCGGGCGCTCTCGCTGGAGACGATGGACGCCATCGCGGCGGCTCTCAACGAGGCCGGCTTCAAGTATGTGACGCTCGACTGCAAGGGCTTCCGTTCGGGTTCGATGAACGCCGTGCTGCCCGTGGAAGTGCTGGCCCGCAAAGGCGCATGACACTGGCCCCCGGTCTGGCCGCATGGCGCACGCCGCAAGACAACGATTGGAACATGCGGCGAAGATGGGGTGCGGGGCTCCAGAAGAGCGCCATCCCGCACAGCGCTGGTTTGTTCTTCCTCAATCTTTACGCGCGCCCGCCCCACTTGGCCGAAAGCGCGGCCAGCTTTTGCTCGAAGCTCGCCGGCGGCGCAGATGCTTGCTTCTTCGGCTGGGGCCGTCCGGCGGGAGCCAGCAGCGCCTTGATCGAAAGGCCGATGCGCATGGCCTTCGCGTCCACGCTGAGCACCTTCACCTTCACGATCTGTCCGGTCTTCACCGCCTCAGCCGACTCCTTGATGAACTTGTTCGACAGTTCGCTGAGATGCACCAGTCCGTCCTGATGAACGCCGATGTCCACAAAGGCGCCGAACTTGGTCACGTTCGTCACCACGCCTTCGAGGATCATGCCCACCGCAACGTCGCCAATCTCGCGCACCTCTTCGCGGAATTGCGGCGCGACGAATTTGTCGCGCGGGTCGCGGCCCGGCTTGCGCAGCTCGGCCAGAATATCTTCGAGCGTATAGGCTCCGGCCGTGAGGCGGCTGCGGTCGATCTTTTCGAGCAGCTCCGGCTTGAGGATCAGCTCGCCCAGCTTCGCATCGAGCATCTTTGCAATCTGCTCGACCACCGGGTAGGACTCCGGATGCACGGCCGTCGCGTCGAGCGGGTTCTCGCCGTTGCGGATGCGCAGAAATCCTGCCGCCTGCTCGAAGGTCTTCGGCCCCACGCCGGGCACGTCGAGCACCTGCGCGCGCGTGCGGAAACCGCCATGTTCATTGCGATAGGTGACGATATTCATCGCCGTGCGCTCGGTGATTCCGGCCACGTAGCGCAAGAGCGTCCACGAGGAGGTGTTCAGGTCCACGCCGACGCGATTGACACAGCTCTCGACCACTTTTTCGAGCGAGCCGGCAAGCTGGCGTTGATCGACATCGTGCTGGTACTGGCCGACGCCGATCGACTTGGGATCGACCTTGACCAGTTCCGAGAGCGGGTCTT
>JAJYFB010000072.1:8587-13651 GCA_021785495.1 Acidobacteriota bacterium | reverse complement strand
GGACCTGGGCGACATCTTTGGCGATATCTTTGGCGAGATGTTCTCGATGGGCGGATCGTCGCGCAGCGGCGCGCGCGGCGAGCGGCAGCAGCGCGGCGACGATCTGCGCTTCGATCTGGCGATCAACTTCGAGGATGCTTTCTTCGGCAAGGAGACCGAGGTCAGAATCCGCCGCCTGGAGAACTGCGGCGCGTGCAAGGGCTCAGGCAGCGCCTCGGGCCGCGGCCCGAGCGTTTGCGGCCAGTGCAAAGGCCACGGCCAGGTCCGCTTCCAGCAGGGATTTTTCTCGATCGCGCGCACCTGTCCGGCCTGCGGCGGCGCGGGCTCGACCATCGCCGATCCCTGCCCGGCCTGCCGCGGCGAAGGACGCGCGACCTCCGAGGTCAAATTGAACGTGAAGGCGCCGAAGGGCGTCGACGAGGGCACGCGCATTCGCTACCAGGGCGAGGGCGACGCCGGCCGTCGCGGCGGCCCCAGGGGCGATCTCTACATCGTGCTTTCCATTCGTCCGCACGACCACTTCGAACGCCACGGCGCCGACCTCTACTGCGCCCTGCCGATCGGCTTTCCGCAGGCGGCCCTGGGCGCCGAGATCGAGATTCCCGGCCTGGACGGCCCGGTGAGCGTCAAGATTCCCGAGGGCACGCAGAGCGGCAAGGAACTGCGCGTGAAAGGCCGCGGCATGCCCTACCTGAGCGAGCGCGGCGCGGGCGACCTGATCGTCAAAGTGATGGTCGAGATTCCGCGCAAGCTCAACCGCTCGCAGCGCGAGCTGATCACGAAGCTGGCCGAGACTCTGACCGTGGAGAACAAGCCCGCCTCGCGCGGGCTCCTCGAAAAGATGAAGGATCTCTTCGCCTGAGCGGCTCCGCGCGTGAACAGCGTCAAAGCCTTTTGGCGGCCCAGCGATCCCCGTCAAAAAAATCGCACGGAATCCCGTTCATCCGGAATCCAGAGGAAGATTCACCGCCAGATTGCGGTCCAGAGACAGTGCAGACGGTTGGCCGGCCCATGGGCCGGCCTCTGAAGGGCACACTCCCGGCGGACTGTGCCGAGAGTGCCTCCGGGGGGCCACCGTCGCGGAGAACCCAGTCCTCTCAGGAATTTCCGTGGTTGAGCTTGACCAGCCGCGCATCGAGCAGCGCGTCGATCACCTTCAGGGCTGCGAGGGCTGGCTCGGAAACCGGCTCGTCCACCTGCACCACGGCCAGCGCTTTCACCGGCTTCGAGCCCGATCGTTCACGTCCCAGGGCAAAGTTGGCGATATTCACGCCCTGCTCGCCGAGGATAGTGCCGATGCGGCCGATGACGCCGGGCACGTCGAGGTTGCGGCAGACGACCAGCGTGCCGTCCAGCGGCGCTTCGACATCGATGCCGTCGAAGGCCAGCAGCCGCGGCAGTTGGCCGTGAATCACCGTGGCGCTGGCGCGGCTTTCGCCCTGCGCCGTGTGCAGCACGATGGTGAGCACCGAGGCCGTGCCGCCGCGATGGCTCTCTTCCTTTTCTTCGTGAATGCGGATGCCGCGCTCCTGGGCGACGGCCGAGGCGTTGATGCGGTTGACGTGCTCGAAGCCGGCCAGCAGCCCGGCGATGGCCGCATTGCGCACCAGTTCTGTCTTGACCTCAGCCAGCTCGCCGCCGTAGATCAGCCCGATGGACTCGATGCCGCCCTTGCCGGCCTGCGCCAGAAAAGCGCCCAGCCGCCCGGCCAGTTCGATGTACGGCGCCAGCCGGAGGTACTCCTCGTGGCTGAGCGAGGGCAGGTTGATGGCGTTCTGCACCACGCCGAGCTTGAGGTACTCGCGCACCTGACGGGCGATCTGTACGCCCACGGCCTCCTGCGCCTCGGCCGTCGAGCCGCCGATGTGCGGCGAGAGCAGCACGTTGTCGAGGCCGAAGAAGGGCGAATCCTTGGGCGGCTCCACGTTGAAGACATCGAGGGCCGCGCCAGCCACCTGGCCGCTGGCCAGAGCCGCGGCCAGATCGGCCTCGACCACCAGCTCGCCGCGGGCGCAGTTGACGATGCGCACGCCTTTCTTCATCGTGGCCAGCGTCTTGGCGTTGATCACGCCCTGGGTTTGCGGCGTAAGGCCGACGTGGAGAGTGAGATAATCGGCCTTCGCGAAGAGTTCCTCCATGGCCACCACCGCGACGCCGTTTTCGCGCGCCACGGCCGCCGAGACAAACGGATCCGTGCCGAGGACTTCCATGCCGAAGGCGCGCGCCCGCCGCGCCACCTCGATGCCGACGCGGCCCAGGCCCAGAATGCCCAGGGTCTTGCCGCGCAGCTCCGTCCCTTGCAGGCTCTTCTTCTCCCACTTGCCGGCGTGCATGGTGGCGTTGGCCACGGCCACCTTGCGGGCCAGGGCGATCATCTGACAGAGCACCAGCTCGGCCACGGCCACGGCGTTGGCGCCCGGCGTGTTCATCACCACGATGCCGCGCCGCGTGGCGGCCTCGGCGTCGATATTGTCCACGCCCACGCCGGCACGTCCGATCACACGCAGCTTGGGCGCCTGCGCCATCAGCTCGTCGGTCACCTTGACGGCGCTGCGCACCACGAGCGCATCGGCGTCGGCAAGGGCGGCTGGCAGCCCGTCAGGCAACTGGTCGTGCGTCTTCACTTCCCAGCCCGGCTCGTCGGCAAATACGGCCAGCGTCGCCGGAGAAACCTTTTCCGCTAGAACGATCTTCATGGCTGCTCCCCTGTTCCTTTTCTCGCCCGCTCCGGCGGACGCTTTCTCGTAGTCGTCGAAGCGAATCCCCTCCTGCTCGCAGAGCAGATCGAAGATGCGCGCCACCGCGGCGTGCGGCCGGCCTTCGCCGCGCTCATACTTGGTGAGCGAGTTGGGATGCACGCCCAACCGTTCGGCCATTTGATATTGAAAGAGATCGAGATGCTTGCGCGCGATCAGCAGCTTCTCGGCGAATGTGAGTTCGGGCATGGAAAAACAGCTCCTGGCTTCTAGCCTTCAGCCTCTAGCGCAAGGCTCACGCAGCGGTGCAGTCCGTACAACCTGCTCCTCGTTCGACAGACTTCGGCATGTACCGCTGCGCGCCATAAACATTCAAAATTGAACCGGCCACAGGACCGGGCTGGCAGCTCGAAACTAGACGCGGGAAGCTGTTTTTGCAAACACTTCCTGCGCCGCGGCCACGGCCTGGCCCCACTGCACGGGCAGGCCGAGCGTCTCCTTGGCGACGTGCTCCATGGCGCCCAGTAAAGCGATGGTGTCGAGATAATCGAAGAAGCCAAGATGCGCCAGGCGGAAGATCTTGCCCTTCATCTCGCCCTGGCCGTTGGCCGGAACGATCGAGAAGCGGGTTTTGAGCGCCTTGACCACATCGCCCGAATCCATCCCCTCGGGAACCTTCACCGCCGTTACGGCCGCCGCCGGAGCGGTGGGCGCAAAGAGCGCAAAGCCCAGCGCGACCAGACCGGCGCGCGTCGCCTCGGCGTTGACCTGCGCGTTATCAATGAGCGCGATGCGTCCCCTTTCAAGATCGCCGCCCGCCTGGCCGGCGATGTAGTCCAGCGCCGCGCCCAGGCCAGCGATCAGCGCCACAGCCGGCGTATAGGCGGTCTCGCCCTTGGCTGCGCTCTTGCGCTCCTTGCGCAGGTCGAAGTAGTAGCGCGGATTCTTTGCCGTCTCCATCGCCGCCCACGCCCGCTCGCTCACGCTCAGGTAGGCCAGACCCGGCGGAATCATCACCGCCTTCTGCGAGCCGCCGATGATCACGTCGATGCCCCAGCCGTCCACGTCGAAGTGCGTGGTGCCGAGGCCGGTGATGCCGTCCACCACGAGCAGCGTCTTCGGCGCCACCTCGTCGCGCAGCTTGGCGATCGCCTCGACGTCGTGACGCACGGCCGTCGAGGTCTCGGTGGCCTGCAACAGGATCGCCTTGTGCTCCGGCTTGAGCGCGGCCTTCACCTGGGCCAGGTCAAAGGTCTCGCCGTAGGGAAACGAGAGCACCTCCGGCTCCAGGTTGAACGCCTTCGCGAGACCCGTCCAGCGCTCGCCGAACTTTCCGGCCGTCAGCACCAGCACCTTGTCGCCCGGCGAGGTCAGGTTCGCCAGCGAGGCCTCCATCGCGCCCGTCCCCGAACTCGACAGCAGCAGCACATCGTTCTTCGTGCCGATAAAGACCTTGAGCTGCGCCAGAACCTTCTGAAAAATGGCGCGAAACTCAGGCGTGCGGTGGTGAATGTCGGCGGCGGCCATGGCGAACTGGGCTGCCGGAAGCAGCGGCGTCGGGCCGGGAGTGTACAGACGGGCTTTACGGATCATCTTTCCCTCGCTTTGGAGCAAAATTCGCGGCAGAGCCTGGCTTCTGCCTGATCGTTAATCACATAATACACAAGTTTGTGGAATTTGTGATGCCATGTATCCATTTTGAATGAAAATGACCCAACAGATAGAATCGAGGGAGATGGACACGCAAACTCACTGGGACAAGGTGTACACGGAAAAGGCGCCGAATCAGGTGAGCTGGTACCGACCGCACCTTGAAACATCCCTCGACCTGATCGAGCAGGCCGGGGTCGGAGTCTCCGGCTCCATCATTGATGTCGGCGCCGGCGAGTGCACTCTGGTGGATGACCTGATCGCTCGGGGTTACTCCGAGCTAACGGTTCTCGATATTTCACAGGCGGCCATCGCCGCCAGCAAGAACCGGTTGGGCAATGCGGCGGAGCGCGTTCGCTGGCTCGTCGCCGACATCACGCAAGCTGAACTGGAACCCTCGGCCTACGATGTGTGGCATGATCGCGCGGTTTTTCATTTCCTGACTGCCGCAGCCGACCGGAGGGCGTACATTCGCCAGGTGGTTCGCTCGCTAAGGCATGGCGGCCACATAATCGTCAGTGCTTTCGGTCCTGAGGGACCGACTCGTTGCAGCGGGCTCGATGCGGTTCGGTACGACGAGCAGTCGCTCCATGCAGAGTTCGGTGCGAACTTTCGACTGATCTCTTCTTCCCGGCACTTGCACGAGACGCCTTTTGGAACCACGCAGCAGTTTCTCGATTGCCATTGTGTCCTGCAATAGAGCCACTGGCAAAATTCA
>JAJYFB010000072.1:0-8577 GCA_021785495.1 Acidobacteriota bacterium | reverse complement strand
TTCAGTTAGAGAGCGTCAGCAGGAAAAGGACGTCCCTCAGGGGCGAAAGCCCCATTCATTCCAGGCGTCTTGCGGCACGACTCAAGTCGTGCCCTTTCAGGTTTTACGGCCGTCGATTGAATTTTGCAAGTGGCTCAACTGACTATAATTTCGCTATGAACGCTCCGGATCTTGCGCGGCGCATCGAAGAATTGCGTCAGCAGTTGCGCCATCACGAGCATCTTTACTACGTTCTCGATGCGCCGGAGATCAGCGACGGCGGCTATGACGCGCTGATGAACGAGTTGAAGCGGCTGGAGGCCGAGCATCCTGAGCAAATTACCGCGGATTCGCCCACGCAGCGGGTTGGCGGCAAGCCGGCCGAGGGCTTCCAGAAGGCACAGCACTCGCGGCCCATGCTTTCGCTCGACAATGCCTACTCGGTTGAGGATCTGGCTGCCTGGGACCGGCGTGTGCGCGAGTTGGCCGCGGGCTTTCCGATCGAGTACGCAGCCGAACTCAAACTCGACGGCCTGAGCGTCGCGCTGCGCTACGAACCGGCCGCCGACGGCGTCGCGCGGCTGGCGAAGGGCCTCACACGTGGCGACGGCCAGACGGGCGAAGATGTCACCTCGAACCTTCGCACCATTCACAGCGTGCCGCTCGGTATTGCCGCAAACCATCTCCAGAAGGCCGGCGCTCTGCAAGGAAAGGCGTTTGAAGTGCGCGGCGAGGTCGTGATGCCTGAAGCGGCCTTTCAGCGCGTCAACGAGGAACGGGAACAGGCGGGACTGCCGGCCTTCGTCAATCCGCGCAACGCCGCCGCCGGAACCCTGCGCACGCTGGAGCCATCGATTGTCGCCAGCCGCCGTCTGGTCTTCTTCGCCTATTTTCTGCTCGTCGATGGGGAGTATTCCGCGGCCGGCCAGACGACGACGCTCGAAACGCTCGCCACGCTTGGTTTTCGCGTCAATCCCCATCGCCGCCGCGTGGCAACCGTTGAGGAGATGATCCAGTTCATCGATCAGGCCGAGGCGGAACGCGACCAGTTGGGCTACGAGATTGACGGCGTGGTGCTCAAGGTAGATGCGCAGGCTACACAGCAGCGGTTGGGCTACACCGGCCGCGCCCCGCGCTGGGCCATCGCCTACAAGTTCACGGCCCGCTCCGGAGTCACGCGCGTTGAAGGCATCACCGTGCAGGTAGGCCGCACCGGCAAGCTGACGCCGGTGGCCGAACTGGCTCCGGTCTTCATCGGCGGCACCACCGTCAGCCGCGCCACGCTCCACAACGCCGATTTCATTCTTGGCCTTGGTTTGCGGATTGGAGACTGGGTCAGGATCGAGCGCGGCGGCGACGTGATTCCAAAGGTTGTCGAAGTGGTGGAAGATGCCGAGCATCCGCGCGGAGAAGTTGCGTTCTCTTTTCCATCGGAATGTCCGGAGTGCAACAGTCCCGTGGTTCGCGCCGCGGGCGAAGTCGATTGGCGGTGCGTGAATGCGGATTGCCCGGCCAAACTGCGCGAGAGCCTTCTCCACTTCAGCCGGCGCGAGGTGATGAACGTCGAAGGGCTGGGCGAGGCGGTGGTGCAGCAATTGCTCGATCGCGGCCTGGTGCGCAGCGTGGCCGATCTTTACGCTCTGACCGCGGAGCAACTGACCGACCTTGACCGCTTTGCAGAAAAGTCGGCGCAGGCGCTGCTGGCCGAGATCGAAGGCTCGAAGCAGGCCGGGTTGGCGCGCGTACTGATGGGCCTGGGCATTCGTTTTGTCGGCGAGCGGACGGCCGAACTGCTGGCCGAGGAATACGGTTCGATCGATGCGTTGATGGCGGCCAGCGCCGAGGAACTGGAGCGCGTCGATGAGGTCGGTCCGCGCATCGCCCAGGCGATGCGGGAGTTTTTTGCGCAACCGGCCAATCGCGCGCTGGTCGAGGCTCTGCGCGGCTCAGGCGTCGACATGACGGCGGAGAAGAGACAACGCACCACACAACTTGCCGGTTTGACCTTTGTACTCACAGGAGCACTGCCGACGCTGACGCGCGACGAGGCAAAACGAAGGATCGAGGCGGCCGGCGGCAAGGTGACCGGATCGGTGAGCAAAAAGACGAATTATGTGGTGGCGGGCGAAGAGGCGGGATCGAAGCTCGACAAGGCGCAGTCGCTCGGCGTTCCGGTTCTGGACGAAACGGCATTGCTGGCGCTGCTGGCCGCGCAGTTGCCGTCGTGAATGTGCCCGGGCAGCGCCTGTTCTTCAAGCGGCTCCGGCCGGGTGCGCATCGGCCTACCTGGCCACCGTGAGCGCCGCCTGCCTTGTCCCGCGCGCGAACCGCGCTTTTAACAAATCGCCGCGATCTTCGCCCGTTTGCCGAGGCGGACCGTAAGTCTGGCCGGCAATGCCGCGATCGGAATCAGCGGGCTCTCGACCACTTCGCCCTCCACGCGCACGGCCTTTTCGGCGATCTTGCGCTGGGCTTCGGCGTTGCTTGCGGCCAGCTTCATGGCGACCAGCAGTTTCGGCAGGCGAATCTGTTGCGCTCCTTCTGGCCCGGCGACCTCGGCAAAGGCAACGGCGATCTCTTCGAGATTTTCCGCCGCTTCCTTCTGCTGAAACATGCGCGCCCAGTTCTCGCCGGCGCTGTGCGCGGCCTCGTCGCCATGAAAACCGGCAACAATGGCGCGCGCCAGTTGTTTCTTGGTCTCCATCGGGTGCAGCTTGCCGGCGGCCACGTCGGCTTTCATGGCGTCGATCTCCGAGCCGCGCAGATCGGTCAAAAAAAGAAAATACTTCCACATCAGTTCGTCGCTGATCGACATCAGCTTGCCGTACATTTCGGCGGGCGGCTCATGGATGCCGATGGCGTTGCCGAGGGACTTTGACATCTTCTGCACGCCGTCCAGGCCTTCGAGGATCGGCGTCATCAGCACGATCTGCGGCTTCTGGCCATAATGGCGCTGCAACTCGCGCCCGGCGCCGAGGTTGAAGCGCTGGTCGGTGCCGCCCAGTTCAACATCGCACTCGAGCGCGACCGAATCGTAGCCCTGCATGAGGGGATAGAGAAACTCGTGCAATCCGATGGGCTGCTCGGCCTGAAAGCGTCTGTGAAACTCATCGCGCTCGATCATCTGCGAGACGGTGAAGTGCGCCGCCAGCCGGATCGTGCCCTCGTAGCCCAGCTTGCCCAGCCACTCGGAGTTGTAGCGCACCTCGGTCTTTTCGGCGTCGAGAATGCGAAATACCTGCTCTTTGTAAGTCTGCGCGTTGGCCTCGACCTGCGCGCGGGTCAGCGGCTTGCGCGTCACGTTGCGGCCGGTCGGGTCGCCAATCAGGCTGGTGAAATCACCAATGAGAAAAATCACCTGGTGGCCGAGCTGCTGAAAGTGGCGCAGCTTGCGCATCAGCACGGTGTGGCCCAGGTGCAGATCGGGCGCCGTCGGGTCAAAGCCGGCCTTGACGCGCAGGGGACGGCCGGTTTGGCGGCTCTCTTCGAGCCGTTCGCGCAGGTCGCTCAGGCGAATGATCTCCGCCGCGCCCTTCTGCAACAGATCCAGTTGTTCGTCTACAGGCAGAAATGTGCTCATCGGTGCTTCCAGTATAAATTCCTGCGCGCGGGGCGCTATACTAATCGCAATGCTGTTGAGCTTCCATCCCGCCCATGCGCGCGCGGCCGCGGCTGCGGCGGCTCCGGCCGCCTAGAGACGACTCACCTCATCGAAAATCGGAGAACGGATCGGGAAAGGCCACAGGGTCGCCTCCGTCCCTAGTCCCTTGGTCCCTAGTCCCTTGGTCCCTAGTCCCTCCGTCCCTTGGTCCCTAGTCCCTAGTCCCTAGCCCCTGTATTCTGGAGTCACCATGGAAGAGTTTTCACGGATTCAGCGCCTGCCCGCCTACGTCTTCAACATCACCGGCGAGATGAAGATGGCCGCCCGTCGCCGCGGCGAAGATATTGTCGACTTCGGCATGGGCAACCCCGACGGGGCCACGCCGAAGCACATCGTCGACAAGCTGGTGGAGGCGGCCATGAAGCCGCTGACGCATCGCTACTCGGTTTCGCGGGGCATTCCGCGGCTGCGCAAGGCCATCTGCCACTGGTACAAAACGCGCTACGACGTCGATCTCGATCCGGAGCGCGAGGCCATTGTGACCATCGGCTCGAAGGAGGGCATCGCGCACCTTTGCCTGGCCATTCTCGACTCGCGCGATACGGTGCTGGTGCCCAACCCCTCCTACCCGATCCACATTTACGGCCCGGTGATCGCCGGTGCGCACATCGTCAGTGTGCCCATCAACGACCACGAGCAGTTTCTCGCCCAGCTCGAAGACCTGATCCCGCGCTTGACGCCGCGGCCCAAGGCGCTGATCGTCAACTTTCCGTCGAACCCGACGACGGCCTGCGTGGAGCTGCCGTTCCTGGCCCGGCTGGTGGAGCTGGCCCGCGAACACGGCTTCTATCTCATTCACGATCTGGCCTACGCCGACATCGCCTTCGATGGCTACAAGCCGCCAAGCGTGCTGCAGGTTCCGGGCGCCAAGGATGTTGCCGTCGAGTTCTTCACCCTCTCGAAGAGCTATAACATGCCCGGCTGGCGCATCGGCTTCATGGTCGGCAATCCGAAGCTGGTAGCCGCTCTCTCCCGGCTCAAGAGCTACTTCGACTACGGCACCTTTACGCCGATCCAGGTGGCGGCCATCGCCGCGCTCGAAGGCCCGCAGGAGTGCGTGACGCAGATCTGCTCGACCTATCAGAAGCGGCGCGATGTTCTGGTCGAGGGGCTGAACAAGCTCGGCTGGCATGTGCCTTCGCCCAAGGCGACGATGTTCGTCTGGGCCAAAATTCCCGAAGCCTACGGCCATCTCAAATCGCTCGATTTCTCGAAATTGCTGCTGACCGAGGCCAAAACCGCTGTCAGTCCCGGCATCGGTTTCGGCGACTACGGCGACGAGTACGTGCGTTTCGCCCTGATCGAGAACGAGGAACGCACGCGCCAGGCCCTGCGCGGTCTCAAGGGCATGTTCGCCAAGGGCAACGCGCCTGCGTAGCGCGCAAGGCAGAAAAAACGCGACGGCGAGCGGGATGTGCACAGGGCGGCGGCGCGCATTTCCGTCTACGTCGTCCGCCAGTGCTCGGGCGAGATCGTCACCGTGGCGCAGCCCATCGAATAGTTGAACCAGTTGTGCTCCGTGGCTGGCGCGGCGAAGAAGCCTTCCAGACCGAGCGCCGCGGCAACGCGCGCCACAAACGAACGCGCGCCATAGAAGAGCGTAAAGAAGCTGTCCCACTCGACCGTGAAGAGAAACGAAGCGTCGGGCGCGAGCAGCGTTCCGCGCGCGGGAAACGGAAGCGCGCCCGAGCGCAGCCCGTCGAGCGGCAGCCGGACGACGGGATCGGAGTGGGGAAACTCGGGCACAAAGAGGAGTTCCTCTGCGCCGGCCGCGCCGAAGACATGCAGAAAATCCGGCTGCAAGAGCGGCTCGAAACGGCCTTCGACGGGCATCCAGACCGGCTGCGCGGCCAGAAAATCCTGAAGCTGCCGGCAGCCTTCGGGATCGGCAAAGTGGCTGGAGAGCGAGCCGATCGAGGTCAGCAGCGCCCGATTGACGCGCGCGCAGGAGCCGAGACCGGTCTTGCCGGCCATCTCCATCCACGCCGTCTTTGCGCCGCGCGCGGCAATGGCGGCGTCCGCCGGGTACTCGTGCGTCGCGCTCCAGGCCATTTCCGCCGGCACGCGCACAAAAGGATGCAGCGCCACAAAGACGCACTCGAAACGGCCGTCGTAGGCTGACCGCAGCGGCTCGCTGGTTGAAGGATAGGTAAATTCTTCCGGTTGCACTGAAAAAATGATAGCAAGCTAGCCACTTGCAAAATTCGTCGCACAGGCGCGGTTTTGAAAGGGCACGACTTCAGTCGTGCCAAGAACGTCAACAAAATGAGAGGGGCTTTAGCCCCTGACCCAAGGCCCCACCGGCATTCTCGAATTTTGCAAGTGGCTCAAGCGACGCGCGCAAAAAACCTGCGCGCTTGCGCCCGTCAACCCTTCCAGAACGCCATCAGCAGGCCGCCCGCCACAATCAGCGATCCGCCCGCGTAGATGGGCGGCGTGGGCGCGTGGCCAAAGCGCACCTTGTTGAGAATCTGCGCCACCACAAAGAAAAAAGCCACGTAGACGCCAATCAGCCGGCCGAAGTCCCAGCGCGGCGCGTTAACGGCCGATCCGTAGGCTGCGAGCACGGCCGCACCGGCCAGGAACGCAACCACGCGGCCCACGCCCGATGCGCGGTAAAAGCTGGTTTGAAAAAGCGAGTCTCCCAGCGCTTCGAGAAACGCGGCAAGCGCGAGTGCGGCCATCGCGCCCAGTGGATTCGCAACCAGGCGGCTCAACCAATCCATAAAGAAAAACCTCCGGGGAACGATATTTTCGCCTCCGGCCGTCATGATGCGCAGAATTCTTCTCAACGTCGTCCGCAACGAACGCGACAAGGAGCGGAACGCTGCGTGGTCGCGGGCCGACCGGGGGAAGCGATCGCGCGGCGGCGGCGCCAACGCCGGCCGACCGCGTGATCCAATCCTAACCACGGCATCGTTTAGAATTCGTAAAGGCGCACCAACTCTTTTTCATTACCGCGCGCTGTGCGCGAGGCGCACCTCGCACCCGCAGCAGGTCTTGCCGCCTTCCGTGGCGAGGACAGCGTTCATCGAGAACGCGCCAGACAAGAGGAAGCGCATGAAATACGCCGGATTGCTGGTCATGCCAGCAGGATTTTTTCTTACGCTCGCCGCGCTGGTGCTTTTTGCCGACGGCACGCGGCGTTTTGCCTTTGTGCTTTGCGGCCTGGCCGTGGTGGCGATGGGGCTGGCGGTTGCGGTACGCAGCCACATGCCGGCCAAGGGGGCCAATCGCCCATGATCGCCACGGCACCCGCGCTTCCCTCGCCCGTTCCGAACGAGACCGCCTTCGCGCTCGCGCTTGGTCTTTTGCTGCTGGCGCCGCTGGCCATCGCCGGCCTGGCGCTCGTCAACACCGGCCTGGGCCGCTCGCGCTCGGCCGCGCAGGCGATGCTCGGCAATTTGGCCATCGCCGCCGTGGCCGTTCTCGTCTTCGCGCTGGCAGGTGCATCGATTGCAGGCGCGTCGGGCGCGGCCAGCCTTTCGATTCGCGCCGCCGGCAAAAGCTGGGACCTGCTCGGACTCGGCCCGTTTCTGCTCGGCGGACTCGGCGCCGCGGCTCCCCAGGCGCAGCTTGCGCTGCTCTTTGAGTTCGTGGCCGTCGCGATGACGGCGATGATTCCCTGGGGATCGGGCGCCGACCGCTGGCGGCTGGCGGGCGGATGCGCGGCGGCGGCCGTTCTCGGCGGCATCGTCTTTCCGCTGGTCGCGCACTGGAGCTGGGGCGGCGGCTTTTTGGCTGGGCTGGGCGCGAACTTCGGACTCGGAGCGGGCTTTCTCGACGCCGCGGGCGCGGCTTCCGTCCACCTGCTCGGCGGCCTGGCCGCGCTGGCGCTGGTCTGGATCGCAGGACCGCGCCGCGGCAAGTTTCCCAAGGAAGGTCTCTCGACCGCGATTCCGGGCCACAGCGCTGTCTACGTCCTCTTCGGCTGCCTGCTGACGCTGGTTGGCTGGCTGGCCTGGAACGTGGCTGGCGCCATCGTCTGGCTGCACGCACCGCTCGCCGCCCTGCCCGGCACAGCCATCGGCACCGTGTTGTCGGCCTCGGCCGCGCTCCTGGCCACCCTCGCCATCACGCGCTTCCGCTTCGGCAAGCCCGACGCAAGCCTCTGCGCCAACGGCTGGCTGGCCGGGCTCGTCACGTCGAGCGCCTGTGCCGCCGTGGCCACGCCCTTCGAGTCGATCTTTGCCGGAGCCGTAGCCGGGCTCGTCACGCCGCTGCTGGTGGAGTTGCGGGAACTGGCGCTCTCGATCGACGACCCTTCGGGCGCCATCGTCGTTCATGGCGCGGCCGGGCTCTGGGGCTTGATTGCCGCCGGCGTCTTTGCCGCCCCCGCCGGACAACTCCTGGCGCAACTGGTGGGCGTGGCCGCACTGCTCGGCATCGCGCTGCCGCTCGTCTACCTGCTCTTCGCCCTGCTCAACCGCGCCATCGCCTTCCGCGTCGATCCCGACGGCGAACGCATCGGCATGGATCTGCACGAACTGGGCGGCAGCGCCTACCCTGAGTTTGTCCTCCACCGCGACGAATCATACCGCTGAGCCGAAAGCGGGCGAGCGCAAGGTCGAATCTGTCCGTAGCCCCGCCCGATCAAGTCAACGACTTCATCAGACCCTGTCCGCAGTGCAGACGCCGGGCTTTGCATGATCCGACGGGATGGTTTGGATGGCTGCGGACACGGTTGGGTCGAGCGCTTCTGCGGTGCGTGCCCTGGGCAGACGCAAAAAGCTGCTTGAACTTCGCCCAAGCCTTTTCGATGGGATGCAAGCCTGGCAGTCGGGCGGAAGATCAAGCAACACCGCTTTGGCGGCTTCAGAGGAAACGCACGCCGCTGCCGCCGCTCTGGGCGCTGCGCTATCAGCAGTCGCGCAATAGTTATACGCCGGAGTCACAGGTGCTCGCGATCGCCCATCGGCTGCGCGCCGAGCGGATTC
>JAJYFB010000071.1 GCA_021785495.1 Acidobacteriota bacterium | reverse complement strand
GCAACTTCAGCTTCGGCGACTACTTCAAGCGCGAGGCGATCGGCTTTGCCTGGGAGCTGGTGACCAGCCCCGAGTGGCTGGGCATTCCCAAGGACCGGCTCTACGTCACCATCTTCGAGGGTGCGAATGCCCCAGGATGGAATGTCCCGCGCGATGACGAGGCCGAACGGTTCTGGATCGAGGCGGGCGTCGCCAAGGAGCGCATCTTTCAGTACGGCCTCAAAGACAATTTCTGGCAGATGGGCGAAACCGGCCCCTGCGGACCCTGCTCGGAGATCTTCTACGACATGGGGATTAAAGCATCGGAATCACTCGGACCCGATCTTAATCAACTAGACCTGCCCTTCGGGAAAGATGACGCTCGCTACGTAGAAATTTGGAATCTCGTTTTCATGCAGTTTGACCGGTCTGCGAAAACAGAGAATGGCAAGACAATTTATAAACTCACGCCCTTGCCCAGGCCATCCATCGACACCGGCATGGGCCTCGAGCGCGTTGCCGCTGTGTTACAGGGGAAGCTATCGAACTTTGAGACCGATCTGTTTGAGCCACTCATAATGCAGGCCGCGGAACTCACCGGTGCTGAGAATGATGTCTCGAACGCTAACCTCAGAATTATTGCTGATCACGCTCGTGCCTCCACGTTCCTTATCAACGACGGTGTGTTGCCCTCTAACGAAGGCCGGGGATATGTGCTGCGCAAGATCATGCGGCGGGCAATCACACACGGTCGCTGGCTAGAGCAGAAGGAGCCGTTCCTTTTTCGCATGGCAGACGCTGTCGCCAGAGAAATGCAAATTGCGTACCCCGAGCTTACGGCGAATCTGCCGCGCATTTCTGATGCCATTCTGAGGGAGGAAAAACAATTCTCGAAAACGCTTTCGCTCGGTGGAGCGAAGTTGGATGCGGCAATCGACGAAGCAAATGATGAATTCAGGTCTTCGATGAACCGAGCGGTCGAGAATGGCGAATCAACTGATCATCTCCATCCATTGCTGAAGGGGGAGATAGCATTTCACCTCTATGAAACCTTCGGTCTCCCGCTCGACTTCATGACCGAAACTGCCCGCGATGCCGGGATTGCCTTCGATATGGAAGGTTTCGAGCGCGCCCGTGCCGAAGAGCAGGCCCGCGCCCGCGCTTCGTGGAAGGGCGGCGCGCAGAAGACGGCCAGTCCGGCCTATCGCGATCTGCCGAAGACGGTCTTCGAGGGTTACCGGCAACTGAACTCGACGCATTGCGAGGTGCTGGCCATCGTCAAGGGCGGTGTGGGCGCGCCCGCGGCCAAGGCCGGCGAAGAGGTCGAGATTGTGCTCGATCACACCAGCTTTTACGGCGACTCCGGCGGCCAGGTTGGCGACACCGGTTTTTTCCTGACTTTGGACGGGAATTCCACGGTGGCCGAGATTGTTGGCTGCGTGCTGCCGGTGCAGGGCGTGAGGGCGCACAAGGCCGTGCTCAAGCAGGACCTCGCCGTTGGAGATTCCGTGCAAACCGCCGTGGATCGGGAACGCCGCGAAGCGATCAAACGCAATCACACGGGCACGCACCTGCTTCATGCGGCGCTCCGGCAGGTTTTGGGCGCGCATGTGAAGCAGGCCGGTTCGGCGGTGCATCCCGATCGACTTCGTTTCGATTTTTCGCACTATGCACAAGTCGCCGAGGAAGATCTCCAAGAGATAGAAAACATCGTCAACCGCGAGGTGCTGGCCAACGCCAAGGTGGAAACGCTTGAGGAGGTGCCGATCGACGTGGCCGTGAACGAGTTTCACGCCATGGCGCTGTTCGGCGAGAAATACGGCGACAAGGTGCGCGTGGTGCGGCTCACGGACGGGTTTTCGACGGAGCTGTGCGGCGGCACGCACACGACGGCGACCGGCGAGATCGGCCTCTTCAAACTGACCGGCGAGGAGTCGGTTTCTTCCGGCGTGCGGCGCATCGAGGCCATCAGCGGGCTGGGTGCGCTCGACACTTTCCGGCGCGACTTTGAGCTGGCGCAGGTGGCCGGGCAGTACCTGCCTTCGACCGAGAATCTTTCCGAAGGACTGAAGGCGAAGTTCGCCGCGCAGGAGGAAGAGTTGAAAAAACTCCGGCGCGAACTTGAAGAGATGCGCATGAAGTCGGCGGCGGGCGGGCTCGACGAGGCCGTTGCGCGCGCTGTGGAAGTGAAGGGCGTGAAGGTGCTGACGCATCGCGCCGATCAGCTCGAACGCGGCCAACTGCGAACGCTGGTCGATAACCTCAAACAGAAGCTCGGTGAGGGCGTGGTGGTGCTCGCCTCGGCGCAGCCGGAGGGGAAAGTGGCTTTGATCGCCGGCGTGACGCCGGGGCTGGTGAAGCGCATTCAGGCCGGCAAGCTGGTGGGCGCGGTGGCGAAGCTGGTGGGCGGCTCAGGCGGCGGCAAGCCGGAGATCGCCGAAGCCGGCGGCAAGGATCCGGCGCAGATCGACGCCGCACTGGCGGCCGCGCCGAAGATTGCAGGCGAGTTGCTGGGATAGAACGTTGCGCATCCTCGATTGCGCAACGTACGAAGAGCCTCCGTCAAAGAGCGCCCCGGCGGGATGGATCGACGGAGAGCCTGGGGATCTGCCTGCCGGCACACGGCCTTTGTGGATCCAGCCCCCAAGGATGAGTCCATGCTTTTTTACCCCAGCGGCACAGAATGCGGTTGGGGTGAGGTGAGGCGCCCATCGCCGTACGCCTGCGGGCCGGTCCGGTCGCGGAACGACCATTCGATCCTGTTCAGCCGTGACGCCGGAGATGGCGTGAAGCGCGCAGAAGACGCCTGCGCTTTGTGGTTCAGCGCTCAACGCGCGCATGTTTGCGGAGGGCATCGCTGTCGCACGGGCCCGTTCTTTTCTTCCACGCGAAAATGAAGGAGACTGGCTGTAAACCCGGTGGCCGCGCGGGGCGTCTATCCAAGCGATGGCAGCCTGCACAGCGCCGAAGCCGATGAGAGCGGAAGTGGCCGGAGAGATCGACCTTCAGGAGTTTGCCCGGATGGTCGCGGAGTACCGCCCGCGCATCTTCCGGTTTCTGCTCGCCTCGCTGCGCGACGCCGATCTGGCCGAGACGCTGACGCAGGAATGCTTTCTGAAAGCGCACCGGAGCTGGGAGCAGTTCCGCGGCGAGTCCAGCACAATGACCTGGCTGACGCGGATCGCCATCAACCTGCAGAAGGATCACTGGCGGAATCGCAAGATTCAGTTCTGGCGGCGGACGCAGACCAGCGCCGTCGACGTGAACGAGGCCGGCGAATGGCTGCCCAGCGGAGAACGCAACGCCGAGGAGCAACTGCTGGCGCGCGAACAGGTCGCGCAAGTGGAACGGGTCGTCAAGCGCCTGAGCGAACGGCAACGAACCGTGTTTCTTCTGCGCTACGTGGAAGAGCGGGAACTGAGCGAGATTGCCGCGGCGGCCGGACTGAGCGAGGGAACCGTCAAAGCGCATCTTTCACGTGCGCTGGCGCGGGTGCGCGCGGAGTTGAGAGGCACACGATGAACTGGCGCGAGGATTTTGCGGAAGATGACCAGAAACTGGGCGAGGCCATTGCGCACTTCAAGGCCAGCATGGACGCCTGGAGCGATGCGGCGCTGAGCCAGCCGAGGACAATGGCGCCGGCCGTCACGAGACGATCCTGGCGGTGGGCGGCAAGCTGGGCGATGGGAGCCGTGCTGGCCGCGGGCCTCGTGGCGGGCGGCGTCCGGCAGATTGTTGATCGGCAGCAGATGGCCACGATCGCGGCGCGGAAGCCCACGCAGCCGCGCGCGACCGGACGGAGCATGGCCGCGCGTGAGGCCGCCCTGCCGGCAAACGGTCGGGCGCGGAAGCAGGAAGCCGCAAACGCAGCCACGCAGGCCAAGACGGACGCGCACGACGATGCCCTTCTGGCTTCGGTCGATCGCGACCTGGCGCGCGAAGTTCCTTCAGCCATGGAGCCTCTCGCGCAATTGATGAATGTGAGTGCGCCAACGAACGACAGCGCACAGTAGAAAAAAACCAGCAAAAGAAAAACTTGCTCGACAAGGCGGAGGAGATTTCGATGTGGACAATGAAGACAGTTCGACGTTTTTTTGCAGTGGCGGCGGTGTGCATGACGGCAGCCGCGGCCAGCGCGCAGATGCCTGGAGGACCAGGAATGGGCCCTGAGCCGGGGATGGAGCCGGGAGCGGGAATGCACCGGCCGCCCATGGACGATGCCTTTGGCCTGGCGCGCGGCCAGTTCTGGAACCATCCGAAGATGATCCAGCGGTTGAATCTGACCGTCGGGCAACGCAAGGCGATGGATGGCATTCTGCAGGAACACCGGATGAAACTGATTGACCTGCGCGCCAACCTGGAACGAGCCGAGGTGGCGCTCGATCCAATGATCAAGGGCGACACGCCGGACCGCAAGGCGATCGAGGCGCAGATCGACCGCATTGTGGCGGCGCGGTCGGATCTGGAGCGCGCCAATGCGCTCTTCCTGCTCGACATCCGCATGCAGTTGAATGCAGGCCAGTGGAAGCAGTTGCAGGCCCTGCGCGCGCAGAGGATGGACCGTCCACGCATGGAAGGCCGTGGCGCATGGCAGCCGGGCGCGCAAGGGCCGGGCATGGGCCCGAACCAGCCCAGCGGAACCGAGCCGGCACAACCTCCTGCTCCGCCGGCTTCCGCTTCGGAACCCGGCTCTGGCGAGATGCAATAGCAGGAAAAAAGTCATTCACGGCGGCGGAGCCTGGCTTCCGCCGCCATTTTTCTGGCACGGAACCTTGCGCCATGCGACCTTCACCCTTCCGGTTCGATACCATCGTGAAGGGAAGGAGTGTTGCGTCTGTGCTTGCTTCGGTCGATCTGCTGATTCTCGTCCTCTTCGGTTTTCTCCTGCTCTCGGCGGGCGTTTCGCTGGCGCCGGCCATGACGACCAGTCGCGCCTATCTTCAAGCCGAGCGCAAGCTGCCGGGCTGGCTCAGCGGCGTGGCGATGGCCAGCGCCAGCCTCGGCTCGCTGGAAACGCTCGGCATGGGCGCCGCCGGAGCGCACTACGGCGTGGCCGGCATCGGCTTGTTTCTGCTCGGCTCGGTTCCTGCCCTGCTCTTGGCCGCGCGCGTCCTGGTTCCGGTCTTTTACAACGCGGAATCCGCGCCGGGCGAGCCCGTGCGCACGCTGGCCGAGTACCTCGGCCTGCGCTTCGACCCGAAGACGCGCGCGCTCAGCGCCGGATTGTTTGTCACCATGGCCTGGTTTGTGGCCGGTCTCTCGCTCTACGCCCTGGCGCGCGTTCTTGTGACCCTGCGCGTTCTGGATGGTCTTGCCGGCCGGTTCAATCTTTCGGCGAACGCCACGGTTCTCTGCGCCATGGCTCTGCCGGCCGCGCTGGTTCTGGTCTACGTGCTGCTGGGCGGGTTGGCCGCGGCCATGTACAACCAGTTGCTGCAATTCTGCCTGCTCATGGCCGGACTGCTGCCGGTGGTTTTTCTCGGCCTGAAGCGCGTGGGCGGATGGAGCGGTCTCAAAGCCGCGGTTCCTGCGGGCGATTTGCACGCCTGGAACGGCGCGCTCTGGAGCGGCGGCCACGCGCTGGGCCTCGGCACGGCGGGACTGCTCCTCGGCGTGGGCATTGTCCTCGGCGGCAGCCTGTGGTGTGCGGATTTCCGGCTCTTGCAGATGCCGATGGTGGCAAAAGACGCGGCTGCGGCCCGGCGTGCTCCGCTGGTCGCCGCGGCTTTGCGCATCGTCGCTCCGCTCGTGCTGGTTTTGCCGGGCTTGTTCGCGCTCAGCCTGCCCACGCCGCGCACCACCATCGCCATTCACCAGGAAAACGGCACGATCGTTCATGACATCACCGTGGTTCCGGCAGCCGTCGAAGCCGGCCAGGGGCTGGTTCCGGCCCAGGCCGACGCCAGCGGCAAGCCGATCCAAGGCGCGGACGGCAAGGCTCTTCTCGACTACGCGCTGGCGATGCCCAACGTTTTACTGGCCTTTCTACCTCTGGGCCTGCTGGGCCTTGGCCTGGCCGCTTTGCTGGCCAGCCTGATGGGCGGCGTGGCGGCCAGCCTCACGGCGGCGAACACGGTCGTCGCCTGCGACCTCTATCAAGCGTTCATCAGGAAAAATGCAAGCGACAAACAAATGCTGAGCGCTGGCCGCTGGGCAGCCCTCGGCGGCATGACGCTGACCTTTGCGGCGGCCTGCGCCGCGCTGCGCGTTCCTAGCCTGCTGGCCACGGCGCTTCTGGCCTTTGCGCTGGTCAACGCTCCGCTCTTCGCCACGCTGCTTCTGGGCGTTTTCTGGAAGCGCGCCAACGGCCAGGGCGCATTCGCCGGCCTGCTTGCGGGCGCTGCGGCGGCACTTCTTTGCCACGGAATCGCACTGCCCGCCGGTGCACGGCCGGGGCTCTGCGGCGGCTGGATTGTCGTTCTGGTTCACCCCGCCAGCGGCCTCGCGCTGGGAGTAGCCGCCGCGTCCGTCGCCTTCTGCGTAAGCCTGCTGGTTGCCGCTGCGGTGAGCCTTGCCACCGCCGCCAGGCCGGAGGCCGGTCTGGCCACCTTGATGCACCGGCCGGGACCAAAGGCATCCGCACCGTGGAAGCAGCCGGAGGCCGTCACGGCAGTATGGATTCTTCTGGCCGCGATCCTTCTTTTTGCGACTTTTTTGTGAGAGGGTGATACGCCAGCCCGAGATCGCCGTCCAGGGCCGCAAAGCGGGACCGCGCCGGAAAGCGTACACTGGCAAGAGGATTTTTTTGAAATCTTTTTCAACAGAAGATGAAATCAAGATGAAGTCAAGAGACCGGTCGGCAAATGTGTATCGCAAGCCCACGATGAGCGATGTGGCGCGCCTGGCGGAAGTGGGCGTGATGACGGTATCGCGCGTACTGAACGGCACGGCCAAGGTCACCGACGCCACGCGCGCGCGCGTCGAACGGGCGATCGAGCAACTGAACTACAGCCCCAACGAACTGGCGCGCGTCTTTCGCGGCCAGCGCAGCCACTCGATCGGGCTGATTCTCCCCTACCTTTACGACACTTTCTTCGCCACCTGCGCGCATGCCGTAATCACCGTAGCCAGGGAGCACGGCTACTCGGTCATCCTGACCACATCGAACGAGGACCCGGAGACCGAAGTCGCCGAAGCTAGGAGCATGTTGCAGCGCTGCGTCGAGGGCGTCGTCGTGATTCCCACCTACGCCCGGTCGTCGCGTCTGGCGCGCACCTCGTTTGGAAGAACGCCGGTGGTGGCCTTCGACCGTCCCTCCTCGGACGCATCGATCGACACCGTGCTGGTGCAGAACACGGCCGGAGCGCGGCGCATGGTCGAGCATCTGATCGAGCACGGTCACAAGCGCATCGCCTTTATGGGTATCAGCCGCAGCCTGTTTACCATCAACGCCCGCTTCCTGGGCTACCGGCGCGCGCTGCAAGACGCCGGGCTGGACGAGAACAGCTTCTTCGGCTGCGATTCCGATACCAGTACGCGCGAGGCTCTGGATGCGATGATGCGCAACGGCAATCCGCCAACGGCGATCCTGACCTCAAGCACCCTGGCGACGCGCTATGTGCTCGGCTCAATCGCGCACCTGGGCCTGCATGTGCCGGCCGATCTGGCGCTTGCCGGTTTCGACGACTTCGAACTGGCCGAATTCACCGCGCCGCCGCTGACCGTCGTGCGCCAGCCCGTTCAGGAGATGGGCCGCGTGGCGACCAACCTCTTGTTCGACCGCATCGCGCGCGGCGAAACTCCGCAGTCCGGAAGCCGCATCGTTCTGCCCGTCGAGATCGTTCTGCGCCGTTCCTGCGGCTGCAAGCACCGCACGCCGGTCGTCATGCAGTAGGCCATACCACAGACAAACTCACAGTTGCGCGGCGCCGCAGCAACTGCTCGGAAAACTGCGCCATAAACCGCCGAAACGAATCACGAAACTGATCTGGGTCGAGGTTGCGAAACAGCCGGCTGAAGGTGTCATGACTGGGCACGCCGTTGGCCAGGGTGAAAAAGCTGCGCGGAAATGGCTCTTTGGTTTCGGCAAGCAGCGCCATGTCCACCGCGCCCTGACAGCCGCACAGCAAGGCGCACAGAGCCATCATCAGCAGGATGGTCCATCTGCCCAGGTACGAGTTTCAGAGGTGCATCGCCCACGATCGCGGGTCGGTCTCTCGCACGACAAAAATCCTGCCCTTGGAAAGCGTCTGCCACACAGCATCTCGTTCTGCGATGGCCATGAACGGCCAACCGTTTCTACGTCAGCTTCACGCTCTTGCCGCGCGAAAGGACGGCGGCTTTGCGGCGATCCTTTGCGGCGTGGTCGATCTGCTTCCAGAAGCCGATAAAGTAATCGATGGCGGAGATGGCGGCGACGGCCGCGGCAAAGTAGATCGCGGCCACCGCGTACCAATAGACCGGAACCTCGACGACGCCGATCTCCCAATGGTCCCAGCGATGGGCCAGAATGGCCGAGACCACGGCGACAATCTGCACCACGGTCTTCAATTTGCCCAGTTCGCTGGCCGAGATGGTGAAGCCCTCGGAGGCGGCGATCGAGCGCAGTCCGGAGATCAAAAACTCGCGGCCGACGATGACGACGACGATCCAGACCTTCACGACCTGGGGATTGTAGGCCACCAGTTCGACAAAAGCGGCCGTCACCATGATCTTGTCGGCAAGCGGATCGAGCAGCATGCCCATGGTCGTGATCTGCCCGCGTTTGCGCGCGAGGTAGCCGTCGAGGCCATCGGTGATCGAGGCCAGCACGAAGAGCACCGAGGCGGCGATCTCCTGCTCGCCGTGCGGACCGCGCCACAGGAAATGCGACGAAAGAATCCACAGGAAGAGCGGGATCATCGCGATCCGCGTCATGGTGATGGAGTTGGGAAGGTTCATCCGCCTCGCGCCGCGCAGTGCCTTCAATGGAGCGGCTCGACACTATTATTGCACCGGACGCGCACGATCGCGCGAGGCGACGATCACAGGCCAAGGCCATCGCCTTTGGATTTCGCATTGCAGACAGGAATCGCATTGGGAAGGGCGCATCTGAAACCGCGACCTTTCCAAACAGCATCGCTCCGCAATTTGAAATACGATGGCCCTGGGCCACACGCCCTGGGTGAAGCGCTCACTTCCCGATGTGGACCGACGACTGCGGGAACGACGCGACCTGAACGCTGCCCTCGTCGCTGTCGACAGGCGTGAAAAACAGGTACACGCCGTTCCCGCTCAACGTTCACGCAGGCGTTACCACTCGCAATGCGTGGAACCCGAGCGGCTTCTTTCGGTCGAACTCGGCCGACTTCGCCGGTTTCTAGGCGTAGATGCCGCGCTGCTTGATGGTATAGGCCACGCGGTCGATGGCCAGCATGTAGGCCGCGATGCGGTTGTTGACGCCGTGCGCCTCGGCGTAGCGCACCACGTCCTCGAAGCTGGAACGCAGAATGCCCTCCAGTTGCTCGTTGACCTGCGCTTCCTTCCAGAAGTAGCCCTGGCGGTCCTGCACCCATTCGAAGTAGCTGGCCGTGACGCCGCCGGCGTTGGCCAGAATGTCGGGCACGACGAAGACCCGCTTGTCGGCCAGAATCTCGTCGGCGACGGCCGTCGTGGGGCCGTTGGCGCCTTCGACGACGATCTTGGCCTTGATCTTGTCGGCGTTGCGGCTGGTGATGACGTTCTCGGTCGCCGCCGGGATCAGGATCTCGCACTCGGCCAGCAGCAACTCCTCGCTGGGCATGGCCTCGGCGCCGCGGAAGCCGAGAACCGTATTATTGCGGAATTTGTATTCGAGCAACTGATGAATGTCGATGCCGCCCGGATTGTAGAGCCCGCCCTCGCGCTCGGCGATGCCGACAATCGAGTAGCCCCGCTCCTGCATCAATCGCGCCGCATTCGATCCCACGTTGCCAAAACCGTGGATGATGACGCGGCAGCCCTCGACGGGCATGTTCAGATAGCGCAGGCTCTCGTCGCAGACCACGCGCACGCCGCGCCCCGTGGCCTCGATGCGCCCCTGCGAGCCGCCGATGCTCAACGGCTTGCCGGTGACCACGGCCGTTACCGTCTGCCGCATGTGCATCGAGTAGGTATCCATGATCCAGGCCATGGTCTGCTCGTTGGTGTTCACGTCGGGCGCGGGCACGTCCTTCTCCGGCCCCAGAAACTCGATGATCTCGGCCGTGTAACGGCGCGTCATGCGCTCCAGCTCGCCGCGGCTCATCGCCTTGGTGTCGCAGATAATGCCGCCCTTGGCGCCGCCGAAGGGAATGTTCACCACCGCGCACTTCCAGGTCATCCAACTGGCCAGCGCGCGCACCTCGTCCAGCGTCACGTCGGGCGCGTAGCGGATGCCGCCCTTGCACGGACCGCGGGCGATGTTGTGCTGCACGCGAAAACCGGTGAACATGTCGATCATGCCGTTGTCGAGCGTCACCGGAAAATGAACGATGATCTCGCGCTGCGGCGAACGCAGCACCTTCCACAGACCTTCGTCCAGGTTCAGCTTGCGCGCCGCAAAATCAAAGCGCGCATTTTGCGCCTCCCAGGGATTGATCTCCTGGTCGAGCGTCACTTGGGAACTGCCAGTCGCCATACTTCTCTCCGTCTTCTGCCGCGCATCGGTCTCCTGCCGTCCGAAGCCAGACTCCATGGCTTCAGGCTCCCTTCCTCCAGATTCCCGGCGCGGTCGCCGGTCGGCCGGAGTCTGCGCTTCCCTTCCCTTTGCCGCGCGGCCTTGCCGCCTCGTTGCGGGAACCGCCCAGACCGCTTGGAGACCAAACCTCAGTGAGTCTAGGCCGGTTCGGTTTCCACGTCAAGCGGAACCGGCCCCAAAGACAGGGCAAACGCATTTCAGCTTGCGGAATGATTTTGTTTTGAAAGGTCGGCCATGCGAAATCCAAATGCGTTTGCCCCGGCCCCAAAGAGAAAGACAAAGAGAATGTGCGATCACGGGTCAAACGCGAGAGGCGCAAGGGATCCCGGTCCAGCCCGGCCCGCCAGATCCGAGCTCGCCAACTCCACCATCTCCCGAACTTCGCCAACTCCGCTGGCCTTCTTTACACCCGTTTGCGCACCTCGTCCTGAATCTCGCCGGTCCAGCGAAGAAATTGCACCATCTCCCCGCGCGTGGTCCAGAGAAAGCCCATCACGCCCCTGGCCGTCAGGGTTTCGGCCTTCTTGCCGGAAAAGGTCTCAATCCGCCAGCGCAGAAACGGGCTGCGCCAGGGCCGCAGCCGATAGCCGCGCGTCGCATTCCACAAAAATCGCAAGGCCGAAAACACGTCGATTCCTCCCTTTCAGTATAGAGTTCGTCTCCCGGCCTCTTACAACTTCGAGAAGAGGCTGTTGCTGGGCGATTCAAGCTGCGCAATCACATCTTCCAGCGCCGTCTGCTGCGTTTCGGCCAGCGATAGCTGCGTCGAGACGGTCGGAATGTCGGCCTGGATCAGATTGGTTTGCGCCGTGGTCAGTTGCGTCTTTTCGCTGGTCACCGCGCTGGAAGCCGCCGTAACCTGCGTGATCGAATTGTCAAGGGTCACGCGCTGCTGCGAGACGTAGTTCAACGCCGTTCCCAGAGCCGCCGTGTCGCTGACCGCCTGCGCCGTGTTGACCGTTCCCGAGGAATAATCGGCAATCAATGCGTTGAGCGCGCCAAAGACGCTATTGCTCCCGCTGCCCTGAAAAATCTGGTTGCCCGGAACGTTGAGTTGAATCTTTTGTCCATTCGGCAACTCCAGATAGTTGACATTCGAGTCGCCATTATACGTCGTGGTGGCTGGCGTAGATCCCGATGAGGTCGTAAAGGGCGCCGTACTGGTTTGCCCGCCGCCGAAGATGTACTGGCCTTGATAGGTGGTATTGGCCAACGATTGCACTTCGTTGAGAATCCCGGAGATCTGGTTGGCGATCGACTTCACATTGTTCGCGTTCATCGTGCCGTTGTTGGCGCTGGTGGCCAGCGAGATGGCCTGCGTCAGTTCGCTGACCACGCTGCCCAGCGCCGAATCGGCCACCTGCAACTGGCCGGTGACGGTGCTGGCGCTTTGCGTGAACGAATCGTCCTGCTGAATCTGATTGAGCAAAAGAACGTTTTCGCCCGCGCCTACTGGATTCTGGCTCAAGGAAGTAATGCCGACGCCGCTCGACAACTGGCTCGTCAACTGCTGTTCGCTGGCCTGCGTCTGGTCGAGCGAACTGACGAGATTCGTAATGTAGGTGGGATCAACCCGCATGGAATCTTCTCCTGTTTTTTAGCTCCTGGCTCCTGGCTCCTGGCTTCTAGCTTCTAGCTTCTAGCTCCCGTCTCCTGGCCCGAGAATCGTGGCGTTTCCTCGTTTCGGGAGCGCGAGAACCTTGCATCCGCAAGAAAACCAGCCGCCAAAGCGAAGAACGAGAAGTTTTTTACGCCACGGCCGTCTGGACGCCCAGGTTCAGCGCCGAGGCCATGACGGTATTCAGCAGCGTGAAGACCTGCGATGCCGCCTGATAACTGGTCTCCAGGATCTGCATCGCCGCCGCCTCGTCGTTCAGGTTCACGGTGGACAGCGCATTGTTCTGGGTTTGCAGTTGCGTCACCGACGCGGTCTGCGCCGTATTCTCGGTCTGCACCTCGGAGACGGTCGCGCCCAGGTTGGTCACCAGATTCGAATAAAAGTTGGTCGGCGTCGCGCCGGAGGAGACGCCGTCCTGGCTTGAGGCCGTCTGTGCGGAAGCCGCCGCGGTCTGCGTAACATTCGAACCTCCGCTGGAGTTATAAAGCTGCCAGTTCAGGCTGAGCGCCGCAGCCCCGTCGCTGAGCCCGGAAAAAGAAATGCCGGTTACGTTCGACGCGGGCGAGGTCAGTTGGCCGCTGGCGTTGAAGGTCAATGTACCGCTGGCGTTACTGGATGCGGCCGCATCGGCGACGACCGAGCCGCTGGTGGAGGTGGCGCCAGAGATGGTCAGCACCCCGTTGGAACTGCTCACCGTCACGCCCACCATGCCCGCTGCGCTGATGGCCGACTGCAACGCCGCCACATAGCCGGTGGCCGGCGGACCGGCGCTGCCCACCGCCTCGCCGGCCGTCACTGCCGGCGCTGTGGTTTGCACGGCCGCTCCCAAACTATTCACGCCCGTGATCGTCAGATTGGTCGAGGGATCGACCGTCTCGCCGGTTCCAAAGGTGTAACTGACCTGGCCGGAGACGCTCGTATTCGCCGTGAGCGTATCGGCCAATGCCATGGTATAACTCCACGAGTTGCCGCCCAGATTGGTGTAGGTGATCGTCGCCGGATGCGTGTTGCCGAAGGAATCGACAAGCTGGACGCTGCTGGTGGCCGTGCTGCCCGTGGCCGCCGTGGAACTCAGATTCTGTGTCACGCTGAAGTTCGAGCTCGCCTGCACGCCGACAAATAAGTCGTTGGCCAGATTCGCCATGGCGATGGCGTTCGCGTTGTCGCCCGTGCCAGCGCCAAGAGAAGCCGCGGCGATCTGGCTCGGATCGGTCATGGTCACGCTCATCGCCGCCGCGCTGCCGGCCACCTGCGTCGGCTCATTGAAGAGATCCAGCGCGGTGGTTCCGTTCCCGGTGACGCCGCTCGCGTTGGTGCCCGTACCCTCGGTTCCATTCAGATCGGTGCCGGAGTTGTTCAGCGCATTCACGCGGGTCGAGATGTTATAGGCAAGCTGGTCCAGCGAATTGAGCACGCTGGGAATGTCCCCGTCCCGCGCCGTCAGGTAC
>JAJYFB010000070.1 GCA_021785495.1 Acidobacteriota bacterium | reverse complement strand
ACGCTGGCCATGGTGTTGAGCGAATTCGCCGCCGCGCATTCCGGTTTCAGCTTTCGCATTCTGGCCACCGACGTGTCCACGAACGTCCTGAACAGGGCAGCCCTGGCCATCTACTCGGCCGACACCGTGCGGCCGGTGCCGCAACCCCTCAAGCTCAAGTACCTGTTGCGCGGCCGCGAGCGGGGCTCCGAGCGCGTGCGCGTTGCCGCCGAACTGCGCCGCACGGTCGAGTTCCGCCGCCTGAACTTCATGGACGCCGACTACGGAATCGAGGAAAAGTTTGACGCCATCTTCTGCCGCAATGTCATCATCTATTTCGACCGGACCACGCAGCAGAACATGCTCGAAAAAATCGTCGCGCAACTGCTTCCGGGCGGCGATCTCTTCATGGGCCACGCCGAGACGCTGCACGAACTGCGCCTGCCGGTTGAGCCCATCGCTCCGGCGCTCTACAGGAGGCTCAATGGCCGAACCTGAGTTGCCGCTTCGCGAGGTTTACGTGCAGCCGGGCGAGTCGCATCTGGTGAGGGAGCCGGCGGTTCTGCGCACCGTGCTTGGCTCCTGTGTCGGGGTGACGTTTCATGTTCCCCGGCTGGGCGTCGGCGCGCTCTGCCATCCGATGATGCCGAAGTGCCCGCCCGCGCTGTCGGCAGGACTTCAGATAGACGCCGCGCGGCGCTATGTCGATTTCGCGATCCGCGAGATGGCCAGCCAGTTTGACCGGCTGGGCGCCAAGCGCCGCGAGGTGGTGGTCAAACTTTTCGGGGGCAACGACGTGCTGATGGTGAGCGGCGAGAATGTGCAGCCGACCATTGGGCGGCAAAATGCGGAAACGGCGCTGCGCGTGCTCTCCGAAGAGGATTTTCCTGTGGCCGCTTCCCGGCTGGGCGGTGATCACGGCATCCATATTTCTTTCGAGACCGTGCATGGAGCGGTCTTGCTGCGCCGGCTCGACACGGGCGCCGCGCGAAATTCTTTGCGGACGATAAAGCGCGGTCCTCATCGCCGATAAATTCATGCGAGGCTGAAATCGTGGAAGCAAAACGAGTGCGCGTGCTGATTGTCGACGACTCGGCGGTGGTGCGCCAGACGTTGAAGGAGATACTTTGCTCGGATCCGGAGATCGAAGTCGTCGGGTTGGCGGGCGATCCGTACGTGGCTGCGGACCGCATTGCCGAAGAAGCGCCGGACGTGATGACGCTCGACATCGAGATGCCGCGCATGGACGGGCTCACCTTCCTCAAAAAGATCATGAGCCAGCATCCGATTCCGGTCGTCATCTGTTCCAGCCTTGCCGACGAAGGGGCGCTGAGCACGATTCGGGCGCTGGAGTATGGCGCGGTGGAGATCATCACCAAGCCGAAACTCGGCACACGGCAGTTTCTTGAAGATTCGCGCCTGATGCTCTGCCAGACGGTGAAAGCCGCGGCGGCGGCGCGGTTGCGCAGGCTGAGCCCCATGCACACCGTCGAGCCCAAGCTCACCGCCGACGCGGTTCTGCAACCGGCCGCGCACGCCATGGTCGAGACCACGGAGAAGGTCGTCGTCGTGGGCGCTTCCACCGGCGGCACCGAGGCGCTCAAGATCCTTCTGGAAGCCTTCCCGGAAGATTCGCCCGGCATTGTCATCGTGCAGCACATGCCCGAGCTGTTCACCCGCGCCTTCGCCAACCGTCTTGACGGCCTCTGCGCCATCACCGTCAAAGAGGCCGAGACCAACGATACGGTGCTGCGCGGACGCGCGCTGATCGCTCCCGGCAATCATCATCTCTTGCTCAAGCGCAGCGGCGCGCGCTATTTCGTCGAGGTGAAAGACGGGCCGCTCGTTTGCCGGCATCGCCCCTCGGTCGATGTGCTCTTTCGTTCCGCCTCGCGCTACGCGGGGCCGAACGCCGTGGGCGTGATCCTGACCGGAATGGGCGACGACGGCGCGCGCGGGATGCGCGAGATGTTCGAGGCCGGCGCCTACACCATCGCGCAGGACGAAGCGAGCTGCGTGGTCTTCGGGATGCCGAAGGAGGCGATCCGCATGAATGGCGTCAAGAAGGTTCTTCCGCTGGACGCGATCGCCGCCGGTGTTCTGAGCGCCTGCCGGTAGCGCCTGCCAAAATCGCCAGGATTCACGCCGCGCCGGAACGGGCCTGGATGGATGCGGCCGTCTGTGTCTCCACTTCCCGGTTCCACAAACGCAGCTCGGCTTCGCGGCGCGCCTTCAATCCCACGTTGACCACGCCGCCGGCCAGATCCCAGCGGAGCAACTGCTCGGCGGCGGCATCGGAACGGCCGGCGTTGAGGGCGCGCAGCAGCGTGGAGCGGGCCAGCCGTCCCGCTCCCAGGTTGAAGCAGAAATCGACCAGCGCATCGAACTGGCCCTGCGTGAGCGGAACTTCGACCATGCTGGCGACGGCGCGCTCCGCTCTGGCGACATCGCTCGCCAGCAACGCTTCGGCCTGCCGTTCACTGACGCCCTCGGGAAAATTCTCTGGCGGCACGATGCGATGGCCGTAGCCGATCGTCTGAAAGCCCGCCACGTCGAGGTACGCGTGACTGCGAAATCCCTCGAACTGTTTGATCAGTTCCAACCCTTCCGCGCTCAGTTGCATGAAAACCTCCGCTTGGGCCGCAGACAGAAAGTGCCGCTACATCCACGCTGACAGAATGCGCAATAAAATCGGCAATCGCCGCCCGGCTACCGGAGCAGGCGCAATCGCGCCCCGGAACGGATTTTTTTCGCGCTGCGGCCCGCTGCGCAGCAAGCCGCCTCGGACGCCTGTCCCCGGATTGCCCTTTCGATGTTTTCTTTTCCGGGTTTTCCGGGATCGGGAGGGGGCCCGGTTCCGCTAGCCGTACAATAGAAAGCGAGACAGGCTTTTATTCAAGTTTTCCGAGGTTGATTCAGCGCTTCCATGTCTTCGAACGGTTATCCCTCGCGCTCTTCGCGGTCTCACGGGCTGCGCTCGCTCTTCAGCATGTTTTCGAGCGACCTGGCCATCGATCTGGGCACCGCCAACACTCTTGTCTACGCGGCCGGCAAGGGCATCGTCGTCAACGAGCCCTCGATTGTGGCCATCAACAAGGCGACCGGCGAGGTGGAGGCCGTGGGCAAGGAGGCCAAGGAGATGCTTGGCCGCACCCCCGGCAACATCGTGGCCATCAAGCCCATGAAGGACGGCGTCATCGCCGACTTCAAAGTCACCGAAAAAATGCTCAATTACTTCATCCAGAAGGCGCACAACCGCAAGATGCTCGTGCATCCGCGCATCGTCATCGGCGTGCCTTCGGAGATCACGCAGGTGGAAAAGCGCGCGGTCGAGGACTCGGCCTATCGCGCCAAGGCCAGCGAGGTCTATCTGGTCGAGCAAGCGATGGTGGCGGCCATCGGCGCGGGGCTGCCGATCACCGAGCCCTCCGGCAACATGGTTGTCGATATTGGCGGCGGAACGACGGACATCGCCGTCATTTCGCTTTCCGGCATCGTCTACTCGCGCTCGGTGCGCATGGCCGGCAACCAGATGGACGAGGCCATCACCAACTACCTCAAGCGCAAATACAATCTGCTGATCGGCGAGCGCACCGCCGAGCAGATCAAGATTGAAATCGGCTCGGCCTTCCCGCTCGACAAGCCTCTGAGCATGGAAATCAAGGGCCGCAACCTGATTGAAGGCGTGCCGAAGACCATCGCCATCGACGATAGCGAGATTCGCGAGGCCCTCGGCGAGTGCATTGCGGTGATCATGAACGCCATTCGCGTGGCGCTCGAACGCACGCCCCCCGAGCTTTCGGCCGACATCAGCGATCGCGGCATCGTGCTGACCGGCGGCGGCGCGCTCATCAAGAACCTCGACAAGCGCATCCGCGAGGAAACCGGACTGCCCGTCTCCGTGGCCGACGATCCGCTGGCCTCGGTCGTGCTGGGCACGGGCAAAATGCTCTCCGACTTCCGCCTGCTGCGCAAGATCAAGATCGATTAAGGGCAGGGACTAGGGATGAGGGACTAGGGATGAGGGACTAGGGACGAGGGACGAGGGACTAAGAGACTAGAGACCAAGGGCTCGACGGAGGGTTCAATATGGCCAAACTTCCCGAAGGCGAAGAGCTGAAAAAGCGAGCTCAAAAGCTTGGCATTGATATTCTTGGTGAGCCACGTTCGCAAAGTACCTCTGGACGATCTCCTCGGGCTCCTGATTACGAGCTGCAGCGTCGAGTTATTGAAGCTGAGCGAAGGAACCGTGAATCGCGTCTTTGGGCATTGGCCGTTATTTCAGCAATCGCCTCCGTAATCAGTGCTCTCTGCGCATTTGCGGCGGTGGTTTGGAAGCAGTGAAGTTCTTAGTCTTTAGTCCCTAGTCCCTAGTCCCTAGTCCCTTGGTCCCTTGGTCCCTTGGTCCCTGCATTTTGCTATGGATACCCTCTTCGCCCGCTATCGGAACCTCGTGGTGCTGCTGGCCCTTCTGGTGGCGCAGCTCGCCGGGCTGGCGGTGCAGGTGCATCGCAACCGCGCTGGCGTGAATACGCTCGACGGGAGCGACCCGGGCGGCGTGCGCCTGATCCGCCTGTGGGCCGACGCCGTGGTTTCGCCGCCGGAACGGCTGATCCATTGGACGAAGACCGGCTGCGCGTGGACCTGGGCGAATTATCTCGACCTGCGTCATGTCCGCGAGCAGAATCAGCAATTGCAAAAAACGGTGGACAGGCTGCGGCTGGAGCAGGCCGCGCTGCTTGAAGACGCGCGCCAGGGCCAACGGTTGCAGGCGATGCTCGGCTTCGAGGAGAAGTACATCTACGCCACCGTCGCGGCGCAGGTCTTCGGCTCGGGCGGCAGCGACCGTTCGCATGTCTTCTACATCGACAAGGGGGCCGACAACGGCCTGAAGCCGGACATGGCCGTGATCACTACGGCCGGCATCGTCGGCAAGGTGCGCGACGTCTTTCCGCATACCGCGCAGGTGCTGGCCGTCAACGATCCGTCGAGCGGCGCCGGCGTGATTCTCGAAAAGACGCGGATTCGCGGCATCCTCAAAGGCGACGCCGAAGGACGGCTGGAAGTCGTGGGCATCCTCGCCGATGAACGCATCCAGCCTGGCGAAAAAGTGCTCACGGCCGGCGGCGACCAGATCTTTCCTCGCGGCCTGCCCGCCGGCGTGGTGGAAAAGATCGTCCGCGACCCGGTGCGCGACGGTTTCATCGATGTGTACATCCGCCCCGAGGCGCAGCTTGACGGCCTCGATGAAGTGCTGGTCATTACGTCGATGCAGCCGCGTTTCCCGGCCCAGGAGCAGCAGGACATCACGGCAAGCGCGACCGAGGAAAATCAGGTTCCGGACGCAATCAAGGACCAGATGAAGGCCGCCGAGATCATGGCCGAGAAGCTGCCCAGCCTGACCGATCCCAACCTGCCGGCCGATCAGCAGCCGCTCAACGACAACACCAATCCGAACTCGCCGCCGCAGCCGCCCCAGCCGCTGCATCCCGACGCCTTCTCGCCGCCGGCTCCCGTCGTCGCTCCCGCGCCGCAGACCACACCGGCGACGGAGCAGGACTCCCGGCAATCGGCCGCACACACTCAGCCCCAGGCCCAACCACAAACCAGGCCGCTAACCGGATCGCAAACCAGGCCGCGGAGGAATCCCTAGCCATGTCCCTGCTTGGCGTCGACGCACGGCGCGATATGGAGATTCGCCGCTACCCGGTGCTGGCCTACGCGCTGGCGCCGCTGGCTTCGCTGGTTTTGCAGGCCTGGCTGCCGCGCGCCGTGGGCCGTTACGATTGGTTTGACTTCCCGCTGGTCATCACTATCTACTTCGCGCTCGGACGCCGCAACCCCGTGCAAGGCACGATCCTGGGCGCGGCGATGGGCCTGTTCGAGGATGCGCTCTCGCATCACGCCATCGGCGTCAACGGCATCGCCAAGACCGTCGTCGGCTTTCTGGCCGCTTCCGTCGGCGTGCGCATCGAGGTCGAAAACCATCTCGTCCGCCTGCTGCTTACCTTTTCGCTCTCGATGCTCTCGAGCACTCTCTACTTTTTTACCTACCACTTTCTGCTCGGCCTGGCGATCGACTGGAGCTGGCTGACGGAGCTGTTCCGCGCCCTCGGCAATGCGCTGCTCGCCATTCTCCTCTTTCCGCCCCTCGATCGGCTGCAGATCCGCGAGTAATCGCACAGCCCATCGTAAAACGGCTGTTGCGCTTCCGTGCGAACCGCTTGGCCATGAAGGGCCGGGATTGTAGAGGCTTGGATCAAGGCCGGCCCCATGGGATCGGCAGCGTACCGTGGCCGCGCCACGATGATCTGCACCTGCGCAAAGCCAGCTCAAATGCACCAGCCGTGCTCGTCGTTGGCGCCGACGTAAATTACCGCGGGGGATGTCCATATCCATATCCCATCTCAACTTGACCACCGCCCCCTTGCCTTTAGCAATTGTGATGCGTCAGCCCTGCTTCAAGAAGATAACGGCCCGTTCCGGAACCCACCGCACGCGCCGCTGCCCGCATCCGCTGAAGGCAAACACTCCTCAGTTCCATTGGCAAATCCGTTCATGGCATGGCCGCGCGGAGTCCAAACGCGATCGCCATACGCAGCTCATCCAGACACTCCATTCGATCCAGACGGATGCGCGGAATCGGCGTCGCGGCGGTGCAGCTTGCGCAGGACGCGGTCGAGTTCGAGTTTTTTCTGCGTCAGCGCGGCCAGCGCGCCATAGTCGCCATGGCGCTCGGCTTCGGCGATTTCAGCACGCAGGCTGCGCAACAGGCTCTCGATGGCGCGTTCTTCCAGCTCCTGCAAAGCACCGGCGACTTCGTCGGCCTCGGCCATGCGCGTTTCGCCGAGCAGCGCCTCGGCCAGCAATCCGCGTTGCGCCTCTTCGGTGAGCACGTCCATCGGATCGCGCGCTTCGCGCGCGGCCAGGGCCGCGAGAGTTGGTGCAGCGCCCAGGTGGGCGAACCACTCCGGCCTCTGTGCAACGGCCTCCGCGGCCAATCGCCGCGCGTCGGCGCCCTCGGGATCGGTGATGGCCAGCGCCCGCAGCAGCACCCGTTCCACTTCGGTAAGCGTCGTTGTCCGCGCCTCGACATGCTCGCGGCGGCGCAGCGCGGCCTGCCGCATCTCCTCGCGCAGGACGGAGGAATCGATGCCCAGCTTCTGCGCGGCGTCGGCTGCGAACTGCTCGCGCGCCAGCTTCTCTGGAATGCGCCGAATTTGCGGCAGCAGGAAGTTCATCGCCTTCACCTTCTGCTCGGCGCTGGCGCCGGGAAAAAGCATCCGCGCCCGTTCGATCAGATAGTCGGCCTGGCGGCGCGCTCCGCGAATCGCCTCGCGATACGCATCCACGCCGCGCTCGCGCACGTAGCGATCGGGATCGAGGCCGCCGTCGAGCGTGACCAGCTTGATTTGGAATCCCTCCTCGGTGAGCAACGCGATGGACTTCTCGGCCGCATTCGCTCCAGCCGCGTCGGGATCGAAGTTCACCACCACGTTCTGCGTGTGCCGCTTGAGGATGGCCACCTGCTGTTCGGTGAAGGCGGTGCCGCTGGTGGCGATCACATTCTGAATGCCGCGCAGAAAAACGCTGATGCAGTCCATCTGGCCTTCGACCAGCAGCGCGAAGCCCACGGTGCGGATCGCGGCCTTGGCCTTGTCGAGATTGAAGAGCACCTGGCCCTTGGTATAGAGCGGCGTCTCCGGCGAGTTCAGGTACTTCGGCCCGGTGCGCTGGTCCTCGGAGGCCGCGCCCAGAATGCGCGCCGTAAAGGCGATCACGCGCCCGCCCTCGTTGGCGATGGGAAACACGACGCGCTTGCGGAAGCGGTCGTACATCCGGCCCGGTGCGCCGTCTTCCTGCTCCTTCCAACTGAAGAGGCCGCTGGCGCGCAGGGTCGCCTCGTCGGCCACGCCGCTCAGCCGCTCGCGCAGGGCGTTGAAGCTGTCGGGCGCGTAGCCAATGCGGAATTTTTTGATTCCTTCGTCCGAAAGTCCGCGGCCGGCAAGATACTCGCGCGCCAGCGCACCTTCGGGCGAGCGCAACTGCTCCTCGAACCACGCCGCGGCTGTCTCGTGCAGCTCCAGCAGCTTGCCGCGCAGCCGCGCCTCGGCGGCCTCTTCGGGCGAGGAATACTCGCGCTTCGGCAGCGGAATGCCGCACTTCTGCGCCACCATGCGCACGGCCTCGGGAAAGCTGACGTTTTCGATCTTGCCGACAAACGAAAACACATCGCCCGAAGCGCCGCAGCCGAAACAATGGTAGAACTGCCGCACGGCATGGACATTGAACGAGGGCGATTTTTCCTTGTGAAACGGGCACAGACCGGCGTAGTTTTGCGCCCCGGCCTTGCGCAGGCGGATGTAGCCTTCGATCACCTTGACGATGTCGGCCTGTTGCTTGACGGACTGGGCGAAGTCGCTCACGGAGGGGCTTCTTTCAGGATAAAGCGCGCGGCGGTTTGGTGCATGGGGAGCAGGTTGCACACGGCCTGTTGACATCCGTGCGGCAATGCCGCACAATGCGACCATGTCCGCATTTCTTCCGACCGTGGTGGAGACCAGCATTTTTGCGCGTAAAGCGGAAAAGCTGCTCACGAGCGAAGAATACGACGACTTATTGCTCTACCTTTCGATGTACTACGAGGTGGGCGACGAGATCCCGGGCACGGGCGGAGTGCGCAAGCTGCGCTATGCTGTTCAAGGCAGAGGCAAGTCAGGTGGCGTGCGGGTGATCTATTACTTCTTTGACAAGGTAAACCCCATCCTTGCGCTTTTTCTTTACGGAAAGAAGGAACAAGGGAATCTGACGCCAGCGGAAAAGAAGCTGGCAGCTTCTCTTGCGGCGGCAATGAAGGCAGCGGGAAAAGCCAGGAGAGTGAAACGATGAAACGCAGCAGCACCGGCACGGAGCTGATCGAATCCATGGAAGAGGCGCTGGCCATCGTTCAAGGTAAGGTAAAGCCGGCCCGTGTTACTACCTTCAAACCGTCGATTGCGCTCGATGTGCGAAAGATCCGCGCGGCTACCGGACTGAGCCGCGCCGAGTTCGCGCGCCGGTATGCGCTTGACCCGCGCGCCTTGCAGGAATGGGAGCAGGGCCGCCGCCGCCCCGATCGCGCCGCCCGCGCCTACCTCACCGTCATCGCCCGCCGGCCGGATGCTGTCGAGGAAGCGCTGGCGAGTTGATCGTCCTCTGTGTTCTGAACGATCGATTTGCCGTGGAGCTTTACGGTTGTGAAGGCGGTACACTGCTGTTGTGATGGTTTCCCGGCAAAGAAATTCCTCTGTTCCCGCCGCCCTTTCCTGCTTCCGCCCCGAGGCGCTCACCTTTCTGCGCAACCTGGCCCGGCACAACGACCGCGAGTGGTTTCAGCCGCGCAAGGCGCAGTTCGAGGCCGAGGTGCGCGAGCCGATGCTGGCCATCGTGCGCAAGATCAACGCGGCAATGGAGGAGTTCGCGCCCGCCCACGTGCGTCCGGCCGAGAAGTGCGTCTTCCGCATCTATCGCGACACGCGCTTCAGCGCGGACAAGCAGCCCTACAAAACGCACATCGCCGCCTGGTGGGCGCGCGCGGGCCTGGAAAAGACCTCCGGCGCGGGCTATTACTTTCACGTGAGCCCCAAAGAAGTCGTCGTCGCCGCCGGCGCCTACATGCCCGGCAAGGAACAACTGGCCGCCATCCGTCACTGGCTGCTCGACCATCATGACGAACTGCGCAAACTCCTGCGGCGGCCATCCCTGCGGAAAGATTTCGAGGAGTTCGAGGGCAACGCGCTGACGCGCCCGCCGAAAGGCTTTCCGGCTGACCATCCCGGCATGGACCTGATCCGCTGCCGCCAGTGGGGCGTGGCGACAACGCTTGCTCCCGAGGTTGCGCTGAAAAAGGATCTTGCCCGCGTGCTGATCCGGCGTTTCAAACGGGCCGCGCCTGTCGTCGATGCGCTGAATGCGCCGCTCATCGCCGCACTTGCGCCGAAGAAGCGTGTACTCTTCGGGCTGCGCTGAACGAGCGGGGAATCGAACGCTCGGCCTCGCGCCCCTGCGCCGTTCCACACGACGGCGACGCACGTTCGCGACAGCACACTTTTCGCGACAGCACACTTTTTGACGCTGGCCATGCGTTAGACGCTGGCCATGCGCAATCACACGGATTCCCGCGCAGATTCCGATTGCGGCGCACGCGCGATCCGCTTGATCGCGCCACTGTCCAGCCAGTTCACCTCGCAGCGCTCGCAGTCTTCCATCACCACGTGGCCGCCGCCGTAGTAGAAGTGCGTCTCCATCGGCCGATGACAACGCGGGCACGCAAGTTTGCGGCTGAGTTCGTTGTCGTCGCCAGCCGCGGGCATCGCTCCGCCCGGATTCTGCGCGCGCACGCCCTCCACCAGGCCCTCAAAGGCGCCCATCGCCACCAGCAGGCCGCGGCACTTCTTGCAGGCGTGCACCGGCGCATTCGCCAGCGTCGCATTCCACAGCGGAACCGCGCAGACCGGGCAGAGCAACTCCGCCACTTCATCCAGATAGCGCATGCCCTCGTCGTCCGGCGCGAGGGGAACGACGCATCGGCAATAGTCGCAGCGCAGGCTGGTGAGCCCACCCGCCAGCCGCAGTGGCGCTCCACAGGAAGGACAGTTCATTGCTGTTTTCCGCACTCCGGGCAAAACTTCGCCCGCTCCGGGATCGGCTTGCCGCACTCGATGCAGAACCTGGTTCCGGCCGCGGCCGGCGCTGCGACGGCCGTCGCGCGCGGCTGCGTCATCGCGCCCGATTGCGGCAAGCCCTGGCCCATGAGGGCCTGCGCCATGGCCGCGCCCGCGCCCAGGCCAACGCCCATTCCGGCCACGCCGCCCGTATTTTGCGCGGCCTCTTCGAGCGACTCGGCCGCCTCAAACTGCGTCAGCCGGCCCACGTCGCCAGCCATGCTGAGGCCGATCCGCTGATCCATGATCTTCTGCAAGTCTTCTGGCAGTGAAACGCTGGCCACCGTGAACTGGCTCAGTTCCAGACCGAGCGCGGTGAAGTTCGGCCGCAGGTCGGCGGCCACCTTTTCGGTCAGCGCGCCCAGATTCGCGGCCATATCGACGAACGAAATTTCGCTCGCGGCAAAAATGGCCGTCAGCCGCGCCACGATCGTCGTTTGCAACTGCCCTTCGAGATCCGCCACGACGACTTTCTCGCGCGTGCCCGCGGCCTCGGTGAAAAAGCGGCGCGGATCGGCGATGCGCCAGGCGTAGTTGCCGAAGGCCCGCAGCCGGATCAGGCCAAACTCTTTGTCGCGCGTGGTGACCGGCTCCGGCGTACCCCATTTCTGGTCGAGCTGCAACCGCGTCGAGAAGAAGTACACGTCCGACTTGAACGGCGACTCAAAGTCCTTCGACCAGTTCATCAGGTCGGTCAGGATGGGCAGGTTGCGCGTCGAGAGCGGGTGCAGCCCCGGCCCGAAGACATCCGCGATCCGCCCCTCGTTGACGAACAGCGCCATCTGCGACTCGCGCACCGTCAACTGCCCGCCATTCTCGATCTCCATGTCGCGCATCGGGTAGCGATACGCCAGCGCGCCGTCCTCGTCCTCGCTCCACTGGATGACGCGAATGAACTGCTTGCCGATAAAGTCGCTCAGAGTCACGTTCTGCTCCTCAGGCGCAATGGTAGCATCCGCCCAGGTCAAGTGCGCCCAGTTCCCTGAGCACGAACGCGTAGTCGAAGGCGATCTCCTTCAGATAGTCGTAGCGTCCGCTTGCGCCGCCGTGGCCGGCCTGCATGTTCGTCACCAGCAGCAGCGGATGGCCGCCCGCGTTCAACGTGCGCAGTTTGGCCACGTATTTGGCCGGCTCCCAGTACATCACCTGGCTGTCGTGCAGGCTGGTTTTGACGAGCATCGCCGGATAGGCCGCCGCATGAAGATTATCGTAGGGCGAGTAACTGAGCATATACCGGAAGTACTCGTCCTGGTTCGGATCGCCCCACTCTTCGTACTCGGGAACCGTCAGCGGCAAGGAGGCGTCGAGCATCGTGTTCATCACATCGACGAAGGGGACGTGCGAAACGATGGCGCGAAATTTTGCCGGGGCCAGGTTGGCGACCGCGCCCATCAGCAGACCGCCGGCCGATCCGCCCTCGATAGCCACACGCGCCGGATCGCCATAGCCCGCAGCGACGAGATGCTCCACGCAGGCGATGAAATCCGTGAACGTGTTGCGCTTCGAGAGCATCTTGCCGGCGTCGTGCCAGGGCTTGCCCAGATCGCCGCCGCCGCGGATGTGCGCATAGGCCATCACCACGCCACGATCGAGCAGGCTCAGCCGGTTCGAGCTGAAGCCAAGCGGCAGCGCGTAGCCGTACGATCCGTAGCCATACACGTAAAGCGGATTTTTTCCTTGCCCGTTCGCGGCAACGACTTGATCGTCCGCGGCAAATCGATCGCGGCGATAGACGATAGAGATGGGAACCTGGACGCCATCGGGCGCCGTGGCGTGGATACGCTGGCTCGCGTAGAGCGCGCGGTCGAAGCCGCCGGGAATTTCCCGTTGTTTCAGCAGCGTGGATGCGCCCGTTGCGACTTCGTACTCGTAGACCGAATCGGGCGTGACCAGCGATTGATAACTATAGCGAAACGCCGTCGCATCAAAGACGCGATTGATATGCGGATACGCGCTATAGGCCGGCTCGGGGAAACCAATCTCGGCGGCGGGCGCGGCCGCAGGGCCGTCGTTGGCAAACTTCCACACGCGCAGGCGCGGCAATCCGTCCTCGCGCTCGCAGGCGACGAAGAAGTCCGCGAAGAGGCTCACGTCTTCGAGCATCACGTCGGCGCGATGCGCGATGCGCTCCGTCCAGTGCGCGCGGTCCGGCGTTTCGACCGGCGCGGTCACCAGCCGGAAGTTGCGCCCGCGATCGTTGGTGCGGATCCACCAGAGGCCGTTGCGATGATCGAGCGAGTACTCGTGCTCGTCCTCGCGCGGAGCAAGGATGCGAAACGCGCCCATGGGCTCGTCCGCCTTGAGCACGCGCGATTCGCTCGTCGTGTGGCTGGCAATCTCCAGAACGAGGTACTGGCCGTCGCGTGTGCGCCCGATGGCGATATTGAAGCGCTCGTCGTCCTCCTGATCGATCAATTCCGCTTGAACAGGCTGCTCGATGCAGCCGCGGTAGAGCTGGAATTGCCGTTTTTGCTGCTCATCCTCGACGGTGTAAAAGAAGGTCTTGTTGTCGGCCGCCCAGACGACCGAGCCCACGCGCTCGGCGACATCGGTGCGCGTATGGCCGGTCGCGAGATCTTTGAGGTGCAGCGTGTACTGGCGAAAGCCGGTGGTGTCGGTGGTGTAGGCCAGCCAGCGGCCATCGTCCGTAATGTCCGTATCGCCGATGGCGAAAAACGCCTGCCCCTGGGCGAGTTCGTTGCCGTCGAGCAGAATCTCTTCGGCCGCATCGGCGTCGGGTCCGGACAGGCCGCCGCGCTTGCGGCAATGGATCGCGTATTGCAACCCCTCCTCGGTGCGCGAGTAATACCACCAGTCGCCATCGCGATAGGCGACCGAAACGTCGGTCTGCTGGATGTGGCCGAGCATCTCGTTGTACAGCTCTTCGCGCAGGCCGGCAAGCGGGGCCATCGCGGCCTCGGCATAGGTGTTTTCGGCCTCAAGATACGCGGCGACCTCGGGATTTTCCTTCGCGCGCAGCCAGGCGTAGTCGTCGGCGAGGGCAACGCCGTGGATCGTAGTTTCCGTGTGTTCCTTGCGGGCGATGGGA
>JAJYFB010000069.1 GCA_021785495.1 Acidobacteriota bacterium | reverse complement strand
TCATCGCATTTTCAGGAGTCGCCCCCGGCTTGGGGCCGCCTGGAACCGCAGGCAACGGCAAGGCTGCATCGAAACTCGAACAGAAAACAAGAGGGGATGGAAACCAATGGGGACTGCTGTAGGCGGAAAAGGTCTTGAAGGAGTCGTCGCCACCAACTCCGGAATCTGCTGGATCGACGGGGATGCGGGCGTCCTCTCCTATCGCGGCATCGACATCCACGAGCTGGCCGATCGTTCGACCTTCGAGGAGACCACCTATCTGCTCTGGAACGGCATCCTTCCCAACGCGCTGGCCCTGCGCGAGTTTTCCACCCACCTGGCCATGGCGCGTTCACTCGATCACCGCGTGGTCGATCTGCTGCGCAGCTTTCCCGCCACGGCTACGCCGATGGAGGTACTGCGCACGGCGGTCTCGGCTCTGAGCTTTTACGACGCCGACGAGAAGGACAACTCGCATGACGCCAACGTGCGCAAGGCCTTCAAACTCACGGCGCAGATCGCCATGCTGATCGCCATCTACGACCGCATTCGCAAGGGCAAAGAGATCGTTCCTCCCGACCGCGCGCTTTCGCACGCCGGCAACTTCCTCTGGATGCTCAATGGCGAAAAGCCCTCGGAGACGGCCACGCGGACCCTCGACATCGCGCTCGTTCTCCACGCCGATCACGAGCTGAACGCCTCGACCTTCGCCGCGCGCGTCATCGCCGCCACGCTTTCGGACATGCACTCGGCCATCACCGGCGCCATTGGCGCGCTCAAAGGGCCGTTGCACGGCGGCGCCAACGAAGGCGTCATGCGCCTGCTGCTGACCATCGACAAAGAAGGCGCCGATCCGGTCGAGTACGTCAAGGGAATGCTGGCCGCGCGGCAAAAAATTTCTGGCTTCGGCCATCGCGTCTACAAAACCGAAGACCCGCGCGCCACGCACCTGCGCAGGATGAGCGAGCAGCTTGGCAAAGACTCGGGCAATCCCAAGTGGTATGAAATGTCGCGCGCCATCGAACTCTATATCAACCAGGAAAAAAAGTTGAACGCCAACGTGGATTTCTACTCCGCCTCGACCTACGCGACGCTTGGCATCGACATCGATTTGTACACGCCGATCTTCGTGCTGAGCCGCATTTCCGGCTGGGCGGCGCACGTCATCGAGCAGCTCGACGATAACCGCCTGATCCGTCCCCGCGCCAACTACGTCGGCCCCGCCTATCCCGCGCACTGGATTCCCGTCGAAGAGCGGCCGTAGCCGTTTTTTACGCCGTTCTCAGCAAAAACGCACCGGGACCGAAGGCCTGGTGCGTTTTTGTTTGCGCCCGGCGATGCAGGAGCGGTGCGGACGGCGTCGAGCGGCAAAAGACGCATTGCATTCCCGCCGATCCGCAAAAAGCCGCGGGCCCCGCCACAATCGATTGTGGCGGGGCCCGCGGGTGAGGTGGTTGGCTTGAGTTGGTTTACTCGACGGTGACCGTCAGCGTGGTGGTCTGTTGCACGTTCGCCGAAGCGCCCGCCAGGCCCGACGCCGAGACGGTAATCGTGGCCGTCGAGGTTGTGGCCGCGGTCTGAATGGTGGAGGACGATCCGCCGCAGGCGGTGAGCGTGCTCAACGCCGTCAGGCCGAGGGCGAGAATGACGAGCAGTTGCAGCCGCGAGCGCTTCCTGAATCCGAAGAAGCAGAGCACGACGGCCAGGGCCGTGAAGGGGGCCAGCGGCCGCGAGCCGTGGCGAACCAGGGACGCCGTTGCAGGCGGAGTCACCGACAGGGTCGTGGTTGCCGTGCCGCCGGCCGCAATGGTGACCGGGTTGGGGTTGAAGGTGCAGGTATAGCCCGCAGGCAGTCCGCTGCAGGTCAGGGCCAGCGCGCCGGTGAAGCTATTCGAGGATGTGATCGTCAATTGCGTCAGACCCGTGGTTCCCGGCGCGATCGTCAATGCCGAAAGCGAGAGATCCAGGCTGAAGTTGGGGTTCTGACCCTTGGGGTTGACGGTGAAGCTTTGCGTCACCGAAGACGCCGCGGCCCAGTTGACATTGTCGCCCGGCTGCGAAGCCACGATGGTGCAGGTGGAAGCCGAGGTGATGGATGTGGCGAAGGTGACCACGGCTCCGGTTACGGTGCAGACCGAGGTCGTGGAGGATGTGAAGCTGACCGGCAGGGTGGAGCTGGCCATGGCCGAGAGCGTGGCCGGCGTGCCCTCAACCTGGGTGCCCGGATTGTTGAAGGTGATGGTTTGCGTGGGCAGCGGCGCCCCGATGGTGAGCGTCACCAGCGGCGTGGAGCTGGCCGCCGCGTAGTCGGTGCTGGAGGCCTGCGTGGCGTCGAGCACCACGGTGCCCGAGGTTGCGGCCTGAGCCGGAATGGTGAGCGTGGCCGTGGAGGTGGCGCCGCTGACGGCGCTGGTGCCGACGGTGGCCGTCATGGTGCTGGCCTTGTCCACGGTGAAGACGATGGAATTGTTCGATCCGCCGCCGGTGGCCGAGATCGGAACGGTGATGCCGCCGGCGATGAAGTGGATGGCCTGCGCCGGCGGGAGGAAGGTGATGGTTTGCGCGGCCTGGTTGATGGTGAGGGTCTCGGCGTTCTGCAGGGTTCCGGTTGCGTAGTTGTTGTTGGCGGCCTGCGTCGCGTCAATCACGAGGCTGCCGGCTCCGGTCACCGTCAGCGTGGCCAGTGAGGCCGTTCCCACCGTGCTCGAAGCGGTGATGGTCGCCGTTGCAGTGCTGCTGGGGTCAACGCTGAATTCGACGGCATTGCCCGAGGCGCCGCCCGTGGCGCTCAACTGGAGCGTCACCTGGCTCGGCGAGGCCGCGTAGGTGTACGTGGCCGGGCTGACCTGCGTAAAGGTGATGGTTTGCGCGGCCTGGTTGATGGTGAGCGCCGCAGACTGAACGGTGGTTTGCTGGTAATAGACGTTGTTGACCAGTCCGCCGGCCTGGGCTGCGTCGACGATGATGGTGCAGTTCGCCGCGGTGGCCTTGGCCGTGTTGCAGGCCTGGGTTACGGTCAAAGTCGCCGACCAGACGCCATTGCTCAAGACGGGGGTGGAGATGGTGCCCTGCGCCGTGCTGGACGGATCGAGAGCGAAGGTCATGGCGTTGATGGTCCCACTCGCGGCTCCGGTGGAGCTTGCCTGAATGGGAATGGTGAGCCCGGGCGCGTAGGTGTAAGCGGCCGCCGAGGCAGGCGCGGTGAAGGTGATGGTTTGCGGCGTCTCCTGACCGGTTCCGGTGACGCTGGCCGATCCCGTGCCGCCGTTGGTGGTGTCGTCGACGGAGAGGGTGGCTGTTTGCGGTCCGGCGGCCGTGGGCGCGAAGGTGATGGTCGCTCCATAGCTGGATGCGGCGTTGATCGCCTTCGACATGGTTCCGTTGCCGGAAGCGACAGCCAGCGAGCTGCATGTTCCGCCGGCGGTTGCCGCAAACTCCGCATTGCTGGAGGTGATGGCCAGCGTGGCGGCCGGGCTGCAACCGATGGCGTTATCGACCACCATGGCCGCAGCGGTGACGGGCGTACCGCTGACCGGGGCGACGCCGCCCTGAAGATCGCTCACCACGACCTCGCCCAGCGTGTCGCCTTTGCCGTGATATGCGACGTAGTAGATGTTGCCGTTGGCGTCGAGCGCGATCTCCTTTGCGCCCTGGCCGGAGACCCAGTACTGGTTGGCGATGTTCGGCCCGCCTGCCTGGGTGTTGGGAACGGCGAGGATGCCATCGTACTGCGAGGTGTAGTAGACAGTGCCGCCGGAGGTCGCGACCACGCCGTCGATTTCATCGTCATAGCCGGCGGCCGATGCGTCGGTGAAGGTTTCGAGGACGGTCGGTGCTGCGGCGAAGCCCGTCGTGGCGCCGTTGTAACCAGCGCCAGTGCTGACGGGCAGATAGTTCAGATCGGAGTACTGGCTGGTGTTGTTCTTGTTGGTGGTGTTTTGTCCCAGGAGGTAGGAATCGGTGAAGAACAGATTCCCCCACGGGTCGACGGCCAGGCCGCCCACGTAGAGTTGATTGCCCGAGCTTCCGGTCGGCTCCTGGTAGACGAGCACCGGCGCAGGCGAGCCGCTGGTGCCGCTGGCCATGCAGGCCGCCGTGCACTCCCAGATGGCGAAGGGGTTGTTGCCCTGATCGTCGGTTGCCAGGAAGAGATCGCCCTTGGCGTCGAAGGTCATGGCCGAGATGCCGCCGATGCCGGCGACGCTCGAAACCGGGGCCACAACGCACTCGGTTGTGTCGCTGCCGGTGCAGTTGGCGGGCGCCGTGCCGCTGGTCGCATCGGTCAACGCCGCATACTTTCCGTTGTTGTAGGGAAGCTTGGCGACGATGCCGCTATAGAGCGCGCTTACGTAAATGTTGCCCGTGCTGTCGAGAGCCACCGCGCCGGTGTTGTTGTACTTGCCGTAGTTGCCGAGGGTGGTCCAGGTTGCGGTGCTGGGGTTGTAAAGCGCAACGGTATCGCCGTAGGAGGTGCTCAACACGGCGTTGCCGCCGGGGTTGACGCCGAAGCTGGTGCCAGCCGCGCTGTCCTGAGCGAAGGCGCCGCCGGCGGGCAGAGCCGACAGCCAGTTTTGCTGGCTCATCAGCAGGGACGGTACGCTGCTCGCAGTGATGTCCGTGACGGTGATGTTCACCGCGACCGGCGATGCCGCCGCGTAGAGCGTGCCGCTGACGCTGCATCCGTTGGGGCTGCAGGCGGGCACGGTGGCCTGGATGGTGCAGGTGCTGGCCGCGATGAAGGTGGCCGTGGTTCCGGAGACCGTGCAAGCACTGGTCGTGGTCGAAGCGAAACTGACCGGTTCGGTGGATGTCGAGGTGGCCGAAAGAGCGATCTGCTGGCCCACGTAGCCCGCGCTTGGCGTGCCCGCGCTCCAGGTGATGGTGTTCGATTGCGCCGCCGATGCCGCCGCGCTGCCGGTGATGTTGACCGGAGTCGAGATCGCCGGGGTGCTGGCAACAATTTGCGCTGTGCCGCTATAGCTGCCGGTCGCAGTGCCCGCCGGGGGCGCGAATTCGGCCGTGTAGGTGCAGGCGGATCCAGCCACGCCCGATCCGCCATCCGTGCAGCCGTTGGCCGACGAGGAGGGCGAGAGCGAGAATTCAGGGTAGTTGGAGGGTTGTGTTGTGGAGGGGGTCGCCAGAGTCGCCGTCGCGTTGCCGGCGTCCTCCAGGTAGACGGTGCCGGTGTTGGTTGCGCCGTCTGTGACGGAACCGATGTTGATGGAGGCCGCGGTGCGCTGGATGTTATAGACGGCCTTGCCGCTTTGGCTGGCGACCACAATGTGGTGGCCGGAGTAATTCATCGCCAGCGAAGAAGCCGAAGGCGCGACGGTCTCGACCAGGATCGCTTTGGTTGGATCCGGAGCCGCGCCGCTGATGCTGGGAACGCGCACGATGTTGCCGGTCTTGCCGTCGGCGATCAGAACGCTTCCCGATGCGTCCACCGCGACGCCCACCGGCTGGGTGACGCCCGAAACGCCGCTGAGCGTGGACTCAACGCCCGCCGAGGTGAAGATGAACACCGCTTGTGCGCCCGGATCGGCCACGTACAGGTTGCCGCCGTCGTCGACGGCGAGTCCCTGCGGAGTCTTCAGGCCGCTGGCGCCCACCGCCTGTGTCAGACCGCCTTGTCCGGTGGCCGGGTTAAAGAGGACGACGCGCGCTTGCGTGCCGTCGGCGATGTAGAGCGAGCCGCTGGGACCGACGGCCAGGCCGGTCGGGTTTTTGAGTGTTGCGCCGGCGAGCGGCATGGTCGAGCTGATCAGCGTGAACGGGGTTCCGGCCACAAAGGCGCCGGCCGTGCCTGTGTTGGGAATTTCGACGATGTCGTCGGCGCCGGTTCCGTTGTCGGCCACATACAAATTGCCGTTGCCGTCGAAGGCCAACGCCGAGGGCGTAACAAAGCCTGAGCCGATGGTGGTTAGCGTGGTGCCGCCGGCCGCCATTTCGTAGACCTTGCCCGAAGCATCGGCCACGAACAGATCGCCTGCGGGGTCAACGACGGCGGAAACCGGACTGGTCAGACCGGCTGTCACCGAGGAAGCGAGGTTTCCCGGATCGACGTTGACCAGCGCGCCCTGGCCAACTCCGCTCAGGGGAATCTGACCTGCGGCATTGTTGGCCGAATCCGCAATGGTCAGCAGCCCGTTGCGTGCTCCCACGGCGCTGGGCACAAAGCTGATGGTGGCCGAGACCGCCGCTCCTGCGCTCGGCAGCGCCGGAGAGAGCGTGCCGTTGGAGCCGCCAAAGGCCGCCGAGCACGATCCGGTTGTGACGCTGTATTCCGTGCTGGCGACGCCGAACTGCGTCGGCGTCAGCGTCAGCGTGGGCGTGCACGCCGCGGCGCTATCGTAGATGGTTCCGCTGATCGTTGCCGGAGTGGCGCTTTTGACCGCCGTGAGGCCCAGCGGAGCCCGGCCCGTCGGGAGGATGGAGATCACATCTTCGCTCAGCGTGTTGCTATAGGGGATAAACGCAAAATTGCCGTGCGCATCGACGGCGATTGCCTTGGCGCCGGCAGAGCTGGAGACGACGTAGATGCCGCTCAGATTGAGCCCCGAACTGCTGTTGGGAATGCCGAAGATGCCGTCCGAGTTGGTTCCAAAGTAGACCGTGCCGTCGGCTCCCACCGCTACGCCGGCGATCCCGTTGGTGTAGCCGTCGCTGTTGGTGTAGCTCTCCACAACAGCCGGCGCGCTGTAGGTGCCGGAGGCGTTGACGATTTCGTTCAGATTGCTGACCGCGCCGGAACTGCCGCTGGCTCCATCGCTGAAGAAGATGTTGCCCCAGGGATCGGCCGCGATGGCGCCGATGGCATTGCTATCGCTATAGAGCAACTGCGGGGCATTGGTTCCCTTGCCATCGGTTTCCGCCTGGCAGGCCGCACTGCAAACGTAGATCTTGTTTTTGTTGGTTCCGTTGTCGTCGGTGGCGACAATCAGATTGCCCTGCTGGTCGAAGGCCAGGCCGGCGATGCCAGAGAGCGACGCCAGATTGGGTGCGTAGATGCAGGCCGCCGTGTCTTGCGTCCCGCCCAGGCAGTTGGCGGCGGGCGCCGTGGTATAGCCTGCGTAAGCGCCTTTCACCGAGTTATAAGGAATCTTGTAGATATTCCCGTTGTACTCGAAGCCAACATAGACGTTGCCATAGCCGTCGATGGCCGCCGCGGACGAGTTGCCCCCTCCGCCCGTGGCCAAGATGGTTTGTGTGCCCGACGGTGTGATTTCGAAGGCGTCGGCCGTGCCGTATCCATCGCCGATGATCACGTTGCCGTTGGCGCCGATCACAAAAGTTCCGCCGACAGGCGCTGCGCCCGAATCCCAGCCGCCGCCGGTGCTGCTGCCGCCGGTGGGGGTGAACTTCATGACTCCAATCTGTGTCGCGGGGCCGGTCACTACGATGCGTTTGGGTGGAGTAGCACCATGCGCCGTCGCAGCTCCGAGGCATAGGGTGAGGGCGGCGACCAAAGCTGCGCATGTTCCTGCCGCGAAGAACCGCACTGGACTCGTCAATTTCTTCAAAAACGTCGTTTGCATACCGGTTTTCTCCGATTCTGGTGCCCGTTGATTTCGAAACACAGTTACGGCTCCGTTCGTTTTCCGCGAGGCGCAGCCGGTAGAAGGCGCGCGGCACGCTGGACGATCCGTGCCATCGTTCCTCCCGCCGGCGGTTGTCCCGTCACTCGGTCAATTGAAATTGTCTTTCGGGCTTTGTCGCCGGGATATCCCAACGCGGGTGCTCTGGCGCCATGATGCCGCGCCGAGCGCCTTCTCCCGAACTTGCTTGCACATGCCGGGGCTTTCTTCGGCTGTGTCCGGGTTGAGAGCCGCATCCGCCGCATCTCTGCCGGGCCGCGTCTTTCTCGGTAAGATCAAGCCGAAATATCCGCGGAAACCATGCCAAAGCAAACCACACCCCTGCAACCTCCCGCACGTACGTTGGCCGATGGGCATCCTCTCAATTTCGCGCGGGATCAATGTACCAAAATGGTAACGATAAACCGTAATCGAGTAAAAACCTCGTTGTCAAGTAAAAACATCGGGCGGAAACGGGTGGGGGTGAGGGCCGGCCGGACGGCCGGATTGCAACTCGTATGGGACCAGCCGGGCAACCGGGGCCGACGAGCACGCCATCCGGCCGGGGCGCGGGCGCGCACGCCCGTCAACCGGGGCCGGGGCGGCGGCTGCCCAGGCACAATGGAACCGCGGAGGCATGGTCGGACCTCTGCCCGAGATGCCGCCTTTCAGAGAAAGGCCGGAAAAGAAACATTGCCCCCCGGAACCGGGCCTCGGTTTCGAAAAGAGAACTTTTGGCGAAGATCGACTCAGCGTAAAGCGATTGATCGCGCTCGGTCGCAGGGAGGATCCTCGCGGCACGATGCGAGATTTTTTGTGGACGCCCGGGGGGGCGAGACTGCCGGGGACGGCTTCTCGCTCGTAAACGGTTCCATCTCGGACGGGCCGGAGACGGACCGCCCGAGGGAGAGCCGGCCTCGCGGATCCTGCCCCCGAACTGCCGGTTCCATGGCCCGGAACGGCCGGGTGCGAAGCCGGATTCCGGGCGAGAGAAGCGCTCGGGGGCCGTACGCGGACACCGGTTGCGGCACCGGTTCCGGCTGAAAATTTTCGGGCAGCAAAAAAACTCTTGACAGAACCTTATTCCGAGGGTAACGTTCTCCTGTCAACAAAATGCCGGATAAAAACTGTTGTCAAATGCAGAGAGATCGTACCTGTTTTGTTGCTCAAAGGACGAAGAGCTTAGGCGGATGCGCCGCCTTTGAACGGGTTGTCGCACAGGGCTCCGGCCTGTGGCGCGATAACTGACGGGAGAAGGTGTGCCGTCCGTACAACCGCTTTTTGCGTAAGCTACTGAAGGTGTGAAGACTGCGAACCGGGTGCAGATTTAGGACCAAAGGAACGTAGCCGACGGGGGAACTACCATGAAGTTCTTTTCACGGATCAGGCCAACAGCCTCGTTGCTGGTGATGCTCGTATTGTTTATGGCGGCGCGAACTGCGCTTTTCGGACAGGCGACAGGCAGCGTGACCGGCGTCGTCGAGGATTCGACGGGCGCTGTCATTCCGAAAGCTGTCGTCGTCTTGACCAACCAGGTGAACGGTTCCAAAAGCTCCGTCACCAGCAACGGCGTGGGCGTATTCGCATTTTCAGGCCTCACTCCGGCGACATACATCTTTCAGGTGAGCGCTCAGGGATTTGAGTCCTGGCAGAGCCAGCCCTTTCCGGTGCATGGCGGCGATCATCTCGACTTTACGGATATTCACATGAACATCGGTCAGGCCAGTGCCGAGATGACGGTGGAAGCCGGCGCTACGTCGGGCCTGGCCGCTTTGGATACGGCCGAGCAAAGCGATCTGATTACATCCAAGGATTTGAATAATTTAAGCATTGTGGGCCGTGATGCGTCGGAGTTGATCCGCACGTTGCCGGGCTTTGCCATGTCCACCGGAGCGCAGGGGCTCTTTAACCGTCCTGGATACAATGCGGCTGTTGTCGGCCTGAGCGGCGACACGGGCGCCTTTTCGGCCAACGGTTCAGGTGTGACAGGCATCGCGGTGCTGACGGATGGCGTCTCGCTTACCGATATTGCCACCAACGGGGGCTCGGTGCAGAATATCAACATCGAGATGGTGAATACGGTCAAGGCCGTCAGTTCATCTTTCGGCGCCACATATGCCAAGGGTCCTTCGGTGCTGAGCGCGGAAAGCAAGGAAGGCGGCTCCAAGTACCATGGCGAAGTGTATTTTACGGCCCGCAATACGGACCTGAATTCCAACGATTGGTACGATAATTATCTGCGTCAGTCGCGCCCCGATGGCTCCTACTACTATCCAGGTGGACAGATCGGCGGCCCATTGCCGCTGTTTGGGCGAGCCAATCCCAAGCTCTTCTTCTTTGTCGGGTACGAATACTCAAATCAGAGCTTCGAGGCCGACCAGCAGGCGATCTCCAGCTGGGTGCCCACCATGGCGGAACGCCAGGGCGATTTCAGCCCATCGTCCCTCAATGCCGAGCTTTGCGGATCGCGGCCCGACGGCGCGGCCAATCCCAATGCCGTGCAGGGAATGTGTTTTGCCAATAGCTACCTTCCTAATGGAACGGCGGTTGCCAACTATAACTCGCAGCCCTACGTCAACTCCTCTGGCGCCGCTCTGGTGAACTGGTTCCCGCTGCCCAATGCCGATCCTTTCACGAATCCGTTCGGCTACAACTATATTCAGCAGGTCATTGAGCACCAGAATGTAAGTCTGCTCCATTCCACGCTCAATTACATCATCAACGACAGGCAGAGACTGTTTTTGGTCTACGGCCTGCAGCGCGAAATCGATGAGGATCCGGTGGCCCTCAATCAGTCCTTCCCGACGGGCGCTGTTCCGTATCCGGGCGATGTGACCACGGGCGACATCTCGAACATCCTCTCAGCGCAATACTCGAGAACCTTCGGCTCGGCAGTCGACAACCAGTTTGCTGCGTCCATGTCCTTCGTGAGCTTGCCGGGCAAGATGGGCAATCCTCAGGCGGTGGACCGCTACGACATGGCGTATTACAACTGCAACAATGCCACCGAACGTGCATCGGGAACCTGCCCGTACACGATTGGCAATAACTTCGACTATCTGGGCATGTACAAGAATAGCGGCGACCTTTCGGTGCCGGCCACCACGAACTATAGCGGCCTCGGCTATCCGAATATCTCCATGCCGGGCGGCTTCTATAACAATCAGGTGCACGTCAAGAAGGTCGATCCCATCCTGCAGGACGATTTGAGCTGGCAGTTGAGAAACCATTTTCTTCAGTTTGGCGCCTACTGGGAGACTGGAACCTACAATGGAATCGCCGATTCAGGCGCATATCCGCAAGGCGAGCTGACCGATAACCCCGGCAACGGTTACTTCGAGTATTCGGCCACCAATACAGCGCCCTACGCCGGTTGCGAAAATCCGAGTCCTCAGGGCACCCTGCGCAATTCAGGCGCGGCCTACCTGGGGAGCTGCTACAACCCGACGGCCATGATGTATGAAGGCTATGCCGATTCCTGGACCCAGACCAATTTCACGCCGTTGGTCGATATGCGTTATACGACCCTGTCCGGCTATGCGAACGACACTTGGCGGATTCACAACCTGACGTTGATTGCAGGTGCGCGTTTCGAGCATCTTGGCCCCTGGCGCGACGTTCGCAATAACGGTCTGGCCTCATTCTCCGACAGCCTTTACGCTTCGCAGTGCGGAGGCTATACGCGCGACTGCAATAGCGGTTCGGCTATGCCCGGTATCACCTGGCGCTCGCTCTATCACGACGTGTCGAACTCCGTGAACACGCCGCAGAACATCTTCTTCACGCCCCGCGTAGGCGCGTCATGGGATATCTCTGGCAAAGGCAGTACGATCGTGCGTGGCGGCTGGGGCATCTACCGGAATGAGGAGCAGTTCAATCCCTACGCCCTGGCTTCGGCCACGGCTCAGGGCTACAGAACCAGCCAGTTGATCGGCGCCCTGAGCTACCAGCAGATTGATAGCGAGTCGCCGCAGAATCCTCCCGATTTCAACGCCTATACCCTTTCGCCGTCGGATACGAAACGTCCGGTCTACTACCAGTACAGCTTCTCGATCGACCAGCGTTTGCCCTGGAAGTCGCTCGTGCAGTTTGCTTATGTGGGCAGCCACAACATCAATCTGGGATCGTATAACGGCAGCGTTTATAACGAGGCTTCGGACATTAACATCATCTGCGGCATCGAGACCGGCTGCCCGGCGAACAAGAACCCGAACATGACAGGCACAGCTTACCCGGACAGTCTGTTTCAGGTCAGCCTGAACGGTAATGGCAGCGCGGATTGGAAGTCCATGATCGCCGTGGAAAATCCCAATTACGGCGGCGGTGGCATCGGCGGCTTCGATACGCAGGAGCAGGATTTCTTCCGTCCCTATCCGTTCTATCAGCATATCTACACGCTGAAGCATGATTTCTACTCGAACTACAACAGCTTTCAGGTGCAGTGGACGAAGCAGACCGGCATGGTGACCTGGAACGCCAACTACACCTTCGCCAAGAACCTGGCTACGGCGGCTTCGTACAACAACAATATTGTCGATCCGGTCAATCTGCGCAACGACTACAATCCGCCGTCGTTTGATCGGTCCCAGACATTCAATATCAGTTACTTTATCAACCTGGGAAAACGCTACAAGGGTTCGTCCCGCTGGCTCGCAGAGATTTTCAATGGCTGGGAGGTTTCGGGCATCTCGAACGTCTCCACTGGCGTCTCGCTGCCTTCTCAATACCAGGAGAACTTCGGTTTTGGCTACGGCGGGGTCCAGCCGGTGGGCGTTCCGTTCCCGAATCAATCCCTGCCGAGTCAGGGGCAGACGGACAACTGCGAGTATGTGTGGCAGGTGCCGGCCATCAATGGCGCCTATAACTGCACCACGAGCATGAATCCGACGGTTTGGCTGGGTTCGCCGGATTTGCTCCTGATGCCGACGTTGAAGGGGAATCCGACCGGCGGGCCGCAGACGCATCAGTTCATCAATCCGCTGGCCTTCGGACTGCCTGAGCCGGTCAGCAATGGCGCCTATCGGCTTCCGTACCTTCATGGTCCGGCCTATATCGACCACGATGTGACCCTGTTCAAGCAGTTCGACATGGGCGAAGGGAAGACCTTGCAGCTCAAGATGGCGGCCTTCAACATCTTCAATCACCCGCTGGTCAGCTTTAACAATCAGAATACGGACAACCTCTCCTTGGACTTCAATGAGGCGACGGTGGGGCAGGCGCTTACCAGCAACGTGTTGATCTATCCCTACTTCGGTGTCGCGGACATCAAGACAGGAAACCGGCTGCTGGAAGTTGAGGCCAAGTTCACGTTCTAACGTTCTTTCGGAGCAGGCCTCCGCGCTGGAGTCGTGGGCTGCCGGACGCGGGATGGGCAAGCGGTTCATAAAAGGGAGGCGCCTGGCGGAGGCGCAACGTGCGACTGGCCGCCAGGGCGTCTGCAAAGGCAGGTTGGAGTGAGGTTTGGGAGGCAGGGTATGAACTTCGAGTCTTCTATCGTCTTTCGTTGCGTCGCACGGATTGCGCGTCTGGCTCTGGCGGCGGGACTGCTGCCGGCGGCCGCGGCCGTGGCTCAGTTGCCGATTACCTTCACGCCCGGCAACCCTCCGCCGGTGCTGAGCGGCTCAGTCGTTCCTTTCAACCATGGCGCGACAGGCGAATGGAATCAGATCTACTCGATTCGCATGGCTCCCAACGGCACAATCGTGTTCCTGGACTCTCCCAATAGCGAGATCTATGGGCTTACGCCGGGCGCGTCGACTCCCACGCTGATCGCGGGAGCCGGAACGCAGGGATCGGGCGCCAATGATTGCACGACCATGGAGGCGTCCGGCACTTACTGGAATGCAGGAATCTCCTTCGATTCCGCCAATAATCTCTATTTCGGCAACCGTTACAGCTCGCTGGCGCCCTTCTGCCGCGTGCCGTACGATACGGCCACGAACACGTGGAACTTCAAGGCCTCCGCGGTTTGGGGACCGCCGACCATCACGCAGAGCGGTTCGCAATCCGTGCTCAATCCGCAGGATATTTTTATCCCGGCCTGTAGTTCCTCCTGCACGAAGAACACGTTGTATTTCAGCACATCGGGCGCCGCGGGCGGCAATGCCATCTACGAAGTCACATTTAACGTGTCAGACGGAAGCATTGTAGGCTCGCCGACGCCCATTATCTCGGGTTTGCAGGCATTGGCGGCATCGCTGGTCGTCGATCCCGCCGGCAACGTCTATTTCACAGAGAATATTTATCCCACCCCGGTGACCCAGAGAGTTTCAGGCGTTCGTGAGATTCCCGCCGGTACGACGATTCTTGTGTCTAGCG
>JAJYFB010000214.1 GCA_021785495.1 Acidobacteriota bacterium | reverse complement strand
GCCTCGACCGCTTCGCCCAGAGGCTCGCACTCAATCAGCAGCAGCTCGCCTTTCATCGAGTCGCGCTTCAGCTCCGTGGGCGTGCCCAGGGCCACCATCTGGCCGCGAAAGATGAGCGCGAGGCGGTTGCAGTATTCGGCCTCCTCCATGTAATGCGTGGTCACGAAGACGGTCACGCCCTCCTGGGCCATCTGGTGAATAAGGTCCCAGAATTGGCGCCGCGAGATGGGATCGACGCCGGAGGTGGGCTCGTCCAAAAAGATGATGGGCGGCTTGTGCAGCACCGCGCAGCCCAGGGCGAGGCGCTGTTTCCACCCGCCCGGCAGCGTGCCGGTCATCAGATTTTCCTGGCCTTTGAGGTTGGCCATTTCAAGTGCCCATTCGATCCGGTCGCGCAGTTCCTTTGCGGGCACGCTATAGAGGCCGGCGAAGAGACGCAGGTTCTCAATCACGGTCAGATCGTTGTAGAGCGAAAACTTCTGTGACATGTAGCCAATGTTCTGGCGCACGGCTTCAGGCTTGCGGCTCACGTCGTAGCCCGCCACAAGGGCGCGGCCCGAGGTGGGTCTCAACAGGCCGCACAACATGCGAATGGTAGTGGACTTGCCGGCCCCGTTGGGCCCGAGAAAGCCGAAGACCTCGCCTTTGCGGATGGCGACGCTAAGCCGGTCCACGGCCACAAAATCGCCGAACCTCTTGACGAGGTTCTCCACCACGACCGAGTTCACCGGCTCAGGCATCGGGCGATGCTCCTCCGCTGACCGCATCCACAAAAAGGTCTTCGATTGTGGGCGCTACCTGCTGCATAGCGTCGAAGGGCACGTTCGCGCTCTTGAGCCGGGCCTCGAATTCCGGGATGCGGCGGGCCGCATCGTCCACCACAACGTGCAGCCCGTCGCCGGTCAGCACCAGGCTGGAGATTCCCTGCGCGTGTTCGAGCCGGCTGCGCAAGCGGCGCGGCTCCGCCGAGGTGACGGACAGCACGTCCTTGCCGAGTCTGGTCTTGAGGTTCGCGGGTGTGTCGCAGAAGAGCAGCTTGCCCTGGTGCAGCAGCGCGACGCGATGACAGCGCTCGGCCTCATCGAGATACGCGGTCGAGATGAGGATGGCTACGCCTTCTGCGACCAGCTCGTAGAGGATGCGCCAGAAATCTCGGCGAGAGACGGGATCGACGCCGGTGGTCGGTTCATCGAGCAGGATGACTTTGGGCCGGTGAATCAGCGCGCAGACCAAGCCGAGTTTTTGCTTCATGCCGCCTGAGAGCTTGCCGGCCATGCGCTTGCGAAATTCGCTCATGCCCGCGGCCTGAAGCAGTTGCGCGGAACGGGCGTTGCGCTCGGCTTTGCGGACGCCGAAGAGATCGGCATAGAAGCGGATGTTTTCGTCCACGGTGAGGTCTTCATAAAGCCCGAAGCGCTGCGGCATGTAGCTGAGCAAATGCTTGGCGCCTTCCGGATCGCGCACCACATCGCAGCCGGCGACGCTGGCCTTGCCTGCATCCGGCGGCATGATGCCCGCCAACATCCGCAGCGTGGTTGTCTTTCCCGCGCCGTCAGGACCGACCAGGCCGAAGATCTCCCCGGCGCGCACCTCGAAGCCGAGGCCATTGACGGCGCGCACGCCGGGAAAGCTCTTGGTGAGTCCTTCAGCCCTGATTGCGGGTGTGCTCGCGGATTGGAGCCGGACCGTCATGGTTTTGCCGGCGCGGTCGCGGGCTGTTGTGCGCTTGCCTTGGCGGCCAGTTCGATGTGTGCGTCGGCGGGCATGCCCGGCTTGAGTTCGTGGTTGGGGTTGTCGATGTCGATCTTGATGCGATAGACCAGCGTGACTCGCTCTTGATAGGTCTGCACGCTCTTGGGCGTGAACTCGGCGTCCGGCGAGATGAACGAGATGCGGCCGTGGTATTGCTTGCCCGGATAAGTATCGGTGGTGACTGCTGCCGCCTGGCCCCAGTGAATGCGGCCCAGATCGGTTTCGGCGATGTAGGCGCGCAGCCAGATGTGATCGAGGTCTGCGAGCGTGACCACAGGCGAACCGGGTTCAACCACTTCGCCGAGCTCCGCCTGACGCACGGTGATGACGCCGGCGAAAGGAGCACGCAGAATGGCGTAGCCAAAGTTCACGCGCGACAGGCCCAGGTTGGCGTTGGCCTGCGCAAGATTGGCGCGTGCAATGGCGATCTCTTCCTTGCGGCTGCCTTCGACAGCCTCGTTATAGCGCTCTTGCGCCGCCTTCAAGACAGCCTCAGCCCGCTTGAATGCGGTGGCCGCATGATCGCGGTCCTGCGCGGAAACTTCGTCTTTGGCGAAGAGTCGCTGCGCGCGATCGCTGTCGAGCTTCTTCTGCGCAAGATCGGCCTGCGCGTCGAGCATGGCTTGTTGCGATGCCTTCACCTCCTGCTCGCGCGTGCCGGCCAGCGTAAGCGCCAGGTCCGACTCGCGCACGCGCACACTGGCTTCATCGATGCGCACCTTCTGCTGGTAGTCGGCAGCTTCCAGGCGTGCCAGCAGTGTGCCTTGCTCCACTTGCTGGCCCTCCTCGATGGGCAGATCGACAATGCGTCCCGGCACCTTGAAGCCCACCAGGCTTTCGTGCGCTTCGATGTTGCCGGAGAGCGTGAGCTGATTCACCGGCTCCGGCTTCTTGGTCAGGCGCGGGTAAAAGTACACGCCCGCCGCAGCGGCCGCGGCCAGCAGGATCACAACAGGGATGAGTCGCTTCATAGCATCCAACCTCGCGAGCGGGAATCCGAAGTGCGGCGCTCAAGGTAGCGCAAACTAGGGATTCCCCATAAACTGCACAATATTTTTCTCCGTATCGCCCA
>JAJYFB010000213.1 GCA_021785495.1 Acidobacteriota bacterium | reverse complement strand
GTGATAAGCCGCATGGGTCCGGCGCCAAGCAGACGCGCGGCATCGACGAGAGCGGTCTCGACGGAGGAGAATCCGGCGACCAGTGGCTGCACGGCGAAGGGAAGGCTGTAAATTACCGAGCCAACGACAAGGCCGTTGAAGGAGAAGGCGAGCGGATGGCCGAGGATGGTTGCGATGCCGCGGCCGATGGCGGTCCGCGGACCAAGCAGAACGAGAAGGAAGAATCCGAGGACCGTGGGCGGCAGAACCATGGGCAGCGTGGCCAGTGCTTCGAGCGCGGCGAGCCAGCGGCCGCGGCCCAGCACGAGCAGCGCGGCAAGCGGCACGGCGATGACGAGAAGAATCGCCGTGGTGACTGTGGCCAGTCGGAGTGAAAGTGCGAAGGCTTGCCAGTCCATGAGGTTCACTCAACAGAGTATCGCTTGGGAGCGATTTCTGAACGGCCTATCCGCAAAAGCAGTGTAATCGCAGTTCAGCTTTCAGTGTGATTTGCGAACGATTCCGAGTCTTCCTCTCATCGTGAGGAGTGCCGCGACGACTTTCCTCGCGGTCGTTGCCCTGCTACCTTGCCGGTGCGAGGCCGCTTTTAGCGAGTTGGGCCTGGATGGACGGCGAGAGAAGGAAGTCGAGCAGCTTGCGTGCGGCAGCGCTGTTTCTTGCGCTTTTGAGAATGATCGCGCCCTGCTCGATGGGCGGATAGAGAGTCGCTGGCACGATGAAGTAGGCGCCGTCGGCGCGAAGGCGCGGCGTGAGCGCGGAGGTGAGAGAGATGAGGCCGGCGTCGGCGTTGGCCGAGTCGGCGTACTGCGCGGCCTGGGCGATGTTTTCCGCGGTCACGATGCGCGGTTTGAGCGCGTCGTAGAGGCCGAGGCTTTTGAGTGTCGCGATGGCGGCGCGGCCGTAGGGCGCGCGCTCGGGATTGGCGATGGCAAGACGCCGCAGGGCCGGTGAGCGCAGGAGATCGAGCGACGGCGGGGAAAGATGCGAATCCTTGCGCTTCCAGAGGACGAGCGTGCCTTTGGCGTAGGTGATCGGCGTGGTCGTGCCGGTGGTATCGGCGAGGCCTTCGTCAATCAACCGCCTGGGATAGCTGAGGTCGGCGGAAAGAAACAGGTCAAAGGGCGCGCCGTTTTCCATCTCCGCGGTGAGCATGGCCGAGGCCTGGTAGGTGGCTTCGGCGTGAATGCCGGTTGATTGCTGGAATTGGGCAAGGATCGGCGGAAGGACGGGTTCAAGATCGGCGGCGGCGGCAACGCGGAGAGGGCCCTGCGCGCAGAGTGGCGAAGCGAGCAGGAAAATGGAAATCGTAAAAAGGATTGATTTTGGCATGGGCGGTTAAAGCTCGATCCACAGCGGAAATCGCCGTACACTGGTAGGCTAACACCAGGGAATTATGAGCGAGAATTTGCATCAGCTACGCTGTTTTGGTTGCGGGAGCCGGATTGCGGGCGCTGAGGCGCGTCCCGATTTCCGTTGCGCCCAGTGTGGAGAGTTGTTTGAGGTCGAGTATCCCGGCTGGAGCCAGCGCGGTGGACACGACCGGCCGAATCCAGGCGCTTTGAAGTGGCTGTGGCGGGAACGCCGCTGCTCGGGCGAGTCGCTCGACGAGTCGGGCGTGTGGCGCTTCCGCGAACTGCTGCCGATCCTGGAGAACTTCGGCAATGCGGTGACGTTGCGCGAAGGGAATACACCGCTCTATCGCCTGCCGCGCGCAGAGAAGGCGCTGGGGATCGACCGCATCTTTGCCAAGCACCAGGGCATGAATCCCTCGGGCTCGTTCAAGGATACGGGCATGACGGCGGCGCTGAGCGTGGCGCGGGAGCGGGGATTCGACTGGGTGGCCTGCGCCTCGACGGGGAACACGTCGGCGGCAATGGCGGCCTATGCGGCGCGGGCCGGGTTGCGCAGCCTGGTGCTGATTCCCGAAGGCAAGATTGCCTGGGGCAAGCTCTCGCAGGCCATGGACTACGGCGCTGTGACCTGCCAGTTGAAGACCGACTTCGACGGCTGCCTGAAGGTGCTGACCGAAATCGTGAACCAGCAGCCGATTTATCTGCTGAACAGCGTGAATCCGTACCGGATCGAGGGCCAGAAGACGCCGGCGTTCGAGATCGCGGAGGCGCTGGATTGGAATGTGCCGGACCATCTGATTGTGCCCGGCGGCAACCTGGGTAACAGTTCGGCGCTGGGCAAGGGCTTCCGCGAGATGCGCGATCTGGGAATGATTCCGCGGCTGCCGAAGATCTCCGTGATTCAGGCGGCGGGAGCGAATCCGCTGGTGCGGAGTCTGGCGGCGAATCGAGGTGCAAGCCTTGAGCCGGTGGAGGCGCACACGCGCGCCACGGCGATTCGCATTGGCAACCCCGCGTCATGGCGCAAGGCCGCGAAGGTGATTGAGGAGAGTGGCGGCTCCTGCCTGGACGTGAGCGAGGCGGAGATTGCGATGGCCAAGGCGGAGATTGGCTTCGAGGGGCTGGGCTGCGAGCCGGCCTCGGCCGTAACGCTGGCCGGCCTGAAGAAATTGCGTGCGCAGGGCGTGGTGCGCGCGGACGAGACGGTGGTGCTGTTGTTGACTGGGCACACGCTCAAGGATGCCGACTATACGATAGACTTCCATCGCGGAACCCTGCTGACCGACGACGAGAAGAAGGGCCTCGAAGGCGGAATCGATGCTTTGCGGCGCAACGCGATCTCGCTCGATGCAACACCGGCGGCGGTGCTGTCTGCGCTGAAGGGCAAAGTGGGATGAACGACGCAAGAAAGACGGGCGGAATCCGGCTCCGCCTGCCAGCAACCTCAGCCAATCTAGGCCCCGGGTTCGATGCCGTCGCGGTGGCTCTCGATTTTGCTCTGGAGATCGAC
>JAJYFB010000212.1 GCA_021785495.1 Acidobacteriota bacterium | reverse complement strand
CGCGTTATCCCCGATTTCATGATTCAGGGCGGCGATCCCGCCGGCACCGGCATGGGCGGACCCGGCTACCGCTTCCAGGATGAAACCAAGGGCTCGCCGCACCATTTTGACAAGCCCGGCAAGCTGGCCATGGCCAACGCCGGCCCCAACACCAACGGCAGCCAGTTCTTCATCACCGTCGCGCCCACACCGTGGCTCACCGGCAATCACACCATCTTCGGCGAAGTCGTCGAGGGACAGGACATTGTGGTCGCCATCAGCAAGGTAGCGCGCAACGCGCAGGACAAGCCGCACAAGCCGGTCGTGCTGGAGTCGCTTGTTATCGAACGCGTCAGCTAACGTCCCATGCCGACGCAAAGTCACGCCACCCGCCGCAATTTTCTGAAGAGCGCCGTGCTTGCCACGGCGCCGGTGCTGGCGGCGCCCACCGCACAGGCCGCAGTCCACGCCTCCCAAACGGCAGCACCAGAAACTGGCGCTGCCGATCGTGCGCGGTGGCTCGCCATTGTCGAGCGCGTGGCGCAACCCGTGCTGGAAGCAATCAGCCAGCAAAATTTGCGCGCCTCCATGCCGGTCGAATCCGCTCCCAGCCAGGAAAAAGAGCGCAGGCAGTCTACGCATCTTGAAGCCGTGGGCCGCCTGCTCTGCGGCCTCGCGCCGTGGCTCGAAGGCGAGCCGGGAAGCGACCCCAAAGAAGAAGCCTTGCGCAGCCGCTACCGCGACTGGGCGCGGCTCGCCATCAAGCACGGAACCGACCCTCGTTCACCCGACGCTCTGAACTTCGGCACCAATCCGCAGTCGCTCGTCGATGCGGCCTTCCTGGCGCTGGCCGTCGTCCGCGCGCCCAATCAGCTGTGGTTGAAGCTGGACGCGAAGACGCAAGACAACCTCGTGCAGGCGCTCATCGCAACCCGCACTGTCCAGCCCGGCTTCAACAACTGGCTGCTCTTCAGCGCCATGATTGAGGCATTCTTCTGTAAATTCGGCAGGACGTGGGACACCTTGCGCATCGACTACGCGCTCCGCCAGCACCAGGAGTGGTACAAAGGCGACGGCGTCTACGGCGACGGCCCCGAGTTCCACTGGGACTACTACAACAGCTTCGTCATTCAGCCCATGATGCTGAACATTCTGGACGCCGTGGAGCCGGTTACCCACCGCTGGTCACGGCTGCGCTCGCCGATTGAGGTGCGTGCGCGCCGCTATGCAGCCATTCAGGAGCGGCTCATCAGCCCGGAAGGCACGTTTCCGCCCATCGGCCGTTCGCTCGCTTATCGATTCGGCGCGCTGCAACTGCTGGCCGAGATCGCCTTGCGGCGCAATCTGCCTGAAGGCGTCCATCCGGCGCAGGTGCGCTGCGCGATGACCGCCGTGATGACGCGCATGATTGCCGCCAACGACACATTCGACAGCAAAGGCTGGCTGACGATCGGCTTCGCAGGCCACCAGCCGGATATCGGCGAAAGCTACATCTCCACGGGTAGCTGCTACCTGTGCTCGGCCGCGTGGCTGCCACTCGGCCTCGCCGCCAGCGACGAGTTCTGGGGCGCGCCCGCCGAGCCCTGGACCGCGCAAAAAGCCTGGAGCGGCGTGAACATCAAAACCGACCACGCGATTGCGGACTAATCTGTGGCCGCATGATGAAGGGCCGGCCGCGCATTCGCCGCGCACAATTTAAGAATCGTCTCGCCAAACCGCTCCGCCTTCGCGGAGCCGATGCCATCCACCGCCAGTAGTTGCGCTATGTTCGCCGGCCGCGCCAGCGCCACTGACTGTAAGGTACGGTCGTGTAGCACGATGTAAGCAGGAACTCCCAGCCGCTTCGCTTCGGCGGCGCGCCACTCGCGCAGTTGCGCGGCCAGCGCCTCGGAGGCCGGCGTCGGCTGCGGGCTAGGCTGCGGCGCTTGGGCAACCGCCGCATCCGCTCTTCGCGAAGCAGTCTTAGCCGGCTTCGTGCGCCGCGGAGGAGCGCCACCCGCGTCGAACTCGCCTGCAATGCCGTCGCCGATCAGCAGACTCACCGGCGTTGCGGGACGCAGTTCCTGTCCGGCATCGGTGAGCCGCACCTTGCGAAAGCGTAGAACCTGACCGTTCTTTTCAAACTCCGCGTCTTCGATTTCAATGATCTCCGCGCGCACCATCGCGTCAAGCAGGCAATCGAAGTCGCTGCGGCTCAATCGGCCCACCAGTTCAAGGTTTCGCTGTAAAGTGCCCGCAGCCAGATAATGCACAGGCCGCAGTTCTTCCACGATCGCCTGCACAATCCTGCGCTCGTGTTGCGAAGCGTGACGGAACCGCCGCAACTCCGCGCCTGCCGGATCGCAAACATCGCAGATACCGCAAGGGCGCGCCGCATCGTGCACGTCGCCAAAGTGCCGCACCAGCGCGGCCATGCGGCAGGCGCTCGAAGCCGTGAACTGCAGCACCTTCTCGAACTGCTCCGCCCGATGCTGCGCCTGAATCGTGTAGCTCTTCTTCCATCCCGGGCCGCCCCGGCTCACATTTCCGCCAAAGTCAACGCGCGCGCCACCGTGGATTTCCAGCTTTTCGAGCGCCTTGTCGAACTCTTCCTCGCCCAGCTTCGACGCTACGCGAAGCTCCTCAACGGGCTGCCCTTCTTCGCCGAGCGCCGCAAAGACCTCATTCAGGTTTTCCGCCGGCGGATAATCGCGGTTCAGGAAGAAGTCGTGCGTGCGCTGGTCGGCGTAGGAGTGCATCAGGTAGACGCGGCTCGGAGCGCCGTCGCGGCCCGCGCGGCCAATCTCCTGGTAGTAGCCTTCGAGCGTACCCGGCAGCCCGGCGTGAATCACGGTACGGATGTTGGCCTTGTCGATGCCCATGCCGAAGGCGATCGTCGCTACCACAGC
>JAJYFB010000211.1 GCA_021785495.1 Acidobacteriota bacterium | reverse complement strand
TCGACCGCAACGATCTGCGGATCGGGGGCCACATTGTCGAAGGAGAACTGGCCGTCGAGGCCGGTCGTCGTGCTGACCGAGCTGTGCGTGGTCAGGTCGGTCATGGTTACGGCTGCGCCGGGGATGGCCGCGCCGGTGCCGTCCGTAACCTTGCCCTTGACGCCGGTCAGAATCTGACCGCGGCTGGCTGCGGCAGCGGCTACGCTGGACGCGAAGACGCTAGCGGTTTGGCAAAGGAGGAAGATACAGACTACCGAGAAGAAACGCCTCATCGAATTCACTCCAGGGTGGAATCTTTTTTTGATTTTTCGTGCAACTTCGAGCAGACTGGACGCGAGATAATCTCCGTGCGGACCCGTCGGCCCGGCGAGGGGAATCGCGCGGGCCGCAACCAGGGGAAATTGAAATGGACCGGAGAGATTTTCCCGGAAAGCGCAGTCCGTCTTTGTGGCTATTGAATAGCGGCGCGAAGAATAGCGATTGAATGTACAGTAAAAGGACGGTAAATCTATGCGCCTTGGCGGGGACTGCAACAGGATTGAACGACTGGCTGCGTGGAGAGTCTGTTCATTTGTTGAAGCAGGATGCGGCCACGCGCGCGCATGGCCGGGGTTCCCGAGCGGCTGAGGATGCGCAGCATATCGAGCGCCTCGTCCATGAACGACGGATCGCGCCGGGCAAGATCGGCCAACCCTTGCATGGACGCGGTTTTGACGATGGAGCTTTTGTCGTCGAGCCATCCGCGCAGAAGGCTGGCCGCTGTTCGCGCCTCGGGAGCCGTGAGCGGCAGACGGCCGATCGTCGAGGCCAGATTCCAGCGCAGCTTGTTTTCGTCCGCCTCGGCCATCCGGCCCAGCAGTTCGCTCTTCCACGGCGCAGCCAGCGCGGGCCGTGTGCGCGTGATCTTTTCGATGGCGCCAGCGGCGCGGTTGGCCACGCCGCGATCCTCGTCGAACAGGCAGGCGACGAGCGCGTTCATGCGCCGCGGGTTTGCGAGCACGATCTGCGCCGCCTCGTGCTCGCGGCCCACGTGGAGCCGATGGCGTCCTTCTTTGAGCATCGACCGGAGAGTCTCACGCTTTGTCATGGGCTGTTCCTTCGGTCGCAGCCGGTCAGGCGCGGTCCTGCTGCGAGAACTCTCTGGCCGCCACGCGGCCGATCCCGCGCAGGATGGCCTTCACCGGCCAGCGGTCGTCTTCGCCGGGAAAGAAAATCGCGCCTTCGCGCCGCGCCTCGGGCCGGTAGTACCAGCGCTTGAGCAGCGCCAGGTGGCCCTGGCGCATCGCGGCCGAGGGCGCGCCGCAGGGCGCAGCCAACTCGGCCAGTGCGGCTTCAAGCCGGGATTCGAGCAGGCCGCGCGCAATCTTGGCCGGTGCGCCTGGCCGCGCACTGCCGCCCGCTTCTTGCTCTTCCGCGCGCGCGCCTTCAGTCCCCAGGTCTCCAGTTCTTACGTCTCCAGTCCCTAGTCCCTGTTTTTGTCCTTGTTCCTCCGTCGTCGGCTCGATCGCCATGGGCTGCGCGAAGAGCGAGGTCGAGCCGGAGTCTTCGTTCTGGATCCTCATGCCGAGGGTGGAAAAGCTCGCCGGGCCGCGCAGACGTCCGTTCTCGAAGAGAAAGATCGCGACCTCGCCGGGGTTGGCCGAGGCTTGCAGAACGAGGGCGCGGAGCCGGCTGAGCGGGCGCACCAGTTCGCTCGCCCATGCGCGCACCGCCTCCACGCGCTGCGCCTGCGCGTGCAGCGCGGCCGCACGCTCAAAGTCGAGCGCGGTTGAAGCCTGGTCGCGCGCCTGGCGCAGCGCGGTCAGGCGGCTTTGGCCGCGCGTGGCCAGAAAGCGCTCGACGGCGGCGGCTTCCTCGGCGTAACGCTCGTCCGTGCAGCCCTGAAAGCAGGGCGCGAGGCACATCTTCATCTCCGAGTAAACGCAGCCGGGATGGCTCGGCGAGGGCGCGAGATCGTCCGTGCAGCGGCGCAGCAGGAAGAGCTTCAGCGTCTCCTCGGCAAAACGCTCGGCGGCGGCGCGCGAGGCGAACGGCCCGTAGGCCCACTCGGCCGCGCGCAGGCTGGGCCGGTTTGTCACCGCAAGGCGCGGCCAGGGATTGCCGCCGTAAAAGCGCACAAAAGCCGGGGCGCGCAGGTGCATCCGCTCGATGGCCTTTGCGCCGTAGACCTCTTCGAGGAGCGTGAACTGCACAAGGAGCGATTCAAACTCCGAACCCGCCAGCCGCCAGCGGATGGTGCGCACCAGGCCGGCCAGTTGCAGCCGCCGCGGATGCCGCGCCGAGGGCGTGAGCAGCCGTTCAAGCCGCGCGCGCAGATTCGGCGTGCGGCCGATGTACGGCTCGGCTTTCTCGTCGGCTCCATCGAGCGCAAAGACCGCCCGCGCCTGCGGCAACGCCGCAAGCGTGGCGCGGGGATCGGCCGGGTCGAAGGCTGCGGAACAAAGAGCGGAAGCCAAGGAGTCTCCAGGCGCGACGGCGTGGCGCGCACAGAGCGATTGTACGGCGCGGACGCACGAAGCGAATGCGCTTTTGCGCCAGGGCAAACGCATTTGGATTTCGCATTGCCGCCCTTTCAAAACAAAATCATCCCGCAAGCTGAAATGCGTTTGCCCTGGCTTTTGCGCGCTCCGCCCATTGTGCGCCGCCGGTAAAAGCGTACAATCTATTCTTCATGGGCCGAATCAAGCCATCGCCGCCGGGCCGACGCGCCACTGTGAACATTCATGACGTGGCCCGGCGTGCGCGCGTCTCCATTGCGACCGTTTCGCGCGTGGTCAACGGCATTCCCACCGTGGATCCACAGTTGGCCAAGCGTGTCTGGAAGGCCGTCGAAGAGGTGGGCTACGTGCCGAACACGCAGGCGCGCGCGCTGG
>JAJYFB010000210.1 GCA_021785495.1 Acidobacteriota bacterium | reverse complement strand
AGCCAAGGTGGAGCGCGATGCGCGCGTACGATCGGGCCCGTTCGCAGGCGGTGGATGGGCGCTGCTTGTCTGCGCCGGCTTGGGCAGCGACGCGATGGCAACGCCTGTGAGGCAGAAGACGCCGGCTGTGAGCGCCTGAGCAGCGGGCGACGCATCGAAGAGCGGCGGAAAGTTCGCAAGCAGGTAGCCCGCGCCCGTGCCCGCGCCTACGGCGAAGAAGGGATTCCACGCGCCTGTCCACTCGTTGAGGTGCGCGACGAGCGTGACCGTGAGCAGGCCAAGTCCTGCCCCAACAAGAAAGGAAACGGCGAGCGCCGCGAAGAAATCGAGCGGCGCCAGCGAAAGAAACGCGGCCGCCGCCGACGCCGCGAGGCCTGCTGCGAGACGCAACCGCGGCGAGCGCCAACGTTCCATGCGCGGCGCCAGCAGGCTCAGGAAAATTCCGCCAATGGCCATCGCGGCCATTGCCATCTTCAGGCGCGCATCGGCAACATGCAGTGCGGCCAGGCGCCGCAAGAATGCAAATTGCGCAAAGATCAGGAAATCGACGTACGCAATCGCGACAAGGGCCGCGCCTTGCCATCCGGAGCTTCCGGCTTTACCGCGCCACATGAATCGCCCAGCCTTTGTGCAGGCCCATCGCCTGCACAAGAACGCAAATGGCATCGAAGGCTGCCACGGTGAACCAGCCGGCCTCTAGCGAACCCACGCACACCTGCGCAAAGACGAAGATAGCCACGCTCGAACGGAGAAAGGCCGTAAGCAGCCAGACGATCTCCAGGTCTCTCCGGCAGGAACCGCGATAGATTACGAACGCGCCGTAGAGATGAGACAGGCCAACCGCCAGTACAAACGCGCCGAGAAAGGAAAGGTAGACCCGAGCGTCGGCTGGAGCGTGCAGGCGCATGAGGCGCAACGTGCGCGCAGGCGCAACGGCGAGCAGGACGCCGGTGGCAAGGTCGGAGAGACCTGTCAGCAGTTGATAGCCCAAAAGCAGGGATCGGTTCATGCGGTTTTCTCCAGGCGAACTTCCATCGGATTTGCGCCGGGCTCGCGCAATAATTTGGTGGCGCCGGCGAGCCAGTCGATCGACGCAAGGAGCATGAATGCTCCGGCCAAAAGGCGCAATGCATATAGAAGATTGCGCAACGGGGAGGGAACGATGGTAAAGGCGGGAGCGGAGCCTTCGATCCCGCCTGCGATCGTCATCAGCACAACATAGGCGACGACGCCGCCATGCCAAAACGAGAACGAACCCGCGCGATTGAAAATCCAACCGTCTTTGCCAAGCAGTTGCACGGTGACAAAGACGATGAAGCTCGACGTGAATCCAGCCATGGCAACGATGGAATGGCCTACGAGTCCGTCGGTGAATTTGAAATGGTCGAGAACGCCGGGCAGAAAAAGGATCCATCCGGTGAGGACCAGCGCGACCCACCAGCCGAGAAACGCCCGCCTCCAGCGGTGCGTAGCCGCGTGCCATGTGAAGGCGGAGTAATAGACGGGGATTGCTGGGATCCAGACCAGAAGACTGCCCAGGCTCAGGTACTGGCTGGACTGGCGATGGCTGACGTCGCCGCGTCCGAGCGCGGCACAAAGAAGGGACTCGGCAAACAGCGCAATCCAGGCGAAGACAACGGCGCGAGTGCGCCCCGTGTTGCGGCGCGCAATGCCGAAGGGCAGCGCGAGTAGAATCGCCACCACGATCAGTGAGGATTCAAGCTGGCTGGCGCCGGTCGGTCCGCCCGAGTCGGGATTCACCGGTGGGTACACACCGGGACTCGACGCCAAGTAAAGAACGAACGGAACGGCGAGCAGAACCGCAAGCCCGCCGAGTTTGGCCGCCGCGGCCCAGCGATTTTTCCAGGCGTCCGTGCCTCGATTCGCGATGAAGGCGGCCAGCAGAAACAGCCAGAGTGTCAGCAGCGCGCAGACAAAGAAGATGCGGGCGAAGCCGCTCCAATCAAGGAAGAGCTTGCCGCTGGAGCGGCCGGCGAGCCACGAGAGCGCGCCCACGCCAAGCGCGGCCGACCAGACCCAAAGCACGGTCCGGCTCCATTTCGCCATCGCGCCACGATCCGCGCCGTACGCACGAAAGAGGAAGCCTACCAGCGGCAGCGAGATCCATCCGTACAATTCGAGATTCAAATGAACGATCATCCACCGGCCGTAGGTCCACTCGCCGAGCATTTCGCTGGCGGCGGGAAAAAGCAGCAGTCCGGCGATCAGCAGGCCGATGGCGTTCGCGACAACCAGCCAGAAAAGCGCGTGCCACGCAGCCTCGGCGACGGGAAGGGAACTTTCGGAGCCATGCACGTTATCCGCGCGCATCCGCGTACTCCACGATTTTTCCGTTGTGCATCTCGACCAACCGCCCGCAGCGTGCTGCCAGCGCGCGGTCATGCGTGGCGATCAGCAGGGTCACGCCTTCGGCGTCGACTGTTTCAAGGAGAAGATCGAAGACCATGCTCCCTGTGGTTTCGTCGAGCGATCCGGTCGGTTCGTCGGCCAGCAGAATCTTTGGCCGGTTCATTAATGCGCGGCAGAGCGCAGTGCGCTGCCGCTCGCCACCGGAGAGTTTCTGTACGCGGTGATGAAGCCTGTGGTTCAGCCCGGTGCGTACGGCCAACTCGTGAAGACGGTCCTTGGCCAGACGCCGATTCGTCCCCGCAGCGGCCGCTGGAATCAGGCAATTTTCCTCGATCGTCAGACCGGGAATCAAATTGTGCAACTGAAAGACGATGCCGATCTCGTGCCGCAGAAGATGCAACTGGCCGCGCTTGCGATCGATCTCCGCGCCGTTGATTTGTATGTGGCCGCGGTCGGGAAAGTCGAGGCCTCCGATCAGGTGCAGCAGCGTGCTTTTGCCGCATCCCGAGGGACCGCAAAGCGCGACCGAGTGGCCTGCGACGCAAT
>JAJYFB010000068.1 GCA_021785495.1 Acidobacteriota bacterium | reverse complement strand
CAGTGAGCGGGCCGCGTCCTGGCTGCGCGCTACCAGAGCGCCTTCGCCAGCGGCGCAAGAGCGCATCCATTTCCGCCGCCCCCGCCACCGATGCGGTAGCATGTCATCAGCATGAACCGCATCGCCCAACTCTTTGCCGACCGCCCCGTGCTTGCCGACGGCGCCATGGGAACGGTGCTTGCCGCCCGCGGCGTCTTCCTGAGCCGGTGTTACGACGAGTTGAATCTGACGGACCCCAGCCTGATCCTCTCCGTCCATGAGGAGTACCTGCAGGCCGGAGCCGAGATCCTCGAAACGAACACCTTCGGCGCCAATCGCTTCCGGCTCGGCCGCTTCGGGTTGACCGGCAAACTGGCCGAAATCAACGCGGCCGGGGCGCGTCTGGCCCGGCAGGCCGTCGCGCGGCTCAAGGAGAAACAATCCGTCGAGGCCTGGGTCGCCGGCGCCATCGGCCCGCTGGGCGTGCGCCTGGAGCCGCTGGGGAAAACCGGCCTGGACGAGGCGCGCGCCGCCTTCGCCGAGCAGATCGCCCTTTTGGCCGACAACGGCGTGGACCTGCTGATCGTCGAAACCATGCCGGCCCTGAACGAGGCGCGGCAGGCGCTGGAAGCCGCCAAGGCCGTCGCGCCGCATCTGCCCGTGCTGGCCATGGTCACCGTGGACGACGAGAGCGAATGCCTGGACGGCGCTTCGCCCGCACAGGCCGCGGCGCTGCTCGCCGAATGGGGCGCCGACGCCGTGGGCGTGAACTGCTCCACCGGGCCGGCCTCGGTGCTGACGGCCGTCGAAGCCATGCGCGCGGCAACTTCTCTTCCCCTGGCCGCCATGCCGAACGCCGGCCTGCCGCGGGCGGTCGAAGGCCGCAACGTCTACCTCTGCACACCGGAGTACATGGCCAGCTTTGCCCGCAAGGCCATCGCGGCCGGAGCGCAGATTGTGGGCGGCTGCTGCGGCACCACCCCCAACCACATTCGCGCCATGCGCGCGGCCTTGCGCGCCCTCGACGAACAGGCCAGCGTCGCCATCGCCGGCGCGGCGCCCGCAATCGGCCAGGAGACGCCGCCCGCGCCCCTGGCGCAGCGTTCGCGCCTGGGCGCATTGCTGACGGAAAAAACTTTTTTGAAGCTGGTCGAATTCGTGCCTCCGCGCGGCATCGACTGCTCGCGCGAGATCGAAGGCGCGGAGATGCTGGCGCAGTTCGGCGTGCATGCCATCGACGTGTACGACGCGGCCCAGGCGTCTGCGCGCATGAGCGGGCAGAGCCTCGCCATTCAGCTTCAGCAGCACACCGGGATGGAGACGATTCTGCATTACACCTGCCGCGATCGCAATCTGCTCTCCATCCAGTCGGATCTGCTGGGAGCCGCATCGATCGGCCTGCGGAACATCCTCTGCGTCACCGGCGAACCACCCCGGCAGGGCAGCTATCCCGATGCCTCTCAGGTTTTCGACGTCGATTCCATCGGTTTGGTCAACATCGCCAGCCGCCTCAATCGCGGTCTCGACATCGGCTCGAACCCGCTTGGCGCAAGCACCGGCTTCACCGTCGGCGTCGCCGTCAATCCCGGCGCGCCGGAGATCGAAAACGAACTGCGCCGCCTGGTCTGGAAGGTCGAAGCCGGTGCCGAATACGCCATTACACAGGCCGTCTTCGATTCACGGCTGCTCGAAGAGTTTCTCGCGCAGGCCAGGGAGCGCCTCGACGGGCGGCGCATCCCGATCGTCGCCGGCATCTGGCCGCTCACCAGCCTGCGCAACGCCGAGTACATGAAGAACGATCTGCGTATCGCCATGCCCGAGGAGATTCTGCTGCGCATGGCCCAGGCCGCAACCCCCGAAGCCGCCCGCGCCGAAGGCATCCGCATCGCGCAGGAACTGGTCGAGGCCGTGCGCCCGCTGGTCGAAGGCGTGCAGATCAGCGCCCCCTACGGCCACTACGACATCGCCGCGGAAGTGCTCGCCGGAGCGTCCGGCGCAGGGAACTAGCCAAGAAAAGGGAAGCTCATGCCGTCGTTCGAAGAATCGCTCAAGAAGCTGGAAACCATCGTCGATCAACTGGAAAAGGGCGATCTGGCCCTGGAAAACTCGCTCAAGCTCTTCGAGGAGGGCGTCAACCTGTCGGCGGCCTGCAAGCAGGAGTTGGAAGCGGCCGAGGGCAAGGTGCAACTGCTCGTCAAGCAGCGCGACGGCTCACTGAAGCCCGAGCCCTTCCTCACCGAAAAACCGTTCTAGCCAAAACCGGCGGCGTCAGCGGAAAGAGCACGGTCCCGACCGAGCGCGGTCCAGGCCGGGGACGTTCGCGGCCATGCGCAGAGGGCGCGCACACGTTCATTGACGCAGTTTGGCCAGCAGATCCTGCGGATGAACGGGCTTGGCGAGAATGTCGAACTCGTAACCTTCCTTGCGCGCCTTTTCCAGCAGATCGGCCGTGGCCGCCTGGCCGGAAAAAAGCAGAATCCGGATCGCCGGCAGCAGCGCGCGAATGCGGATCGCCGCGTCGATGCCATTCAGATCGGTCATGATGACGTCGGAGATCAGCATCTCCGGCCGAAACGATTCCGCCAGTTCAAGAGCCTTCTCTCCGGAATACACGGCGCGCGCCTCAAAGCCGCTCTGGTTCAGAATCATGGCCAGCGTGTCGGCGATCACCCGTTCGTCGTCCGCCACCAGAACCTTCGGTCGTTGCGTAGTCGCAGGCATATTCTCCTTGCCGCCGGCAATCGAAGATTGCGACGCGATGCACTTCCCCATTGCGGTCCGGAACGCCCGCCGGCGTTTCTCCGGCCGTACGCTTCCCGGCAAAAAAAGGAGGGTGCGCGTAAGTAGTGTAATCCACGGCGCTCCCGCCTCTCTCGATTTCGCGGCGACGCGCGATGCCGTGGCGTCATCCTCGCGCCGCCTGTCTCTGCGCTCACCGGCGGCGATTACAATCGAATCTGCACGCGAGAAAATGGAGACCGTATGATTCGCGCAGGATTGGTTGGATTTGGCATGGCCGGCCGCGTCTTTCACGCGCCGCTGCTGGCCTCGATCGAGGGGCTGGAACTGGCGGCCGTGGTGGAGCGTAGCACGGACAAGGCCGCCGGGCGTTATCCCGGCATAAAAGTATACCGTTCGCTCGATGCGATGCTGGCCGACGATTCGCTGGGGCTCTTCGTGGTGGCCACGCCCAATCCGAGCCACTACGCGCTCGCCAAACAGCTTTTGAGCGCGGGTAAAAACGTCGTCGTCGACAAGCCGCTCGCGATGACCTCGGCCGAGGCCGCCGAGTTGATCGATCTCGCCCAAAAGCATGGCGTGCTTCTGGCTCCATTTCAGAATCGCCGCTGGGACGGCGATTTTCTAACGGTGCAAAAGCTGCTGCGCGAAGGCGCGCTGGGCCGCCTGGTCTGCTTCGAGTCCCGCTTCGATCGCTGGCGTCCAGCGCCGCTGACCGAGCGCGTGTGGAAGGAAAAAACCGACTCCGGCGGCGCGCTGCTCGATCTGGGCCCGCACCTTGTCGATCAGGCGCTGGTGCTTTTTGGCAAGCCGGAGGCCGTCAGCGCCGACCTTGCGCAGGAAAAAGACAACTCCATCGTCAACGACTCGATCGCCATTCGCCTGCGCTATTCCGGCCTCGCCGTCACGCTCGGCGCAAATAGCCTCTCGCTGCCGGCCCGTCCGCGCTATCATCTGCGCGGAACGCGCGGCGGCTACATAAAAATGGGCATTGATCCGCAGGAAGCCGCGCTCGGCAAGATCGCGCGCATTGAGGACGCCGCCTGGGGCGAGGAAGCTTCGTCCGCCTGGGGCGTGCTGCACGTGGACAACGACGGCGAAACGCTCAGCCGCTCCATTTCCCCGGTTCGCGGTGATTATCGGCTCTTTTATGCTGGGGTTCGCGATGCGCTTCTGGGCAAGGCTCCCGCGCCGGTCACCGGCCTCGACGGCTGGCGCGTGGCGCGACTGCTGGAGTGGGCCGCGGAAAGCTCGGCAAAACGCCGCGAGATCGCCTGCGACTGGAGCCAGGAGCCAACACTCTGACCATCGCTCGACTCGCCGGAAGCCTAGCTTCGGATTCCGGCGAGCAGCGACTCGACCTCGGCTTTTTCCCCGGCGGTGAGCGCCAGCAAGGGCGCACGCGCCCGCCCGCCATAGTAGCCGTTGAAATCGCAGGCGTACTTGACGCCGGGAACGCCCAGTTCGCCGACGATACGCCGGTTCGCCTGTACGATCCGTTCCTGCTTTTCGCGCGCCAGGACCGTGTCGTGATCCTTCCAGGCCAGATAAACCTCCTGGCAGGCCTGCGGAGCGAAGGCGGCAAAACCCAGAAGCACGCCCGATGCGCCCGCTTCGAGCGAGGCCAGCATCGCGCCACCCGATCCGCTGAGCACCTGGAAACCGACCTCTTTGCTGCGTGTCTTTGCCGTGGCGGCAGGGGCTGCGGCAGTCAGGACCACGCCGCCGCCCAGTTCGCCCACGGGCACAAAACCGCCCTCGGCCTCCGTGCGCGGCAGGCGCATGCGCGCCGTCACCGCCTCGAAGACCTGCGTCACCGGAACGCTGCGCCGCGGCGCAGCCTGCGTGGCCTCCACCGTCGCGCCAAGACGCTCGACATCGCCGGAGGAGTCTTTGATCCCGGCGATGTTCGGGTGATGAGCCAACTCCGCGACGATCTCCACCGGAATCTCGCAGGGCACGAAGACCGGAACATTGTAGAGAAGAACAGGCAGAGGCGAGCGGTCGGCGACGCTGCGAAAATAATGCAGCATGGCGGCAGGAGTCATCTGCCCTTTGAAGTAGCTCGGCGGCCGAACCAGAACCGCATCGTAGCGCAGTTCGGCGGCGGCTTCGGCCAACTCGACCGTGGCCTTCACGCTCTCGCGGCCCACGCCGGCGATCAGCACTTTTTCGGGAGCTGCGGCCTCGGCGGCCGTGCGCAGCACCAGGCGCGATTCGCCGTCATCGAGCATCGGCGCTTCGCCGTTCGAACCTAAAATCAGCATTCCGGCCAGCAAACTGCGCGAGTAATGCGCGATGTTGGCCTCGATCTTCCGAAGATACAGGCGCTCGTCCGAATCGAACGGCGTCGTGACAGCGGCAAAAACTCCTTCGAGCAGCATGAAACCATTGTAGAACCCGCGCGGCCCAGGCCTTTGCCGCGGCGAAACCCCGTCCTGTCGAAAAGCGCGGCGCATCCTTGATGCGCGGCGGCGATCGACAGAAGTTTTTTTGAAGCGGAACTTATGGCCAGTTCCGGCCTGTTGCGCTTGGCTGCGCGCGGTATCGAGCAAACGATACAAACGATTCCTGAAGACGGCGCTGGGCCGGTGCGCGTTGGCATGGGCCGGCGTGAAGCGTTGGGCGCTTCCGGCAGGCCCCGGCGGCGCCGCTTGCCTGGCTGGTGGCCAACCATGGGGGATGTCACGCAGGCTGGAAACCGAACCATCTGGCAGACAAGCAGAGACACCCACCGGCCCACGAAGAGAATCTCTTGGCGTTGCGTTCGGCCTGGCGCTACGCCCAAATCCGAGCGCGGACTCCGCTGGAGAATCTGCGAGAAAGTGCGACTTCCCAACAAAGGTGTATTGCTCTGACGGAAACCACTTTTTCGAGCGGGCTGGCGGACGTGGCCTGCCTTGCGCTCTGGATCGGCATTTCCGAGGAGACGCCAGCCGCGCCGGGAGCGTATCCTCCTACTGTATGAAAGGTGTTTCTCTGGCGGACGGTTCGGGACTGGGCTTTACGGACGCGGGCAACGGGCCCGCAGTGGTTTTTCTGCATCCCACCCCTCTCGATCGGGATTACTGGCGGCCCTTGACGAAAGAACTGGCCGGGATTCGCGCGGTGATTCCCGATCTGCGGGGTCATGGCGCCTCCGAACTCGGCTCGGATCTGCCGGTGGGCGGCTTCGAGCTGGTTCCCGACGCACCCGTGCTTACCATGGAGCAGTTGGCCGCCGATGTGCTCGCACTGATGGACCGGATCGCGCTGCCCAAGGCCATTTTTGTGGGCTGCTCGATCGGCGGCTCTGTGCTGCTGGAATTGTGGCGACAAGCGCCGGAACGCGTGAGAGGAATGGCCTTCATCTGCGCGAAGCCGCAGCCGGAGGCCGCGGCCAATTTCTCCCGCCGGGCCGAGACGATCGCACGCGCGCGCACCGAAGGCGTAACCGCGCTGTTCGACGGCATGGCGCAGGCGCTGCTCGGCGAGACCGCGCGCCGCGAACGGCCGGAGATCGTGGCCGAAATTCGCGCCCACATGAAGCTGACGCCGGAGGCCGTGGCCGCCGTGCAGGCGGGCTTGGCCACGCGCCCCGACTCGCTGCCCACGGTGGCGACCATTCGCGTTCCGGTTCTGGCCATCGCCGGCGGCGAGGACAGCGCCTCGACCGTCGCCGAGATGGAGGCCTTTCGCACCGCTCCCGGCGGCTGCGAACTCCACGTACTGGCCGACGCGGGCCATTTTGCCGCCTACGAACAGCCGCGCAAGGTTGCGGCGCTGATCGCGCCCTGGCTGCGGCAGTTCGAACTGTAATTTGCACCGGCGCGACACGCACTGCCTGCTTTGCATCGCAAAGCAAGTGGCGCTGGGCGTTCCATTTCGATTTTGCCCGCGGAATGGCCCGCGCCGGGGCGCGCGGCACGCTCTACGGATTGCGCAACGATTCGACGACGGCGCGCGCCGAAGCGAGAAAGGCGGAAACCTGGCGCATGGGCTTGGCCACGGTGTCGGCCATCATGACGCCGATACGGTCCACGGCGTCGAGGAGGCTCGAAAACATCGAATCGAGGCGATCGGCCTGCTGACGCGCGCGCAAGAGCATCTCACCGGCTGCCGATTGCACGTCGGCGACCTGCACGTTCAGGGCGCGCGCCACCTGAGCCAGATCCTCGGTCGTCTCCTCGATCCGCGGCTTGACGCGCTCCACCAGCTCGCGCGTATTTTCAAGGATCGGCATCGCCGCATCGCGCAGGTCTTCGATCTCCTGACGAACCGTCTTGGCCAGCTTGCGCAGCACGAGAAGCGCGGCGAAGAGCACGATGGCCTGCAGGACAAAGGCCGCCGCGACTGCAACGACAAGAGCGAGTTGAATCGTCTGATTATCGAGCTTGGGCATTCCGTTGTTCTCGCATCGTAGTGGCGCAATCGAGGGTGCGATACCGTGAGGATGAGCGGTCGCACAGGGACGCAATCAGATTTCAACCATCCAGATTTCAACCATCCGGGCGAACACTGTCCGATCTGATCGCAAAGGCCCTCTGGCGGGGATGGGCCACACGGCTCATCCCCGCCAGAGGCTCCATTCAGGCGTCGTGATTCTCCGGCGGCGTGGCGGCTACCTGCTGATAGGTCACACGTCCGGCTTCAACCGCAGCGGAGACGCGCGCGGATTGATCGGCGACCAGATTCTTGCCGCGTTCGACAAACTCTTCCCACTGCGCGCGCCCGCGATCAACGGCCTCGCGTCCGCGGCCGGCAAAATCGGCCACCTGCTGCTTGCCCTTGTCGACCATCGCTCCCACGCTCTCCGCGGCCTGACGCGTACGTGTGCGCAGATACTCGGTTCCCTCGCGGGCGCCCTGCGCGATGTCCTCACGCGTCTCGCGGCCGCTTTGAGGGGCATAGAGAATGCCGATGATTGCGCCAATGCCCAGCCCCGCCAGAAACCAGGCCAGTCCGTAAGATTTGCTCTCCTCAGCCATAACGAAGATTCTCCTTTCCCCGCTCTACAAAGGATGCTTGAGCGTATCAAACAGTCCCAGTGTACTGCAAATGCCCGCTTCCCCTCCGGGCAAACCGCCGCAAGCGCAGGGCAAACGCATTTGGATTTCGCATTGCCGTCCGGAACAGCTTGGAAAGGGCACGGCTTCAGCCGTGCCCTTTCCAAACAAAATCATCCCGCACGCTGAAATGCGTTTGCCCGGCCGCGGGCGCGTCTCTTCGCTCCGGCGCTTACGCCACGGGCGCGCCCGCCTGGCGCACCAGCGCGAGAAACTCCGTGCGCGTTTCCTTCTGCCGGAAACAGCCGAGCATGGCGCTGGTCACCGTGGAGGAGTGCTGTTTTTCGATGCCGCGCATCATCATGCACAGGTGCCGCGCCTCGACGACCACGCCCACGCCTTGCGGCGCAATCGCCCCCTGAATCGCGTCGGCGATCTGCCGCGTCAGCCGCTCCTGCACCTGCAGCCGCCGCGCGAAGACCTCGACCAGCCGCGCGATCTTGCTCAGGCCGACCACCTTGCCGTCGGGAATATAGGCCACGTGAACCTTGCCGAAGAAGGGCAGCATGTGATGCTCGCAGAGCGAGAACATCTCGATGTCCTTGACGATCACCATCTCGTCGTAATCGACATCGAAGAGCGCTCCGCGCAGAATCTTGGCCGGGTCCTGTTCATAGCCCTTCGTCAGGTCGGCCAGCGCCTTCTCGACCCGCTCCGGCGTCTTGAGCAGGCCATCGCGATCGGGGTCTTCGCCCAGCCGCGAGAGAATCTCGCGATAAAGCTCCTGCGTGCTGAATTCGCTCAGATCTTCGCTCTCGCCGACTGTCGCTCTTCTTGGGGACTTGCTGACAACCAGGGGATGCGCCATCGCTCGTTATCCTCTCGCCGAACACTCAAAGAAGTTGTTTTCCGTCTCTTCCACGCGCACATGCTCCAGATCGACCTCCGGCAGCGCGTTGCGCAGCAAATGAAAAATCGCCTTGCAGAGATTCTCCGTCGTCGGCACGCAATCGGCAAACAGCGGATCAAGATTCAGATTGGCGTAGTCGAAGCGGTTCAGAATCAGAGTCCGCACCGTCTCGTCCAGTTTCACCAGATCCACAACCATTCCCGTCGCACCGTCGACCGGGCCGCCCACCAGCACTTCGATCGCGTAATTGTGCCCGTGGCCATGCTCGTTGTTACACCTTCCATACGCCGCGCGGTTCTCTTCGTCGCTCAATGCCGCCGCGTGCAGCCGGTGACTGGCGCTGATCGTATACCGTCTGCCGAAGTAGGCTCTCACGACTCACCCCGGAATTCGGCGAATAGCTCCGGCGTTTCATAGACGCGAATCCGGCTCAACTGCACGCGGCCCGCCCCCTCGGCGCTTGCCCCGGCAATGACTGGCTCCAGCCGTTTCCACGCCGCAATGGCGATGTTTTCCGTGGTTGGGTTCGCGTTTTTGAACTCCGGAGCCTCCAGGTTCAGGTGCCGGTGGTCATACGCCGACAGCACCTGGCGCTCGATCACGTCCTTGAGCCATTTGAGATCGACCACGAAGCCGGTCACCGGGTCCGGCTCGCCGGCCACCGTCACCTCCAGCGTGAAATTGTGCCCGTGCCCATTGCGATTGGCGCAGCGGCCGTAGACCCGGCGGTTCTTTTCCTCGCTCCAGGCCTCATTCCAATAGTAGTGCGATGCGGAAAACGACGCCCGCCGCGTCAAAAAAACCATGCAAAACCTCTTCCACTAGAGAAGATGCACAAAAGCGTCCGTCCGGTGCATGGAATCAGAACAGTTTCCCGCTGGATTGAAATCTTGGCCGCGTCAGGAGGATCTGTATCAAAACGGATGGGTTTTGAAAGAGGAGCGCACATTGTCTCCAGCGAAACGGACCTTGCCCTTCGATGCGCTTCCCGTGGCAGACCCGTTTCGAGCAAAAAATGATAGGCCCGGGGGAACGATCGCAAGAAATCGAGTGGATCGGGCAGCGTTCGCTGTGTTCGCATGGGCTGGATCAACAGGCCGGGACTGCCGGTGACCGGCTTCCGATGAGGCGCAGGCGGAAGCGTGTGTTTGGCGGCGGGAGCAGAAAAAGCGAACGGCCGGTGGCGGCGCCTTAAGCTGCCAGCGTCACCGCCGGCCGTTCGAGGAGGCATCTCATCGTCTTTTCCTGCTTTGACCCGAGCTGTGCCCGGATCACGAAGTTAGCGTGACACAGATGGAGAAAATCGTCGGCAAAATGCGACGAGATATTTTGCGGATGGGCAGCGGGCGTTTCAAAGCGGGAGAATAAGTTTCAAATTTGGAACAGGCCGCTTGCGCAGATACGCAGCCGGCTCACGCCAGAATGGAAGCGCTGGCGCGGATCTGCCGCTACGCGCCGGGCTCGTAATGCAGATTCGGTCCCAGCCAGCGCTCGGCTTCGGCGAGCGAGATGCCTTTGCGCGCGGCGTAATCCTCCACCTGGTCGCGATCGATCTTGCCCAGGCTGAAGTAGCGGCTGGCGGGATGCGCGAAGTAGAGGCCGCTGATGCTCGATCCGGGCCACATGGCGAAGGATTCGGTCAGTTCGATGCCCGCCCGCGCGCGCACGTCGAGCAGCCGCCAGATGGTTTCTTTCATCGTGTGATCGGGCGAGGCCGGATAGCCCGGCGCAGGGCGGATGCCGCGATATTTTTCGCGGATCAATTCTTCGGGTCCGAGCGCTTCTGTGCGTCCGTAGCCCCACTCGGCGCGTACCCGCTGGTGCAGGCACTCGGCGAAGGCCTCGGCGAGCCGGTCGGCCAGCGCCTCGGCCAGGATCGCGTTGTAGTCGTCATGCGCGGCGCGAAACCGCTCGACAAGTTCCTGCAGGCCGATGCCGCTGGTGACCGCGAAGAGGCCGATGGAGTCGCGCAGTCCCGTTTCCTGAGGCGCGATGAAGTCGGCGAGCGAACGGCAGGGTTCGCTGCCCTCGCGGTCCGCCTGCTGGCGCAAAAAGTGCAGCCGGGCGAGCGCCGTCGCGTGCGCGGGATCGGCGTACAGCTCCACATCGTCGCCCACGGCGTTGGCCGCGAAGAATCCGTAGACGCCGCGCGCGGTCAGCAGCTTTTCCCGCTCCATGCGGTCGAGCATCGCCTGTCCCTCGGCGAAGAGCTGCCGCGCCTCGGCGCCCTGCGCGGCGTCGTCGAGAATCCGCGGGTAGATACCCTTCAGCTCCCAGGCGTGAAAGAAGGGGCTCCAGTCGATGAACGCGCGCAGCGTGGCCAGCGGAAAATCGTCGAGCGCGCGCACGCCGAAAAACTCGGGCTCGGCCAGGTCTTCCGCGCGCCACTCGATGGACGTGCGCCGCGCCCGCGCGGTGGCAAGGGGAACCACGGCGCGACGGGGCGCGGCATGGGCGCGGCGCAGCGCTTCGTATTCGGCGTTGTGCCGCACGACGAACTCCGCGCGGCCCTCCTCGCTCAACAGGCTGGTGGTTACGGGCACGGCGCGGCTGGCGTCCAGAACATGCACCACGGGCTGGCGATAATGCGGCGCGATCTTCACGGCCGTATGCGTGCGGCTGGTAGTGGCGCCGCCGACCAACAGCGGCTGCGTCATGCCCTGCCGCTCCATCTCGCGCGCCACGTGCACCATCTCGTCGAGCGAGGGCGTAATCAGCCCGCTCAGTCCGATGATGTCGGCCCGCACCTCGCGCGCCCGCTCCAGAATTTTTTCGGCTGGCGCCATCACGCCCAGGTCGATCACCTCGAAGTTGTTGCAGGCCAGCACCACGCCGACGATGTTTTTGCCGATGTCGTGCACGTCGCCCTTCACGGTGGCGAGCACGATCCGCCCCTGTGCGCGCACCTCCGCGCCCGAGGCGGCCAGCGCCGCTTTTTCCGCCTCCATGAACGGCGTCAGGTAGGCCACGGCTTTCTTCATCACGCGCGCCGATTTGACCACCTGCGGCAGAAACATCTTGCCCGCGCCGAACAGGTCGCCCACCACGCTCATGGCCGCCATCAGCGGCCCTTCGATCACGTGGAGCGGACGGCCCAGCTTGGCGCGCGCCTCTTCCGTGTCGGCCTCGATAAAGGCGTCGATGCCCTTGACCAGCGCGTGCTGCAGCCGCTCTTCGACCGTGCCGCTGCGCCACTCTTCGGCTTTTTTTTCGGCCGGCTCGCCCGAGCTTGCGGCGCCTGCCGCCTTCAGCTTTTCGCCGAGATCGACCAGCCGCTCCGTCGCGTCGGGACGGCGATTGAGCAGCACATCCTCGACCCGCGTCTTCAGTTCCGGCTCGATCTCCTCGTAGACGGCCAGCATGCCGGCGTTGACGATGCCCATGTCGAGCCCAGCCTCGATGGCGTGATAGAGAAACGCCGCGTGCATCGCCTCGCGCACCTTGTTGTTGCCGCGAAAGCTGAAAGAAATGTTCGAGACGCCGCCGCTCACCTTGGCGTGCGGCAGATTTTCCTTGATCCAGCGCGTGGCGCGAAAAAAATCGACCGCGTAGTTGGCGTGTTCTTCCATGCCCGTGCCGACGGTCAGAATATTCGGATCGAAGACGATGTCCTCGGGCGGAAAACCCACTTCGTCGACGAGAATGCGATACGCCCGCTCGCAGATGCGGATGCGGTCCTCGAAGCCCGAAGCCTGTCCCTGCTCGTCGAAGGCCATCACCACGGCCGCTGCGCCGTAACGGCGAACCGTGCGCGCGTGGTCGCGAAATTTCTCTTCGCCTTCCTTGAGCGAAATCGAGTTGACGATGCCCTTGCCCTGCAGGCACTTCAGGCCGGCCTCGATCACCTCCCACTTCGACGAGTCCACCATGAAAGGGACTTTGGCCACCTCCGGCTCGCTCTGGAGCAGTTGCAGAAAGCGCGTCATCGCCGCCACGCCGTCGATCATGCCCTCGTCCATGCAGATGTCGAGAACATTGGCGCCGTTTTCCACCTGCTGGCGCGCCACGCTGACGGCTTCTTCGTATTTGCCCTCTTGGATCAGCCGGGCGAACTTCGGCGATCCGGCCACATTCGTGCGCTCGCCGATCAGGATGAAGACGCCGGGCTGCTGCACAAACGGCTGCGAGCCGGAGAGGCGCAGCGGCTGCGTCGCGGTGCGATTTGTTGTCTGCGAACTCATGCCGCCTGCACTTTCTCGTCCTTGCGCATTTTTCGCGGCGCGACGCCTTCGAGCGCTTTGGCGATGGCCGCGATGTGCTCGGGCGTATTGCCGCAGCAGCCGCCGGCAATGTTGATCAGTCCTTCGCGGGCAAAGCCGCTCAACTGCGCGCCCATCTCGGCCGGACCCAGGTCAAAGCCCGTCGGCGAAAGCGGATTCGGCAGTCCCGCGTTCGGGTAGCACGAGATCGCGGCCCGCGCCTTGGCCGCCAGCTCGGCCAGAAACGGGTGCATCAACTCCGGCCCCAGCGAACAGTTCAGGCCCACGGCGAGCGGCCGCGCGTGCTCGACGGCGATCCAGAAGGCCTCGACCGTCTGCGCCGAGATCATCGTCTCGCCGCCGCGCCCAACGGCGGCCGAGATCATCAGCGGAATCTCGCGGCCCTCGGCGTCGAGCACCTCGCGAATGGCCACCAGAGCGGCCTTGGCATTCAGCGTGTCGAAGATGGTCTCGACCAGCAAAATATCCGCGCCGCCGGCGAGCAACGCCCGCGTCTGCTCGACGTAAACCCTCTTCACCTGGTCGAAGGTGGCCACGCGGAAGCCCGGATCGTCGGCGTCGGGCGAGTTCGAGAGCGAAACCGTCAGCGGCCCGATCGATCCGGCCACAAACCGCGCGCGTCCGGTCGCGTTGGCCACGCGATCGGCCCACGCGCGCGCCAGTCTGGCCGACTGCTCGTTGATCTCCCAGGCCAGATGGCGCAGAAAGTCGTCTTCGACGATTTTCTGGAAGAACTCCGGGTCTTTGCGTCCGCCGCGTTCGCGTGGATCGTCCACAAAAAACTCGCTCTGCGCAATCGACGTTGCGCTGAAGGTGTTCGTTTCGACGATGTCCGCGCCGGCTTCAAGAAACCGCCGGTGAATGTCGCCGATCACGTCGGGCCGGGTCAGCGTGAAGAGGTCGCCGTTGTTGAGCAGATCCTTTTTCGCGTCCTTGAAGCGTTCGCCGCGCATATCGGCTTCGGTCAGCCCGTAGGTGCGGATCGTCGTGCCCGTCGCGCCGTCAAGAATCGCGATGCGGCTTTCGAGAATCTTTGCCAGCGAATGCGCAGGCGCGTGCGTCATATCTGCCTCGGTGGGTTCGGCTTCTCCCATCAGCATATCGAACGCGCCGCGCCGGCCTGAACGAAATCGCGCCGAACGGCAGCCGCAGACCGCAAACGGCCGTAACCATCGCCTGAGTGGAGACCATCACCCATCGGCCGATTCGCTGCCCGCCGCCGTCTCCCGGTAAACTGAAGACCATGTTCTCCCGTCTTTTTGGCAGCAGCAAACCCGAGCAATCCGCTGGTCCAAAGCCAGAAAAAATCTTCGAGCGCATGAAGCAGGCGGTCTCGCGCACCCGCGCCAGCCTCTCGGAGAAGATCGCCGATCTGGCCGCCCTGACCCGCACCGTCGACGAAAAGGCACTCGACGAGCTGGAAGCCGTGCTACTGACGAGCGACCTCGGCGTACCGACCACGACGGCCATTCTCGATGCTCTGCGCGATCGCGCCCGCCACCAGGCCATTCAGGGCGGCGACGAACTCCGCGCGCTTTTGAAAGAGCAGATGGTCGCGATTCTCGAAGCCCCCCGGCGCGAACTCCCCGCGCCCGAAGCACCGCCGAAGGTCGTCTTTCTTGTCGGCGTCAACGGCGCGGGCAAAACCACATCGAGCGGCAAGCTCGCGGCCTGGTCGCGTGCGCAGGGCCGCGCGGTGCTGCTCTGCGCGGCTGACACGTTTCGCGCCGCGGCCATCGAGCAGCTCGAAGTCTGGGCCGGCCGCTCCGGCGTCGAACTGATCAAGACCCGCCAGGG
>JAJYFB010000209.1 GCA_021785495.1 Acidobacteriota bacterium | reverse complement strand
CTCGAATAAGGCCCTGAACCATGCGGCGGAAAGGCCGCGCGAAGTTTGTTGCCGGTAACCATGTCGATATCACGTCTCATCGTGCGCGGCGCGCGCCAGCACAACCTGAAGAACATCACGGTGGAGATACCGCGCAACTCCTTCACCGTCATCACAGGACTTTCCGGCTCCGGCAAATCCTCGCTCGCCTTCGATACCATCTATGCCGAAGGCCAGCGGCGCTACGTCGAGACCCTTTCCGCCTATGCTCGCCAGTTTCTCGATCAAATGGAGCGCCCGGACGTAGACTCCATCGAGGGCCTGAGCCCAGCCATCTCCATCGAACAAAAGACCACCAGCCGCAGTCCCCGCTCGACCGTCGGCACGATTACTGAGATTTACGACTACCTTCGCCTGCTCTACGCCTCCATCGGCATCCCGCATTGCCCCAACTGCGGACGGCCCATCTCGCGCCAGTCGGCGGATCAGATCGTCAGCCGGGTCATGGAACTGGCCCCCGGCGAGCGCGTCACCATCTACGCCCCCATCGTGCGCGGCCGCAAAGGCGAGTTCCGCGACGAACTGGAAAAGCTGGACCAGCAGGGATTCCGCGCCCGCATCGACGGAGAGGTTCGCGATCTCGCCGAGGACATTGTCCTGGATAAGCGCAAGAACCACACCATTGAAGCGATTGTGGATCGTATCGCCGTCAAGCCGGGCGTCGAAAAGCGCCTCGAAACCGCGGTCACCAAAGCGCTCCAGATGGCCAACGGTCTCGTCCTGGTGGCCATGCCGGGAAGCGCCGCCACTCGATCCGGTTCCGCTACGCGAGCCCCAGGCACGCAAGTCGAAGAGCAGCTCTATTCCTCCTCCATGGCCTGCCCCGACTGCGGCATCAATGTTCCCAAGCTGGAACCGCGCAGCTTCTCCTTCAACAGCACCTACGGCGCTTGCCCGCACTGCAACGGTCTCGGCAGCATGTATGACTTTGACCCTGCTAAGGTCATCATCGACTGGTCCAAGCCTTTACTTGAGGGCGGCCTGGGGCCCGGCGGCAGCTCGCAGTATCTGGCTCGCCTGATCCATCTCGCCGCCGACCGCTATAAGATCGATCTTCGCAAGCCGTTCGAGCAGCTCTCGGAAAAGGAACAGAAACTGTTACTATTTGGCCCGGAACGCGGAGAAGGCCCACGCACCGGCTTTCACGGCATTCTGAAATGGCTGCGCCAGTCCCTCGATGAAATCCGCTCCGACAGCTATCGCGAGTGGCTCATGGGCTATATGTCCGCGACCGTCTGCCCACAATGCCACGGCAAACGTCTTCGTCCTGAGTCTCTCGCGGTCACGGCGAACGGCCTCTCCATCGCCGGCTTCGCCGCCATGCCGCTGGTCGATGAACTCGTCACGGCGCGTCAGTTTTCGTTCAGCCTGCGCGAGCAACTCATCGCCGACCGCTTGCAACGCGAAATCATCGAGCGGCTGGAATTTCTGGTCGCCGTCGGCCTCGGCTATCTCTCGCTCGATCGCAGTGCTGCCACGCTTTCCGGCGGAGAAGGACAGCGCATTCGCCTTGCCACCCAGATCGGCTCCCGCCTGCGCGGCGTTCTCTATGTCCTCGACGAGCCCTCTATCGGCCTGCATCAACGCGACAACGAGCGGCTCATCGAAGCCCTCACGTCCCTGCGCGATCTCGGCAACACCGTCCTTGTCGTCGAGCATGATGAGGACACCATCCGCCGCGCCGATTACGTCCTCGATCTAGGCCCGGGCGCTGGCCGCCTGGGGGGCAATGTGGTCGCCCAGGGAACACCGCAGCAGATCATGAGCGCGCCGGGTTCGCTGACCGGGCAGTATCTCAGCGGCACGCTCGAGACCGTCCTCCGCAGCGAACCCAGGCAGCCCGGCGAGCAATGGCTCACCGTGGAAGGCGCGCGCGGCCATAACCTGAAGAACCTGACCACGCGCTTCCCTCTCGGCCTGCTCACCGTCATTACCGGCGTCTCCGGTTCCGGCAAAAGCACACTGATCAACGATATTTTGTACCGCGCGCTGGCGCAGAACCTCTACGGCTCGCGTGAGGAGCCGGCCCAACATGATCGCGTCGTGGGCGCCGAGCACATCGACAAGGTCGTCCAGATCGATCAGTCGCCCATTGGCCGCACGCCGCGCTCCAATCCAGCCACCTACACCGGCGTCTTCACCGCCATCCGCGATTTGTTTGCCATGCTGCCCGAAGCGCGCGAGCGGGGATATAAAGCCGGCCGATTTTCTTTCAACGTTCCCGGCGGCCGCTGCGAAGCCTGTCAGGGCGACGGCCAGCGTCGCATTGAGATGAACTTTCTTCCCGATGTCTACGTCACCTGTGAGGTATGTAACGGTCGCCGTTACAATCAGGAAACGCTGGCGGTTCGCTTCAAGGGCTACTCCATCGCCGACATTCTCGATCTGCCGATCTCCGACGCGCTGACTGTTCTGGAAGACATCCCAGTCGTGCGCCAGAAACTCGCCACGCTGAACGATGTCGGCCTCGGCTACGTGCATCTCGGCCAATCCGCCACCACGCTCTCCGGCGGTGAAGCCCAGCGCATGAAGCTGGCGCGTGAGCTTTCCAAGCGGCAGACCGGACGCACGCTCTATCTGCTCGACGAGCCCACCACCGGCCTTCACTTTGACGATGTGCGCAAATTGATGGAAGTCCTGCACCGGCTCACCGATCTCGGCAACACCATCCTCATCATCGAACACAATCTGGACGTCGTCCGCAGCGCCGACTGGATCATCGACCTTGGCCCCGAAGGCGGAGCGGAGGGCGGCGAAATCGTCGCTGAAGGCGCGCCCGCGCGGATCGCCGCCAATCCAGCTTCCTATACAGGAAAATTCCTGCGCCGCTACTTCCCGCAGCCCGAGTCATCAGCCAAGCAGCCCAGCGCCCTCGCCGCCGTCGCCGTCGCCAAGAATGGTCG
>JAJYFB010000208.1 GCA_021785495.1 Acidobacteriota bacterium | reverse complement strand
CCTTGGGACGGGCCGCGCGAGCAGCGCCGGGTCGTCGGCGCCGGCGAGACGGTGCAGGTCGTCGAGCGAGAGGCCGCACCACGGCGCGCGCAGAACGCCGAGCCAAGCCACGCGATCGTACGGATTGAGCAGGGCGTGGGCCAGCGCCAAGGCGTCGAGCACTTCCTGGCGGTCCTGAAGCCTTTCGAGATCGACGGAGCGGAAGGGGATGGCCGCTTCTCGCAGGGACTGAGCGACGGGCGCGAGTGCACTGCGGGCGCGGCCCAGGACAGCGATCCGGTACTTTTGGCCATGAGCCCCGGCCCGCTCCATGCGCTCCATGTGAGAGCCAATCAGCTTTACGATCTCTTCGGTCTGGGCAGCTCTTGCGGTTTCTCTTTTGCGGGCTGTCTCATTATCAGGATGTGAATTACGTAAGGATTGCGGTATAAAGCTCAGGTTTAACTTGAAGTTTGGAGCCAGGGATGTGTGCGCTTCGCGAGAGGACAAAGCAGGCGAGAAGGTTACGCCGCTGCCGTCGTCCACGGCGAAGACTTTTTCAAAGATGCCGTTCAGTTGATTAACCAGCGCAGGGACGGTCCGGAAGTTGGCTTGGAGGGGAACGGAATCGAAGAGGAGCGGCTCGGCGTTTGGAACTTCAAGGCCGTAGGCGCGGATGCGAGGGAAGAGTTCGGCATCGGCATCGCGGAAGAAGTAGATGGATTGCATGGGGTCGCCGACGACGAAGCAGGTGCGGCCTTCTTGTTCAGGCCAGGCGGTGATGAGGGCGGCGAGCAATTGGTGCTGACGGCGGCTGGTGTCCTGGAACTCGTCGACGAGCAGGTGACGGATGCCGTCGGCGACGGCGAGAGCAGCATCAGTAGGAAGGCCGTCGGCGCCGCGGAGCACGCTCTGAGCGATCTGCGCGACCTCGATGAAGTCCACCGCTCCAGCTTCAGCGAAGACGACCTTGAGCTGGCCTGCTGCGTGGCGGAGCAGGGTGAAGCAGGCGCGGACGATGAGCCAGTCGTCTTCGGTGTAGCGGGTAGGGGGCAGGCTGAGGACGGTGGCAAGAGCGGACTCAAGGCCGGGGAGCAGTTGCTTCATCCGGCCGATGAACGACGCAAACTGGGCTTTGCCTGTACGGCCGCGCGGTGTGGATGGAAAGCCATCGGATGTTTTCAGGCCCTTTTCCGAGCGCCACTCGCCTTCCTTTGTCAAGAGGAATGCGGCGAGCGCTTCAAACGCCTCCCTGGCGGATTCGAGTCCGTCCGGAAAAGGAGCGGCGGGAACTTCGGGGCACTCGGCTAGCGATCGAGGCGATTTTTCGCCCGGCTCCTCACATGCGAACCGAGCCAATTCAAGCGCTTCAGCGCGCGCATGTGGGATTTGGTCGAGGAGCCGGCTCAATTCGGTGAGCTTGTCGCGCACGGCGTTGGCAAACGGGCGCTCCAGGCGCTCGCGGAGTGCGTCCCAGTCCGGCTCGCGCTCGAGGACGAAGCCGTGCATCCAGCGGTCGCGGTTCCGGAGCATTTCGACGAGGAGGTTTTCCAATTCGCGCCAGTTGTTGTCGCGCCAGAGGAGCAGCGCCTCGATAGCTGCGCGCAGAGGCGGGTCGGCGCCGTCGATCTGTTCGATGGTTTGGCGCGCGGCTCTGCGGTAGAGGTCTTCAGGCTGCTCGTAGATGCCGAGGCCGCCGCCGAGGCCGGAGAGGAGCGGCTGCTGCAGGGCGAGGTCGCGGCAGAAGGAGTCAATGGTGGAGATGCGAAGCTGGGCCGGCTGGTCGAGCAGGTTCCAGCCCAGGGCGCGGGAACGCTCAAGTGCGCGGCGGGCCAGGGAATCCATGGAAGACTGGTCCGGTTCGGGCGGCGGCGTACTACTGGCGGCCCTTTCGAGTTCGGCGAGAATGCGGTGGCGCATCTCGGCGGCTGCGGCTTTCGTGAAGGTGATGGCGACGATCTGGCCGGGGTCGTCCACTTCGCCCAGCAAGCGGAAAAACCGGCGGGTGAGCAGGTCGGTTTTGCCCGAACCGGCGGGGGCCTGCACCAGGATGGAGCTTGCGGGATCGAGCGCGCGTTCGCGCTGAGGCTGGTCGGGCGGCGCGGGGCGGAGCGTTGGGCTACTCATCGGCTGCCTCCGCGCTTTCAAGGTCGTCGGATTCCGGCAAGCTTCGATTTTCCTGGACGCGACAGAGCGTTTGCAGGCCGCAGCGCTCGCAGGTCTTGGGATACTCGCGCGGATCTACATCTGCGCAGCCGGCGAGGAAATTACGCGCAAGCCGCTCGATATATTCCCGCCATTCGATGAGTTGCTCAGCGGTGAGTGCGTTCTTAGCAAGATTGCTGCCCGCGGTCAGATCGGTTCGCAGGGTGGCTTTGGCGTTGCCGATGCGGCCGGCAAACTCGGTTTGGCCGGCACGCACTTTGGCGAAGGTCAGGCCGCCAAGTTCGCTTCCGGGGTCGAGGGCAAAGCCGGCATAGAGAGGCAATTGCACGTCCTCTGGGCGGGGCGGGTCCCAGGACTTGGGCGTGACCGGGCCGGTTTTGTAGTCGATGACGAGCAAAGATTCGTCGATGAGACGGTCGATGCGGTCGAGACGCACGTCGAAAGTGAGGCCGGCGAGATGGATAGCGCGATCGGCCTCGGTTTCGATTACTTCAAAATCGATGCGGGCGGCCTCGTAGTCCAGCCACTCGCAGACCAGACGGATAAGGCGCTGCTCTTCGAGTTCCAGATAGCGGCGCGGCAGCCGCGCGCGCAGTGCGGGCCGGATCTCCTCCTGAAGAATGCGCAGTACATGGCCGCCGACAAAGGCGCCTCGATCCGGCAGGCTTTGGAGTTCGTTGAGGGTGCGGATACCGGACGGCGGTCCGCCCCAAACATCGTGAAGCACGGCATGAAGAAGCCGGCCGCGCTGCGCGGTGGTGAGGGCGGGCTCGGCTGGCTGCCATCCTTGCGCGGCAAGGCGC
>JAJYFB010000067.1:10987-14832 GCA_021785495.1 Acidobacteriota bacterium | reverse complement strand
CGATCGGTGGCGCGCACCGTCAATAATTGCTCGACGGAGTTGTCGCTCGATCCAATCTCGACGCGCAACTCGTAGTGCTCGCGCCTGGAGTCCGAAAGCAGCCCTACCGGGTCGATGTGTTGCCACGGGCCAGCGTTGAGCGAGTACTCGGCGTGCGCGATCGGCGAAGTTGCGTCCTCGGCGTCGAAGCTGACCGCCAATTCTCTTTGGCACGCCGATTGTGCGCAGTTCGGCGGCAACTCAGCCGCCTTCAGGTTCGTCATCGCCGGCGGCGTGGTGTCGATCACGAAACGGTCGCTGACTTTCTCGCCGGTCAGCGCCTCGGCCGGCGTGTGCGAGGGCGCATCCGAGACGACCACCTTGACGCGATAGCCGCCATCTGGAAGCGACGCGGAATCAAAACTATAGGCGGATTCATGAATACTCTTCTTCAGTAAGCGCCAAACCGTCTCGCCGTCGCCGCGCAGGTAGAGCGCATAGATCAGCTTGTCGCCATCGTCGTCATGCGCGGCCCAGCGGGCGGTCACGCTGTTCTTGTCCTTGTTCGCCTGCAACGATGCGCTCGATCCGCCGTCAAAAGTCGTCGTTGCGCCATCGTTCGTCGAGGGAAAAACGATGTTGACCGTCTGGCTCTCCGGCGAAGCGCTCTGCGGATTCAGCCGCGAGCCGGGAACCACCACCAGCTCGTCGACCACCGGCGCGGAGTTCACCGGCAGATAGTTCACGCCCACGCCGCCCAGCTCACCACCTGTCTGCAAGGCCGCCTTCCATTGCAAAAAGCGTCCTGGCGGCGAGGCAACCGCGCCCTCTTGCAGCGGCTGCCACTCGCTCCAGCCGCGCACCGGCTGCTCGACATTGCCCGTGCGGGTCCAGAGGGCATAGCCCGTTGATCCGGGTTCGATCTCGACGCGGCCGAAGCGGGCAAAAGCTCCGGCGTCGAGCACGTCGCTGGCGAATTCATGCTCCCCGGCGGTTCCCAGCGTGTAAACCTTGCCCGCGTTGCCCGTGCCGACGATCCATGCGCCGTTGGGCGCCGCAGCCAGACTCAGCCCCTGCTGGGCCTGCAAGTGAGCCAGATCGGCAAAGCTGCCATCGTCCTCAATGCGGAAAATCCGTCCCTGGTTTCCGCTCAGCGCCAGCAGGCCGCCGGGAGTCGCGGCCAGCGCATAGACAATCTCGCTTTTTCCGGTCCAGAGTTTGCGTGGCGCCTCTCCTGTGGCCAGAGCGAAAATCTCCGTACCCTCGGGCACCGAGGCGCTTGCATTCACCGCTTGCAGCGACTCCGGCTGCACGATGGTGACCGCCCCCGCGCCTTGTACCTGCAAGGGCGGCAGCGAACTGCGGCTTTTCTCGCCGACGCAGGCCGCGTAGATTGTGCCGCCGGCATCCATCGCGAGCGAGGTGATCTCGCGCTGCGGCGCCTCGAAGAGCACATAGCCCTTGCCCGCGGGATCGATCCGGTAGACCAGTCCCGAACCATCCGAGCCGGCGATCAGATTCCCTTTTGCATCCCAGGCCAGCGCGCGAATGTGCGCCTCGTCGCTTTGGAAGAACAGCTCCGGCTCTGCGCCGGGCTTCGCAGGATCAACACCGTAGATCGCTGCAGGATTACCCGCCGCAATGTAGAGCCGCCCTGCCCGGTCAAAGGTCAGCGCCCAGATGAAATGCGCCTCAGTCCCGGTTCCAGTTCCTGCAGAAGCCGATTTTCCCTCCGGCGCTTTCGATTCCGCCCGCGCGGCATCGAAGACCACCGTGGCGCTCGACTCGTCCTGCTTGGCGACGGCCTCTGGATTCAGTTTGTAAACCTTGCCGCTCGGCAGAGTCGCCGCATAGAGCGCGCCATCCGGCCCCAGGCTCAGCGCCTGCACGCTCAAATCCTTCGTCGCAAAGAGCGTGAACGGCTTTTCGTCCTTCTTTTCTGCCAGCCGGAGCACCGTAGCCGGCATTCCGGTTCCGGCAAAGACACGGCCGGCGCGGTCCACCGCAACGGCCCACACAAAATTCGAGGAGGTGGTCAGCTCCCGGGCCAATCCGGGGCCCTGCCGCAGATTTCCATCGCTGCCAATGGAGACGCCCACGGGCGTGCCTTTTTCAAACTGCTCCATCCGCGATTGTGTCCAGAGGCGCGTGCCCTGGGCGTGGGCGCAAGGGGCGGTCAACACGAATCCCCCGGCAAGCAAGGCGGAAAACATGGATACGGCGAAAACGAAAAGCGGGCGGCGCATCAAACCGGTTGGGTGAGACATTCTTCCGTAGAGTCTACTAGAGTCCAGCCCCGGAGCGGAGCCGCCGCGTTACGCTCCGCACCGCTCGATCGCGCCGCACCTCCGGCGCGTCCTTCTGCGCCGTCGTACCGCAAGGTGGAAACCGAGACGATCCCTTTTCTTCAACTTTTGCCTCTTTTCAGTGTTTCATCTCACACTATTTGCATAAATAAAATAATTTTTCATGCAATGAAATCTATTTTTCCATGCACTGTAATCTCTTGCTCACTTTTTTCAATCCAGTGTTGCCAGCCGTATTTTTGACGGACTACCATTCCGGTTAGTTTCATGGAGCGGAACTCCGGTTCCGCCTTCGCAAACACTATGCATGTAGTTGTTCCCAGGTTCACAGAACTTCAACCCCCAGCGGCGCGCGAATCACGAAGCGCACGCGGACGGAGTATCTCGTTATGGCGTGGTATGCCTACTGCATCGGTGAAAAACAGGCGTTTCCTTCGTTAGAACGTCATCGTAAACCGATTCCGATGGAATCGATCTTTGGAGTCAGTGGCAATCAGGTTTTTCTTTACCCGGCGAGCGATCTGGCGGTTGTGGTCAGCGAGCATAATCCCGAGGCGAACTTCAACCAGAAGTCCGGTGTGGATCATGCACGGGTGATTGCCGACTGCTTTCGGCATTCCACCGTATTACCCTTCCGTTTCGGCACCGTCTTTCACGACGACGAGAGCCTGCGCCGGTCCATCCGCTCCAATCAGCGGCAGTTTCTCGGCAATATCGACAAACTCCGCGGAAAAACGGAGATGCACCTGAAGGTTTTTGTGGACGACTGCCGCGGCCACGAAGCCGGACTCCACGCTGCGGACGAGGACGGCTCGACCCGCGCTTACCTCAGCCATTTGCGCGAAAACGCCTCGCGGGCGCGGGAGCGCCAGACGCGGGCGCGCGCTGTCAGCTTCCAGATGCACCGGCTCTTTCAGCCGCTGGACGAGGAGGTCAGTTGCCGTCTGCTCGACAACGGCAAGATGCTGCTCGACATCGCCCACCTGATCGACCGCAAGTCTGTGGAGCGGTATCAAAACAAATTCGCGACCACCAGCGCCCTGATGCGCGACTGCCAGATGCAGCTCTCCGGACCATGGCCGCCCTATCATTTTGTCCATCGGCTGACGCGGCCCATGCATCCGCAGGCTCCGGCGGCTGCGGCAGTTCCGGCCGCGACGCCGGCTTCGGCGGTGAATCTGGCCGACGCCTCGCCAATCGTGCTCATGGAGCCCGCTCCGGCCTTTGGTTAGGGCTCTATCGGCATTGTTCCCGGTTTCTCTTCGCCTGGAATGCAGAAGTGGAAGCCGCCGCCCGAGGCGACGGCTTTCGCCGGGACAATCGCAGGAAGAGCTTTTTCGTTTGTATCGAGGGGGCGCACGAAGGGATCGCATCGCCCCTCCGGGGCGACGACGTCGAGGGGCTCCATCTCCCAGGGTTGCGCTGCGCTTCACCCTGGGCTATTTTCACCTGTCCCTACGGGACGGAACGGGCGGACCGGCTGGAAACAGGGGCAGGAATCAGGAACCGACGATCGGCCGTGGCGTTTTATGCGTTGCGGGCCGGAAACGTCGCCGGGAG
>JAJYFB010000067.1:0-10977 GCA_021785495.1 Acidobacteriota bacterium | reverse complement strand
AAACAGCGTCAAGCGCGCACCCGGCTGCGTTCCTGCGGATGGCCCTGCGGGTTTTCACTCGTTTCCGCGCGAAACCCGCTTCATGCCCTAAGCTAGAAGAATGAACGATGCCAAGTTGAAGACGGCGCTGGACGGGATCTTCGATCTGCTGGTGGTGGGGGCCGGGCCCAGTGGATTGTCTGCGGCGATTGAGGCGCAAAAGGCGGGCCTGCGCACGGTGGTGGTCGAGAAGGGCTGCGTGTGCAACTCGGTCTTTCACTATCCCGCCAACATGACTTTTTTTACGACCTCCGAGCTGTTGGCCATCGGCGACATTCCCTTTCCCAGCCCGAACGCCAAGCCCACCCGCAGCGAGGCCCTCGAATACTATCGTCTGGTGGCTGCGCATTACGGGCTCGACATCCGCCCGTATCATCGCGTGGAGCGCATCAGCGGCGCGGACGGCAATTTTACCGTCTTCACCGTCGATCGCTTCGGGCGTCACGGCGAACTGAAGGCCCGCAAGCTGGCTCTGGCCATCGGCTACTACGACCTGCCGAACGCGATGGGCGTTCCCGGCGAGACGCTCAGCAAGGTTCATCATTACTATCACGATCCGCATCCGTATTCCGGGCTAGATGTCGCCGTCGTGGGCGGCAAGAACTCGGCGGCCATCGCCGCCCTGGAGCTGTGGCGCCATGGTGCGCGTGTCACGCTGATCCATCGCGGCGGCGGAATGCACGATCACGTCAAGTACTGGATCAAGCCCGACCTGGAAAACCGCATCAAAAGCGGCGAGATCGCGGCCTGCTTCGAGTCGCGCCTGGTCGAGATCGCGCCGGATGCGATCGTTGTCGAGACCCCGGCCGGGCGAAAAACGCTGCGTAATGATTTCGTCTTCGCCATGACCGGCTACCATCCCGATTTTGGCTTTCTCGAACGGCTGGGCATTCGCCTCGAAGGCGAAGACCGGCGGCCGGTTTGCGATCCGCAGACGCTGGAAAGCAACGTGGCGGGCGTGTACCTGGCCGGCGTGATTGTGGCCGGAGCGCGCACCAATGAAATCTTTATCGAGAACGGGCGTTTGCATGGCCTGCGCATTGCGCAGTCTCTGCACGGCAAGCGGACTGCGACCGGAACCGCGGTGACCGGCGTCGCCAACGGTGCGGCAGGCAGCGCCAACGGTTAGGATGCAGCGCCAAAGACGGGAGGATGGCTCATGCGCTGGTGGCCCCGTTCCATTCGCTGGCAACTGCTGGCCGGTCTGCTGGCTCTGGAGCTGCTTTCCGTCGGCCTCTTTGCGCTGCTGCTCTTCCGCCAGCAGACGCACGAGCTCGCCGACCGCGCGCAGGAGCGCATCGCCTACGAAGCCAGGTCGCTGGCCTTGCAGGCCAGCGAGGCGCTGGCGGAACAGCAAATCGGATGGGTCGGTCTGTCCGTGCGCATGATGGGCCACTCGCCCACCGTGGCCCAGGCCAAGTTTACGGATCCAGCCGGAAAGGTTCTCTTCCACAGCGGAAACGAGGCCGGCGAATCGACTCTGGAACCGGCGGAAATCCAGCAGATGACGCTCGTCAACGGCAATGCCGTCCGCTGCGTCACGCTCGCCGGCAATCGTTGGGAGTGCGTTCATGCCGTGTATGCGGGCGGCACGTTGCGCGGCTTCGCCTGGGTCAGCTACGACAAGCTCTGGATGGACGAGCAGGTCGATTCGATTCTGCGCAGCACGATGATCTTCGGCGCCATCTGGATCGCCGCCTCGGCGCTTCTGGTTCTGGTGATGGGCCGGTCCATTGCGCGACCGATCTCCGTGCTGCACCGCGGCGCAGTGGCGTTGATGAACGCCCCTGAGGACGTTGCCCATTTCCCTTTGCCCGTCGTCGTACACAATGAGATTGGCGACCTGATTGAAACCTTCAACCGCATGGTGGCCTCGCTGGCCGAGCAACGAGCGGGGTTGAACGACACGCTCTCGCTGCTCGACTCGATGCTGGCTCATGCGCCCATCGGCCTGGCCTTTGTCGATCGCAATTTCCGCTTCGTGCGTGTTAATCGCATCTTCGCCAGTCTGACGGGCGTCCCCATCAGCCGCCATCTGGGCCGCACTCTCGGCGACTTGCTTGCCGCCGGCGCCGCACAGGAGATTGAGGCAGCCGTCACCCAGGCCTTCTCGGCCGAAGAACCGGTGCGCAATCTGGAAATCAACGGCGCGAGCGCCGCAACGCGCCGTCCCTGGACATGGCTGGTCAGCACCTACCCGGTGCGCACACAGCCCGCGCAGGTGCGGTGGGCGGGCGTCATTGCGCTCGACGCAAGCGACCGCAAACGCAGCGAAGAAGCCCTGCGCCGCAGCGAAAAACTCGCCGTCACGGGCCGTCTGGCCGCCTCGATCGCGCACGAGATCAACAACCCTCTCGAAGCCATCACGAATCTGCTGTTTTTGCTGGAGAACCTCGACGGAATGCCGGAGGCCGCGCGGCAATACGTCTCCATGGCCGAACACGAGGCCCGCCGCATCGCCGAGATCACACAGCAAACGTTGCGTTTCTACCGTCAGCCCACGCAGCCGGCCCGCGCCACGCTGGCCGATCTGCTCGACTCCGTGCTCAGTCTTTACCACGGCAAACTGAACTCGCTCGGCCTCCGCGTCGAGCGCAGATACGATCCCGCGCTGACGCTGTTCTGCTTTGCCGGAGAAATCCGCCAGGTGATTGCGAATCTGATCGGCAATGCCATCGACGCCAGTGCGCCGGGCGGTCGTCTGCTTGTGCGCGCCCGGAGTTCCCGCGACTGGAAAAATCCCTCGCAGTCGGGAATTCGCCTTGCCGTCGCCGACACCGGAGCGGGCATGGCGCCCGGTGTTCGCGAACACATCTTCGAGGCTTTTTTTACCACGAAGGAAGCGACGGGAACCGGCCTCGGACTCTGGGTCAGTCACGAGATCGTCCTCAAGCACCACGGCCGGGTGCATGTGCGCAGCCGCCCGGCCGCGCAAGTAGAAGACGCGGCCAAAACCGCGACAGGCACGGTTTTCGAGATATTCCTGCCCGATCATCCGGAGTTTGCGCAGGCGCTTTCGCTGGCGGCGGAGACAAAGACAACGCCGGCCACAAGGGCATAATGCGGGCGCAGGTGCATCACAGCCAGGAGAAAGGGTCAAGAGAGGGCGAAGGCTGTGACAGCGCACACGCATTTGGATTTCGCATTGCCGCCCGGAACAGTTTTGAAAGGGAACGGCTTCAGCCGTGCCCTTTCAAAACAAAATCATCCCGCAAACTGAAATGCGTTTGCTCTGGGAAGGCTGCGATGAAAGCGTATACAGCAGCATGGGCGGTCGTTTATAGTTCGAGGTTGCGTGCGGCGCGCCGCACAGAATCGTTCTCGATTCGCGCAAGCGCGCGCATGCGCCTGGATATCCCTTGCTTCGGTTGAAAGGAGTTTGTATGCCTGGAATCTCTCGCCGCTCGCTACTCCAATCGGGATTAGCGCTGTCCACCTCCAGTCTGATCGCCCGTTCCGCATGGGCGCGCACGGCCGCACGGTTGGCCCGCGATGCGCAAGCCGGTGGATCGGACGCCCGCACCGCATCCCTCGCCCCGCGCGAGCGCTTTCTCTTTGACTTTGACTGGAAGTTTCTCTTCGGCAATGCCAACGATCCGGCGCGCGACCTGGGTTTCGGCAAGGACCAGAGCGCCTTCTCGAAGACCGGCGACTTCACGTTCGCGAAAGTTGGCTACAACGATTCCAAGTGGCGAGCGCAGCGGCTGCCGCACGATTGGGCGGTCGAATTGCCGTTTATGCGCGACGACGCGCTGGCCTCGCATGGCTTCAAGCCGCTCGGCCGCGACTATCCTGAGACCAGCGTGGGCTGGTACCGCAAGGAGTTCGCCATTCCCCAGAGCGATGCCGGCCGCCGCGTTTCGCTTGAGTTCGACGGCGCCTTCCGCGATGTGCTGCTTTTCGTCAATGGGTGTTTTGTCGGCAGGAACGACAACGGCTACGCGCCTTTCCGCTTCGACATTACGGATTTTCTGGCGGTGGGCGCGAAAAACTGCGTGGTCGCGCGCGTCGACGCCAGCTTCGGCGACGGTTGGTTCTACGAAGGCGCGGGCATCTACCGGCACGTCTGGCTGACGAAGACCGATGCGCTGCGCCTGGGCCCGTGGGAGAGCGTTGTCCGCGCGGAACGGAAGGGCGACGAGGCCGCGCTAGCGCTCGGAACGGTAGTCGTCAACGAGGGCAAGACGGCCGAGCCGGCCAGCGTCCGCTGGGAGATCTTCGATGCGGCGGGCAAGACCGTGGCGACGGCCGAAGCGCCCGCGCAAACGGTTGACGCCGACGGCTCCGCGGAGTTTGCCGCGACGGCGAAGATCGCGAACCCGTCGCTCTGGTCGATTGAGACGCCGCATCTCTACATGGCCATCGTCACGGTCGTCTCCGGCGGTAAGGCGCGCGACGCCGAGCGCGTCACCTTCGGCGTGCGCACCGTACAATTCGATGCCGACCGCGGCTTTTTCCTGAACGGCCAGCCGCTGAAGATTCAGGGAACCTGCAACCATCAGGACCACGCCGGCGTGGGCGCGGCGCTGCCGGACCGTCTGCAATCCTTCCGCGTCGGCGTGCTCCAGGAGATGGGCTGCAACGCGATCCGCACCTCGCACAACATGCCCACGCCCGAGCTGGTCGAGGCCTGCGACCGCATGGGCATGATGATGATGTGCGAGACGCGGCAGATGAGTTCGAGCCCCGAGGGCCTGGCGCAGCTTGAAACGATGATCAAGCGCTACCGCAACTCGCCGTCGATTATCCTCTGGTCGATCGGTAACGAGGAGTGGCGCCTGCAATTTGAAATGGCCGAGGAGGGCGAGAAGATCGCCACGACGATGGTGCGCCGCTGCCACGAGCTCGACCCCACGCGCGTGGTCTCGGCCGCCGTCAACGGCGACAACGAAAAGGGCGTCTCGCTGGCCCTCGACATCATCGGCTTCAACTACAACCTGCAGTATCCCGACGGCTACCACAAGGAGCACCCGACCAAGGCAATCTACGGCTCGGAGACGGCCAGCACCATCTCGCAGCGCGGCGTCTACCAGACCGACCCGCTCTGCAACACGCTGAGCGCCTACGACGTGAATCACACCGAGTGGAGCGAGCTGGCCGAGCAATGGTGGCAATTTTACGCCACGCGCCCGTGGCTGGCCGGCGGCTTTGCCTGGACCGGCTTCGACTATCGCGGCGAGCCCACGCCCTACGGCTGGCCGTCGATCAACTCGAACTTCGGCATCGTCGATACCTGCGGATTCCCCAAGGACAACTTCTTCTACTACAAAGCCTGGTGGACGAAGCAGCCCGTGCTGCATCTGTTTCCGCACTGGACCTGGGAGGGCCGCGAGGGCGACGAGATTCCCGTCTGGGTGCATTCGAACCTCGACGAGGTGGAGTTGTTGCTGAACGGCAAGAGCCTGGGCCGGCAGAAGGTTCCGCATCTCGGCCACGTGGAGTGGAAGGTGCGCTATGAGCCGGGAAAAATCACAGCGCACGGCTGGAAGGACGGCAAGCTGCTGCGGACCGAGGAGCGCGAGACGACCGGGCCGGCCGTGGCTCTGCGGCTCGACGCTGAGCGCAAGCAGATCGACGCCGACGGCGAAGACATTGCGATTCTGACGGTTTCAGCCGTCGATAGCCAGGGACGCTCCGTGCCAACGGCCAATCTCCTCGTCGATTTCAAGGTGACCGGCGAAGGCGCGCTGATCGGCGTGGGCAATGGCGATTCGAACTGCCTGGAAAGCGACAAGAAGCCGCAGCGCTCGCTCTACAGCGGTCTCGCGCAGGTCATCGTGCAATCGACGAAGACGGCCGGCGCGATGCAGATCGAAGCCGCGGTCAACGTCCGCCACGAGCATATCGCCCCGGCCACGCTGACCATTGCGACGAAAAAAACGCCGCTGCGCCCGACGGCGTAATCGCCGCCAACTTTTCCGCGGTGGCAAGACTGAGGGTCAACGTACATTTCACGCGACAGTCGCCATCCCTGACAGGTAGAACACCGCAGGGATGGCGACTCGACTTTCGCGCTGGCGCAGGGGTGCGTCTGTCTGAAGATTCGCGCAGATTGGCGATCCAGGTGGTGTCCAGTGTTTTTCGCACTTTCGATCTTCCTTTTGACTTAGGAAGGTTGTTCGTTGAGGTTGTTTTGCCCGGTTCAAGCGCTCCAGCGGGTTGTTGGTGCGGATCGAGCGCCAGTGTTCCGGCGGGAAACTGGAATAACTCAACGTCTCATCGACGCCTGCTTCGACATCGTTGACACGTTCCGCCCGGCACTGCCTAGGTGTTGGCTTATTATGTCTAAAACTAAATCGATAAAGGACCACTGCTGCAAACCACCGGTATAATGGCGGCAAGTGTGAACCAGCAGGGGGAAACGCTCACATGAGGCATCTCAAGTCGCTCACTCTTCTTTCGATTCCTTCGCTGGCCTTGCTTGTCAGCGGCTGCGGCGGCGGTAACAGCATCGGTCATACCACGCAAACCATTACCTTCGACAATCCCGGCACGCAGACGGCGGGAACCTCTTTGACGCTCTCGACGACGGCTAGCTCCGCCGCCGCAGTCACCCTTACGTCGGCGACTCCCGGCGTCTGCACGGTCTCCGGAATGACGGCCACCTTGGTGACGGCCGGAACCTGCACGATCAACGCCAGCCAGGCCGGCAACAGCATCTATGCGGCGGCTTCGCAAGTTGCGCAAAGCTTCACCGTCAACCCGGCCATCGGCCCAAACACAACCATTTACATCGCCGGAAATGCGATCTCAACAGCGTCCACATACTACCCTACATCGAACATTGTGACTGTCGCCGAAGTCTGGCGGCTTATCTCCGGAAGCCCCACTGCCACCGCAACGGCTCTATCGATGCCCAGCGGCATGACAAGCACGCAAGCCAACGCAATCGCAGTTTCCGGCAGCGATGTGTATGTGGCGGGATCTGCGTCGAACGCCGTGCAAAACTTCCCCACCGCCACTTACTGGGTAAACGGCACGCCTGCGACGTTGCCCACCCCCAGCGGCCTGGCGGGCTCGCAAGCCAGCGCGATTGCGGTATCGGGCGGTAATGTGTATGTGGTTGGATTTGGCTGGATCAGCGGAGGCTTGGGCGACGCCATACTCTGGGTGAACGGCACGGCCACAACGTTGCCCCCGCCCAGCGGCTTTGCATATTCTTCCGCCGACGCGATGGCGGTCTCGGGCAGCAACGTGTACGTTGCGGGAACCGCGTGGAACACCAATAGCGACGAAAGCGCCGTACTCTGGGTCAACGGCGCGGCCACGCTGTTGACCCCGCCCAGCGGCTTCACAGGGGATTATTACGCCGAGGGGATCGCGGTCTCGGGAGGCAATGTGTATGTATCGGGACAGACGGACTCCAGCGTGGGCACCGACACTGCCATATTCTGGGTGAACAACGGCGCAGCTACGACCTTGCCCATCCCTCCCAACGATTCGGCAGGAAATTATGGAGCCGGCGGGATTACAGTCTCGGGCAGCGATGTGTATGTGGCGGGAAGCGGGTCGAACGGCACGACGGGCGACGGTAGCGCCGCCTACTGGACGAACGGTACGCCCTCCACGTTACCCTTGCCCAGCACCGTTTCAAATCCCTCTGACGCCACCTCCTGGGCCTCCGGGATTGCGCTCTCCGGCAGCGATGTGTACGCGGTGGGATCTTTGTCGGATTCCATGGCGGGCGTGGGCCAAACCGGCGCATACTGGGTAAACGGCGGCGCGGCCACGCTGCTGCCCATGCCCAGCGGCACGTATGAGTCTTGGGCAGGCACGATCGCGGTTGCGACTCAGTAGCAGGAAGGCGCAGGGACATGACTTTCTCTCTTCGGAGGTTCCCTGCGCCTTCCTATGCGTCCTCTCCTGAGAAACAAAACCGTGCTCGCCTATCATGTCGAAGCCGGGTGCGGGCCGGTTCATGCGCCGCGGGTTTGCGCCGAAACCGGCCGTCTGAGTCCGGCTACGCAATGGCGTCGAGATCGGCGAGCAACTGCGTCTGGTTGAAGCCGCTGGGCGCACCTTTGGCCGCCAGCCAGTCCGCACTGAGCAGCGTGTGCGCTTCGTCGCAGTAGTTCTTCCAGAAGTCCACGGTCATGGTCTTGAGCTGGCCCCAGGTGATGCACGTGAACGTCGTTGCGTCGTACTTGCAGACAAAGACGCAGTGCCCGCCCCAGCTATCGGGCTCAGCGTCGCCGCCAGTGCCGGGCGCGAGCTCCCAAATCTCCTGCTTTTGCGCGGTGACGGGCAAGGCCAGGCCGATATAGACGCCGCCGAAGAGCGCAATCGACTGGCGAATCTCCGTCAGATTGGCAGGATCGGGATCGGCGAAGGCCAGCAGCTTGTGGCCGGCCAAGCCCTGCTTCTTCCAGCGGTTCAGCACGTCCAACTCAGAGCCGCCGCGATCGGTCCACGGCTCGCCGGCCACGTAGCCGTCCCATTTTTCGTAGTATTTCTCGATGGTTGCGTCGGGGAGGGTAACTTCGCGGCCCGTGTTGGCGGTCCACACCTGGACGGCGTGCGCGCAGCCGGCGATCGTGCAATCGCCAAGACTGTCGTTCAGCATCATGCCCCAGGAGGCGACGCCACAGCTCCAGTCGGCCGCGAGCGGTGGAGGCGGTAGAGCGGGCGTCAAATACTGAGCCAGACGCAGCGTGCGGCTGTCGGTTCGGATGGCCTTGCGGCCGAGCTTCATGCGGGAGTGGTCAACCATCGGAATCTCCTCATTCTGCGCGAGCTAGCCGCCTCATTTTGCGTGGGCTAGCCCCGGACCATGCACGGCGGTGAAGAGTCCCGCGCCGGCCGTTCCGTTTTTTTTCGTACGCGCACCTGCGATTTTCGCGTACACTGCCGGAATGATCGGCAAAGCGCCCTGGGGAGCCATCGGCGCAAGGAGGGACGAGGAGGAATATGGGCCGCATCGTTTTCGGAGTCATTCTGGGTTGGATCCTGGCGCCGCTGGCACTCTTGGCCTGGTTGCAGTGGGGACATCCCCCGGTCGCAGCCGCCGATCCACCGCTGCCATACGAACGCCAGTTGACGCACATCCCGCTCCGGGCGCGAATCGCCCGCGAGATGCCCGGCCAGCCGCCGGTTCCGGCGGACGAGGCTAATCTTCTGGCCGGCGCCGAGGTCTACCGCGACCAATGCGCGGCCTGCCACGGATTTCACGGCCAGCCGTCCACCTTCGGCGCGCACATGTTTCCCAAGGCGCCGGCTCTCTGGGAAAAGCACCGCAACGCCGTGGGCGTCAGCGACGACCCGCCGGGCGAGACCTACTGGAAGGTGGCCAACGGCATCCGGCTGACCGGAATGCCGGCCTTCAAGGACACGCTTTCGCCGACGCAGATCTGGCAGGTCAGTGTGCTTTTGGCCAACGCCGACAAGCCGCTACCGCCCGTCGTGCTGTCCTTTGTGCGCGGCGAGGTTCCAGCCACCAGCGCCTCCGCTCCCGCGGCCCGCCATTGATCGCCGCGTCTTCGGCTCGCTGTGTTTCTATACGGGCGCGTCTCAATTGAGGGCGCCCGTTACTTTCGTGAATTTTTTTTGCACAGAATCGATACTTTCGTGGTAATGCGTGATACTAAAGTTGTAGGGGATCATGCAGGCCATGGAAAGCCGATTGCTTGACTATCTAATTTTTGTCCGTGCTTTCCGCATTTTGGCTCGCTCGTAGTCGCGATAGACAGTCAGGACCGGCGGGGTCTTTGCACCGGCGGTCATCACCGAAAACGAGAGCAAAGGCGGGGACAATGTTTGAGATGGCCGAGCAAAGACCGAGTATTTTCAAGCAGATGCGGCAGGCAGTTGCGCGTACGCACGAGGGCTGGTCTGAGCGCATGGTTGCGCCTGTGCGCGCTGGCGACAGGCGATTTTACGAAGAACTGGAAACCGTGCTGCTGACCTCGGACATGAGCCGGGAGACGGTGGACCATCTCCTCGCCGCGCTCGCCGAACGGGCGCGGCGCAAGGCCGTCAAGGGCGAGGAGAACTTGCGCGACCTGCTCAAGGATTATCTGCTGGAAGTTCTCACGGCTCCGGCCGAGGGACGCATCCAGACCCGGCCCCGCACGGGCGACCCGTTTGTCACCATTTTGGTGGGGCCGAACGGCACGGGCAAGACCACCACCAGCGGCAAGCTGGCGGCCTGGAATCGCGGCCGCAGGCGCTCGGTGATGCTGTGCGCCGCCGACACCTACCGTCCGGCCGCGATCGAACAGTTGGACGATTGGGCCCGGCGCGCGGGCGCGGAGATCGTCAAAGGGCGCACGGGCGATAACCCGACGGCGCTGGTCTTCGAGGCCGCCGGCCATGCCCGCGAGAGCCGCTTTGACGAGTTGATTGTGGACACGGCCGGCCGTCTGCACACCAAGGCCGACCTGATGCAGGAGCTCGACAATCTCATCCATGCCGCGGCCCAGGTGGTGCCTTACGCGCCGCACGAGGTTTTGCTTGTCATGGACGCCACGACGGGCCAGAACGGCTTGCAGCAGGCGCGGCGCTATGTCGAGTCGGCCGGAGTGACGGGCATTGTCCTCACCAAGCTGGACGGGACAGCCCGCTGCGGCATCGCCGTCACCATCGCCCTCGAACTGAATCTGCCGGTGCGCTACATGGGCGTCGGCGAGCAGATGGACGACTTCCTCGAATTCTTCCCGGAAGCTTTTATCGACACGCTGCTCGAACCGGAGACGGCGGTCAATTGAGACGGGTTTCGTGAGACGGGTTTCGCCGGAGCAGGAATAACCCTAAAAACCGCAGTTGACCGGGCAAATCTGTCCTGCATGGGCGATCAACCGCATCAAGGCGGTCCGGGAAGCGTGCATCGTGGTCAGAAACCGGTGGTGCGGGCGGGGGGACTTGAACCCCCACGACCTGTTAGGGTCTGCGGATTTTCGTACCACTTCGGCTTTCGCCGCCCCGCCGTAGCGAGTAGATCGG
>JAJYFB010000207.1 GCA_021785495.1 Acidobacteriota bacterium | reverse complement strand
CGCATCGCGCCGGTGCAGCGGGCCAGGTAGCCGCCGACAAGCTCCTCGTATCCATCCTTTGCGCCGCCCCGCGCGCCGATGTGCGTCAGCGTCACCTGCATGAAGAGGAGCATAGCGCATCGCCGCAGGTCGAATCGAGCGCGCCTTACTCGTCGTGCGAATCGGTCTCCAGGGTTTCCAGGCCGGCCAGCGACTCTTCGGGAAGATCCCAATTGCGCAAAATTTTGTAGAGGGTTGCGACCGAAAACCCCGCGGCCACCAGTCGCCGCACGATGCGCGCGGCTTCCTTCTCGTTTTCCGGCTTTTTGATCCGTTTGCGCTCCAGGTGTTCGCGGGCCAGCGCTTCTTCGCTGGTTGCGCCGTAGCGGGCCTCGACGGCCTCTTCGACAAGATCGGCGCGCACGCCCTTCTGGCGCAGATCCTGGCGGACGCGCCGCGCGCCGAGCTTCTCGTTCTCCTGGCGCAGACGCGCGTAGGTCTCGGCAAAGGAGCGGTCGTTCAGGTAGCCATGTTCCTGGAGGCGCGCGATCGCCCGGCGCACCGCCGTGGCGCCGTTGGCATCGGGCTCGGCGCGGGCGGCCATCAGGCGATGCAGCTCGGCCTCGGTGCGCATGCGCCGGCCGAGGGCCTTGACGGCGTAGTTATAGAGCGCGGCCTCGTCGAGCGGCTTTTTCGTCTTCGCGTTGCGGCCAAAGGGCATGACGATCGTTCCAGAAAACCGGTCTGCTTGAGTGTACTGCAAGACCGGCCTCCAGGCTCGCTTCTCAAATCTCGTTCAGGATCAGCGCCACCCGGCCCACCAGCCATTCGCTGGGCGATTCTTCGGCCGTTAGAGCGATCAGCTCAATGGGAAAGGCGATATTGTGCGGGCGCAGGATCAGCCGGCTGGCCTGAAACTCGACGTAGCGCAGCGCCAGGTGCGCGCCGTGGCGCACGGCGTAGAGGTTGGGACGGTTGGGGCGGTAGGCTTGCAGCACGTTATAGTGCCGGTCGATGAGGGCCAGAGCCTCGGGCAGCACCAGCGGCTCCATCGGCAGGGCGTCGGCGGCCGCGATGCGAACGGCGACAAAGCGCTGCCAGGCGCGGCGCGGGCTGGTGGCGCGCGCGCGAACCGTGGCGAGCGCTCCGGGCGGAAGATGCAGCATCCGTTGAATGGCCGTGGGGCGGATCACCGGCTCGAACAGAGCCGTGGCATGCGAAACCACGGGAACCGCCTCGATCGCGCCATCCTCCTGCCCGGCGCTCTTTTGCGGCACGGCCGGCAGCAGGTCGACCACCGTCAGCCGCTGCGCGGCCAGGATGCGATCCATGGCGTCGAGCGAAAGTTGCCGCCGACCGTGCAAAAAATTCGATAGATGCGCCTGCCCGAATCCCGTTTGGCGGGCCAGAAGCGAGACGCTGAGTGTTCCCCTCTGAATCCTGCGCAGCAGTTCCAGACGGAGGCGCTCGTGCATCTGACTCGTGTTCATCTGTGGAAAATTCGCCGCCAGCAATAGGCCGGTAAGGCTTTTGTTTTCTCCCGGAAAACCAATCAGGGCACAGTAGCCTCCATTTTCGGCATTTACCGGGCGATTGGAAAGCAGACGACGGGAAATTGGCTGCCAGGCGTTGACGCTAAAGAATCGTATCCCTACATTAGGTTTACTTAATCGCGTGCTGGGTTGTGGGAATCTTTTGGAAAATCATTTCTCCGCCGCAGTTCGATCGGAGACGAAAACGCGCCTCCGAAAACGGCGAATGAACATGGGCCGGTTCAGCAGGAGAGCGGCCGGCTTTCCACATCCCTTTCCGGCGTCGCGCAGCAAGCGGCGCCGGCAAACAACCCGGACGGGAGCTTCCATGATCTGCGCACCAACAGCCAGGGCAGCAAATACGAGAGTACGGGCGGCAAATCCCCCATCGGAACGCGAGAATTCCGAGTTTCCGGCCCGATTCTCCTCACCCCGTGGAGCAACCGGCAAGACCAGCCTCCGTCGGGAGATGAAACAGATGCGGAGACGAAGTCATGGAAGTGTGCGTACAGTTGAAGGTTTGCGAAGGGTGCGGTTGTCTTTGGTACCGTGCCCAGACCCACGAGAGTGTGTATTGCAAGGAGTGTGCGTCGAAACTGAGGACCTTTCCCACCCCGGAAAGCCGCAAACGCCGCGGCCGTCCGGCGCGTAAGCCGGCCGCGAATCAGCTGACAAAGGTGTGGGCAGTGGCCGAAGCCGCAGGAGGTGCGCAATGAGTGCAGCCCTGCAATTGCCCCTCGGTTGGGACGCGAGCACAGGCCAGGCGGCGTGGAGGATTGAACGCCACCGGTGGGAACAAAAGGCCGCACCGGCGCGTGGAGTCCGGCCCGCACCGGCGCGAACCGAAGCCCGCCCGGCGGCGGCGCAGTCCCGGCCGCCGGCCTGCCTGGCCTTCTATCGCAGGCACACGGAAAGCCTGCTGCGGCGCTACCTCTACGCATCGATGCAGGTGGGCCGCGCGCCGTCTATTCTGAGCGATCCGATCGCGCGCGGCTGGGCGTCGAGCCGTCCCATCCGCACCTTCGAGGACGCCGTCATCTTTGTTCTCGACGTGGAAAAGTGCCTCGGCAAGCTGCAACCGCTCGATCGCGAGATTCTGAGCCGGGTGGTGCTGCAGGAGTACACCCAGGCCGAGGCGGCCAGCCTGCTGGGCATGGCTGTCCGCACCATGGGTTATAAATATCCGCTGGCCGTCGACCGGCTCACGGAAAAGCTGCTGGGGGCCAGCCTGCTGGTGCTGCCCTTTAGCGCCGGCGACGAAGACAGCGAGGAGGACGACGAGGGTTGACGAGGGCTGAAGATCGAGAGCGGCTTGTCCAGAACGGGTCGAATCCATTCGACGGCAAAGCGAGAGGGATGCCGCGCCCCGCCCATTTCTGCAAAAATGCGGAAAGGAGCGGGGCGCGGCGCGGCGAATTGCAGACCGATCGGTAAGAATCACTTCCCCGCCCTCAACGTCCGTTCCGCAAACCGTAG
>JAJYFB010000206.1 GCA_021785495.1 Acidobacteriota bacterium | reverse complement strand
TGAGGGGCAACTGTTCGGCGACTGGATCGGCCGCGAAGACAAAGGCGGCCAGATGTGGATCACCTACCACCTCAGCGGGAACGAGTGGTTGCAGGCCAACGGCCGGTATCAAAAAGCGACTACGGATTTCATTCCCGGCGGCACCACGCTGTACGACGCGGGCTTCCAGGCCGTCAAGCGGATTGGCAAGGATGTCGAACTCGACGGCAATTTTACGGTGGAGCACTGGAAGGCGCCGATCGACATGCCCGGCGAACAGATGGTGACGACGACGAGCATTCAGGTCACCTGGTTTCCGCAGCGCAGGGTCGAGCGCCCCGTCCCGTAGCCGCGCCCGCCGATCCGCGCCGCTGGGCAGCCGTGTCAGCCCAGCAGGCTGGCCGGAGCGGTCCAGGCGCGGTGCTGACTCTCGGCCACGCCGCGATGCGCCAGCGCGCCCATCCACGTGTTGAGCCCCTCGGCGAAGCCTGCGTCCTGCCGCAGCGCCTCGCGCGCGCCCAGGTTGGCGATGCGCAGTACGTACGGAAAGGTTGAGTTGGTCAGCGCCTGCGTGGAGGTGTGCGGCACGGCGCCGGGCATGTTCGTCACGCAGTAATGCACCACGCCATCGACCGTGTAGCTGGGGTTCGAGTGCGAAGTGGGCCGCGCCGTCTCCACGCAGCCGCCCTGATCGATGGCCACATCGACGATGACCGCGCCCGGCTTCATCTCCGCAACCATCGAGCGGGTGAGCAGTTTGGGTGCGGTGGCGCCGGGAATCAGCACGCCGCCGATCACCAGGTCCGCTTCGCGCACGGCCTGCGCAATGTGATAGCTGTTCGAGGCCAGCGTCGAGATCCGTCCGCCGAAGATGTCGTCCAGTTCGCGCAGCCGGTTCAGGTTCACGTCGATCAGCGTGGTCTTGGCGCCAAAGCCCAGCGCGATCCGCGCCGCATTCGCGCCCACCACGCCGCCGCCCAGAATCGTCACGTGCGCCGGCGGCACGCCCGGAACCCCGCCCAGCAGAATGCCGCGTCCGCCGCGCTCTTTTTCGAGGTAGCTTGCGCCCACCTGCACGCTCATGCGCCCGGCCACCTCGCTCATGGGCGTCAGCAGCGGCAGCGTCCCCTGGCGGTCGCGCACCGTCTCGTAGGCGATGCCGATCACCTTCGATGCCAGCAGTTGGTCGGTCAGCTCCGGAAGCGGAGCCAGGTGCAGATAGGTGAAGAGCACAAGGCCCTCGCGGAAGTGCGGGGACTCGCTCGCGACCGGCTCCTTGACTTTGACGATCATCTCGGCCTTGCGCCAGACGGCGTCGGCGTCGGCTGCGATCTCCGCGCCGGCCGTTTGGTACTCGGCGTCGGGAAAGCCCGATTGCGCGCCGGCCTGCGTCTCAACCACCACCGTGTGACCCGCCTCGACAAGCGCCTTGGCCCCGGCCGGGGTGATGCCGACGCGGGATTCGTTATCCTTGATCTCTTTGGGAACGCCGACAATCATGATTCGCCTCTTCGCCGATCGCACGGCCCTGTCGCGCGCCGGGAAAATTGCGTTCGGAGGCCAGCCCCCCGGTCTGCGCTAGAAGGAGAACCGAATCCGGGTGCGGCCGGCTCCGAACTTGAGGAAAGTTTACGGCGTAAAGAGCTTTCAATGTGTGCAAATTTTGTGATAAAACGTCTGAATGGGAACGAAACGTGAGAATCTCGCCGAATTCGCGCAACAAGAGAACCCCGCAGCGCGGGAGCCGGCTTCGCTGGAGATTGCGGAGGCCGGACTCGACAAATTGAATCTGGATGAGCTGGACGCCGCCATTCTGCGCTACCTTGAACGGCGCGGCCGGGCCACGAACTACGAGGTGGGTGAGGCGGTGGGGCTCTCGGCCTCGGCGGCCTCAAGGCGGATTCTGGCGCTCGAATCGGCAGGAGCCATTCGCGGCTACCGCGCGGTGATCGACGACCGGCTGCTCGGCAAGCACATGACCGTCTACATCCGCGTCACGCTGGAGCGGCAATCGGCGGCCGTTCTCAACGCCTTCGAGGCCGCCGTGCGCCACTGTCACGACATCGTGAGCTGCCACCTGCTGGCCGGCCAGTACGACTACATCCTGGTGGCCCGCGTGGCGGATATCGACGACTACAACCGTTTGCACCAGAACGAACTCTCGCGTCTGCCGGGGGTCATCCGCCTGGAAACCAGCTTCGCCCTGCGTGACGTTCTGGAGGGCAAGGCGTAGGGCGAAGCGGCGAAGCCGGTGGGGAAACCGGCTCTGCGAGGCGCGCTCGAACTACGAGGCCGTTTTGCGCAGTTGCGCGAGGCTGCGCACCGCGCCCTGAGAGGCGCTGGTGGTGAGCGCGGCGTAGGCTTCGAGCGCCTTTGAAACCACGCGGTCGCGCGCGGCCGGCTTCCATGCGGATGCGCCTTGGGCCTGCATCTTGGCGCGGCGCGCTTCGAGTTCGCCGTCCGGCAGATCGACCCGCAGCACGCGCTTCGGGATGTCGATCTCGATGCGGTCGCCCTCTTCAACCAGCGCCAGCGCGCCGCCCTCGGCGGCTTCGGGCGAGATGTGGCCAATGCAAAGTCCTGAGCTGCCGCCGGAGAAGCGTCCGTCGGTGATCAGCGCGCAGGCCTTGCCCAGCCCCTTCGACTTGAGGTAGCTGGTGGGGTAGAGCATCTCTTGCATGCCCGGCCCGCCGCGCGGTCCTTCGTAGCGAATGAGGACAACATCACCGGCAACGACCTTGTCGCCGAGAATGGCCTCGACGGCCGCCTCCTGGCTCTCGAAGATGCGCGCCCGGCCTGCGTAAGTCAGGATGGATCTGTCGACGCCCGCCGTCTTCACAATGCAGCCGTCTTCGGCGATGTTGCCGTAGAGCACCGCCAGGCCGCCATCCTGGCTGAAGGCGTGCGCGAGGTCGCGAATGGCGCCGTGTTCGCGGTCGAGATCGAGCGCGGGATAGCGCTGGCTCTGGCTGAAGGCGACCGTGGTGCGCACGCCGCCGGGCGCCGCGCGATAGAACGCGACA